>NZ_JBCITM010000013.1:0-101504 GCF_039414295.1 Anoxynatronum sibiricum | reverse complement strand
AGGTGATCAGTCCATGATTGCTGACGGGGTAACTCGAATGAAGCGGGAATCATCACTGGCTTTTCATAAAGCAGTCGTTGATAATATGCAAATGATAGGTAACAAAATATACATATATTTTCCGAAAACTCCAAGTGGATGTAATTGGCGAGCTGGAAGTGTCAACTATAATAATTCAACAGGGGGAGGCTGGGCTTCTTACGGCTACGATTACAATCCTGGTGGTGGTGATTTGGCTGAATACGAATTCAAATCTGTGAGTTCTATACCCATGGATTACGTTGAAACAATATATATCTCTGGTGCACTGAAATGTGATTGGGCAGTGGGGATGGCTGATAACTTTCAAATACTTCATTATGTAAATGATGGAAGAACTAGAACCGTTGTTAGTTACTTTAATGGAAACGAACAAGAATCAATCATAAACTGGCAGTGAGCACCGGTGAAAAGCTAGTCCCTCCCCGTTTCACCTCCATGAAATGAAAAGACCACCTGTCGGTACCTGCCCTGCAGCGGCAGGTGGTTTTCTTCCCGGTACAATAACCCTACATACCCCCTCCTCTGGTCAGGCAGCCCTTAACGCAGGTATGCCCATGGGTCGTTTGACAGTGGCAGCCACGCCCATTGCCGCCATGACCCCCAAGGTGCTCGCACCAATCGACTCCATATGCTTCAGCAATATTTTGGTAACTGCCCTCTCGATTTTTGCATTTCTTAACAGCTTCTATTTTTATCGTAGGCCAATCGTATTTTTTCGCATTAGAAAGCTCCCCTTTGTGCAGACTTGAAATTTTATTTCAAGAGTCTACTTAATGGGGAGCATATCATTGAAAGATGGAGGCGGTTTTTGGTTGGTTAATGTTCAGAAAGGCGGCAGCTGGCTAATGTTGAAACTCAGCAGCGATCCAGACCTTCCTGAGCCAGATAATCTGAGAAACGGCGGTTCACATAGCGCGTGGAAGGTGAGTCCACAAAGAGGGGGGCATCTGCCACCACGGCCAGGCGGGCCAGGCCGTCCTCAAAGGCGAAGCCGCTGTCGTAGAGCATCGGGTTCTGCCCCAGAGGCCAGTAAGCATCAGATGCCTGCAGCTGGTGCACCTGATCATAACCGTCCTGAGTAGTGCCAAGATCCCGGGCCACATCGGCCATGGATTCATACCCCAAAGGCATCCGCAGAACAGCCGCCAGCCGGGCAATGACCTGCCAGTTTTCCAGGCCTGCCAGGGGTTTGAGAGCCTGAACCAGGGGTTGAATGCGCCGTTCCAGGCTGGTATAGGTACCCTGTGATTCAGCAAAGGAGGCCGCCGGCAGCACCACCTGAGCCATTTGGGCAGTGGGGGTGAGATGGGTGTCCATGACTGCCAGGAACTCCAGCGATTTCAGTGACTCCTGGGGATAATCCTCTCCAAAGACAAGCAAGGCTTTGAGTGTCTTCTCAGCCAGCAGGGATTCAAGGTTGCGGGCATCACCGGTGATGTTCATGAGGCTGAGTGCCTGGCTGTTACTGCCTGGTTTCAGCTGAATCACGCCCCGGCGGGGTTTGCCGATATGGCCAGAAATGACCGCCAGGTTGGCCAGCATTTGGGCGGCTTCCGGTGAGAGCGCCTTTTGATCAAAAACAATCATACCTGTTTTGGCATTACCGTAAAGAGCGGCGGCTTCTCTGGCAGCGTCACTGATGGTGAGGCCGGCCAAGCTGGCCTTCAGTGCTTCCAGTCCGTCGGCTTTGGCGGGTGATTTGCCGGATTCCAACAGGGCCGCCGCCATTTCCTTAAGGAAGGTTACCTGGTTTTCAGGCTGGATGGTCAGGGATGCCCATTCATCGGCCTTGGTGGTGCAGGGGTTGATGGTAACCAGTTTGGCACCATGCTCCTGAACGGCTTCCTTGATTTTAAGTCCGGCAATGGCGTGGTCACGCATCACAGCAGAACCCACCAGGAGAATGACTTCCGTGCGCAGCAATTCGGTCAGTGTGTTGGGAGAAGCGTCCAATCCCAGCACGTCACCGATGCCGGCGGCGGTGTTGTTGAGAGAGAAGAGGTGAGGTGTCTTCATCACATCCTCGGCAAAGCGTTTTACGGCGAAGATGTCTTCATTGGTCCATGTGTCGGAAACAGCGATTCCCACCGAGTCAGAGCCTTCCTGGAAGGCGAATCCCTGGGCTTTTTTGGCCACCAGCAGCAGGGCTTCTTCCCAGGTGGCTTCCTCTAAACGGCCGTTTTTACGGATAAGGGGAGTGGTGAGACGCTCCTGGCGTTGTGCCAGATCGTAACCAAAACGACCTTTCACACAGAGGAGACCGCCATCCACCGGATTTCCGCTGATGGGCAAGGAGCGCACCACCATGCCGCCTTTGGTTTCCAGGCGGGTCTGGCAGCCCACACTGCAGTAACTGCAGAGGGTGTCGGTGGTATGTGTCTCCACTGGAACAGATTTTTCCAGCAGAAGTTTTTCCTGCAATGCACCGGTGGGGCATACAGAAACACACTGGCCGCAGGAAATACAGTCGCTTTCTTTCAGCGGGCGGTCCATGGCGGGTTTCACCACCGCATCAAAGCCCCGGTCCACCAGCCCAAGGGCGGTGACATCCATGACTTCATGACAGACGCGGACGCACAGACCGCAAAGAATGCACTTGTCCGGGTTGCGGTGAATAAAGGGGTGGGAATCTTCGACAATGCGGTGATGCATTTCTCCCGCCAGTCGTTCCGGTTCCACCTCATACTGATTGGAATAGTCAATGAGCTTGCACTCAAAATAATCATGGCAACCGCATTCCAGGCAGCGATTCGCATCGGCAATGGCCTCTTCAGGTGTGAAGCCGTGCACCACCTCTTTAAAGTTGTCCCGTCGTTCTTCAGGAGAGAGGTGTCCCATATGGGAGCGCTTGGCGGTGGGGCGGTCTTCAAACTCTTCGGCAGTCACATCATCCCGGGTGACCAGATAAGGTGCTTTGTAGGTGATATCCACGCCATTGAGATAACCGTCGATGATTTTATAGGCATTTTTACCATCGCCAATGGCCTGAATGGCAATCTTCAGGTTATCATTGATGGCATCGCCCCCGGCAAAGACACCGGGAAGGCTGGTGGAGAAAGTTTTTGGGTCAACAGAAATGGTGCTGTACTTGGTTTTGTCGATCTCTTCGAACCCATCCAGGTTGACATACTGGCCGATGGCCACGATGATGGAGTCAACTTCCAGGATCTCTTCAGCACCCTCAATGGGTACCGGACGTCGCCGACCGCTGGCATCCGGCTCTCCCAGCTCCATTTTCTGAAGTCGGATGGCGGTGGCTTTGCCGTTTTCACCCAGCACTTCAATGGGACTCACCAGAAACTTGAAGGTAACGCCTTCTTCTTCAGCCTCCACAATTTCGATTTCTTCAGCGGGCATTTCTTCCCGGGTGCGGCGGTAAAGATTGATCACTTCTTTGGCTCCCAGCCTGATGGCGGTTCGGCAGGCGTCCATGGCGGTGTTGCCGCCGCCCACCACAGCCACGCGCTGGCCGATGTGGGTGGGTCGGTTTTCCACCACATTGCGGAGAAAATGAATGCCGCCCATGACGCCTTCCAGCTCTTCGCCGGGGCAGCGCATGGGAGAACTCTCCCAGCAACCGATGGAAAGATAAACAGCGTTAAAATGACTGCGCAGGTAATCCAGGGTGATATGTTCTCCCACCCGTACGTTATTCACCATGCGGGCACCCATTTTTTCAATCACGGCAATTTCCTGATTCAGCACTTCCTTGGGCAGGCGGTACTGAGGAATTCCGTATTTTAACATACCCCCCATTTCCGGCATCATGTCGTAAATGGTGACGGCATGGCCCTGGGTGAGCAGATAATAGGCAGTGGATAAGCCCCCGGGGCCGCCGCCCACAATGGCGACGCTTTTGCCGGTGGCCGGTTTAAGTTCAGGCATGAATGCTTCAGGGTCCTGAAGATCCAGATCTGCTACAAACCGCTTGTGCCAGGCGATGGCAATGGGTTCATCCTTCAGTTGCCGGCGGCACTCGTCCTCACAGGGGTGAGGGCACACCCGGCCAATGGAAGCGGGCAAAGGCAGCTGTTCTTTAATGAGCTTCAGTGACTCCTTGTGTTCACCGTTGGCGATGAGTCCCACATAACCCTGGCAGTCGGTTTTGCCAGGACAGGCCAGCACACAGGGAGGGCGGCAATCGCCGGTATGGTCGGACAATAGCAGTTCAAGAGCAATTTTTCGGTTGGCTTTCAGCTTTTCGGTGTTGGTTTTGATCACCATATCCGGGCTGATTTCAGTGGCACAGGCCCGCAGCAGTTTGGGAATCCCTTCTGCTTCCACCACACAGAGGCCGCAGGAGCCATATATTTTCATGCGGTCGTCATAGCAAAGTGTGGGAATGCTGATGTCATTTTCCCGGGCCACTTCCAAAATAGTCTGGCCGCGGCGACCGGTGACTTCTTTTCCATTTATATTTAGTCTCAGTTCAGACATGTTTTCACCCCTCTTTCTTTAGTCCACGTCCACTGCCTTGAAGGGGCAGACGGTTTTACACTTGCCGCACTGGATACACAGTGCCTGGTCAATAACATACACCTCGGTCTTGCTGCCGGTGATGGCATCGGTGGGGCAGTTCTTGGCACAGATCCCACATTTTTTACAGGCAGCTTCCGAAATGGTGTAGGTGAGCAGCTGCTTACACTGGTGAGAAGGGCACTTGCGATCATGGATGTGTGCCTCGTATTCGTGGCGGAAGTATTTCAATGTGGTCAGTACCGGGTTGGGAGCAGTGCCGCCCAAAGCACAAAGAGAGCCTTCCTTCACCCGTTCACATAACTCCTCCAGAAGCTCAATGTCGCCGTCTTTGCCCTTGCCTTCCGTAATGCGGGTCAGAATTTCCAGCATGCGTTTGGTGCCCATGCGGCAATGGATGCATTTGCCACAGGATTCCTTTCGGGTGAAATCCAGGAAGAAACGGGCCATTTCCACCATGCAGGTGGTTTCGTCCATGACGACCATCCCGCCGGAACCCATAATGGCCCCTGTCTGGGTGATGGATTCATAGTCCACTGGGGTGTCCAGCAGCTGGGCCGGAATACATCCGCCGGAGGGACCTCCCATTTGAACGGCTTTAAAGCTTTTGTCATCAAGGATGCCACCGCCAATGTCGTAGATGACTTCCCGCAGGGTCAGGCCCATGGGAATTTCCACCAGACCGCCTTTTTTAATCTTGCCTGTCAGGGCGAACACTTTGGTACCCTTGCTTTTTTCAGTGCCCATGGCGGCAAAGGCGGCACCGCCGTTGCGGAAAATCCAGGGAACATTGGCCAAAGTTTCCACGTTATTGATATTGGTTGGTTTTTGCCAGAATCCTTTTTGAGCCGGGAAAGGCGGCTTCAGCCGGGGCATGCCTCGTTCCCCTTCTAGGGAAGCGATGAGGGCGGTTTCTTCACCACAGACAAATGCACCCGCACCAGCTTTGATCCAGAGATCAAAGTCAAAGCCTGAACCCATGATGTTTTTCCCCAGGAGGCCCTTTTCTCTGGCTTGCTCAATAGCCTTTTCAAGTCGCTTGATGGCCAGGGGATACTCAGCCCGCACATAGAAAATGCCTTCACTGGCACCCATTGCGTAACCGCCAATCATCATACCTTCAATGACTCCATGGGGATCACCTTCCAGAATGCTTCGATCCATGAAAGCTCCCGGGTCACCTTCGTCGGCATTACAGACCATGTATTTGGGGGTTTCCTTTTGCTGATAAGCGGCATTCCACTTAAACCAGGTAGGAAATCCAGCCCCTCCCCGGCCGCGGAGACCGGAAATTTTGATCTCCTCAATCACCTGAACCGGCGTCATAGTTTTTAGCGCTTTTTCAATGGCCTTGTAACCGTCAATAGCCAGGTAATCATTGATGTCTTCCGGATTAATGGACCCGGCATTGCGCAGGGCCACTTTTTTTTGTTTTGCCTGAGCGGTCAGGTCTTCTTCGCTCATGAGATGACCTGATGCCGGCTGTTTGCCGGTAAGGGTAAAATCGATGATTTCATCCACCATTTCAGGGGTTACCAACACAAAGGTGGTTTTTTCATGATGGCTGTCATAAACATCCACCACAGGCTCCAGGTAACAGGTGCCACAGCAGCCTGTAAGCTCCAGGGAAACAGGGGCATCTGTCTGGGAGAGTGCCTCCTGGAATGCAACACTGACTTTTCCGGCACCGGCGGCAATACCGCAGCTGCCTTGTCCCACAACGATTCTCATGAGGTCGCCTCCTTTTCCTGCTGCTGATGCTGCTTGCGCAGATCCCTGAGAATTTTGCGAGTTTTCTCCGGGGTCAGTTTGGCGTAAGTTTCACCATTGATCATCATAACAGGTGATAAACTGCAACATCCTAAACAGGCAACATTGTTCAATGTAAAGAGATTGTCGGCGGTGGTTTCGCCGTCCTGAATTTTCAGTTCGTCACAAATGGCATCTTCAATGGCACCGGCACCATTTACATGACAGGCCGTTCCCATGCAGAGCATGATCAAGTATTCACCCACCGGGTTAAGGCGAAACTGGGTATAGAAAGTGGCCACTCCATAGACATTGGGTGGTTTAATACCGGTTTGAGCCGCGATGTAGTCTAATACATCCATGGGCAGATAGCCGTAGATCTCCTGCGCCTTCTGAAGAATTGTAATGAGGCTGCCCGGCTTCTGACCGTACTTTTTCAGCACGGGGGCCAGCAGGTTCAGGTCAAAATTGGAAGTGATTTCATTTGGGGCCTGCGGTCCCTGTCCTCCACAACATTGCATTCACATTCACTCCTTTTCTAATCAGTGGGAATCATTACATCAATGTTAAAAGTATACCATACTATCAATGGTGAAGTCATCAGCCGAAACCACGAGAGAGACATTGAGACGGCAAGAGGAGGTATGAGTGAGAAAAACAGAGAAAACAATCAAGGATATAAAATAAACACGATTATTTTAAGCACTGACCCTGTGAAGATCGATTGGAAAACAGTCAAAGAACTACTTAAAGGAAGACTGCTAAAACGCGCTTAAGAAGCAGCCGTCATTGCACTTGATAAAGAGGATAGGAAAGCCGTATGAGGGAAACCCTCACCTACGGTTTGATAAGGCGAGGCTGATAGTAAATGGGTGACCCGTAAAGGCCACCCATTGAAATCAGTTTTGTGTTCCATTCTTTCTTGCTTTGGCAAAAGGGTGAAATATGCAACTCACTCACTAAACAAGGTAGTGTTTATGGTTTGCGATGGCAATTACTTGTTAGTACTTCAGACTGCCATTTAGTGTTTTTCTAAAGTACCCAAATACTATTCAAGTAAAGAGATGAACGTATGTATTGTCATATTTTAACACCATAAATGATAATTGGATATGAAGAAACACTTCATAATCCGACAGATCCACTTTCATTATTTCAGCAATTTTTCCAATGCGGTAAATCATAGTATTTCGATGGATTTTTAGAGCATTAGCAGAGGTGGTAATGTTTTTTGAACTTACAATATATACATACAGGCTTTTGGTGAAATCTGTATTATATTCAAGATCATAATGAATAAGCGCGAGCAGGGATGGATTGCAAAATTCCAGTAAATCATCATGCTTTGAACAGGTTTTTAAAATGTGATAAATTGCATACTCATCATATGGTATATAAATGCTGTCACTTTTCATGCGAACACCAAGAAATAAAGCTTCAAGAGACTGTAAATAGAAACTATGAATGTGTTCAAGGTCGGTAAACGGACGACTTATTCCAATGCGGATTTTATGATCATTTAATAACTCTTTAGTCTTTTGCTCATAATATTCTCGAAAATCTTTTTTCTGGTTATAGCTTACAACAATGACAATGTGATCATTATAAATAATGGATTTGCTTTCATCTATGATTCTCTCCAGCATACCTTGAATAAATGAGAGTGAAATACGTGTGTTGTCAAACTCACTTACATCAGCAGTAAGAACATAAATGTATTTCTTTAAGTTAAGATGAAGGTAATTTTTCCTTTCTTCCATGACATTGCTATTGGCAATTTTTTTATCAAGCAAATCTTTAATGAAATCTTCATATAAGAGTCCTTTCGTAAAATGGATAAATTTATTTTTCTGCATTTCTGCTGATAGTGCATCAGAAATGATCGAAGCAATCTTGATATCGATTTCTTTGAAAGGCCTGTTCTTATCCAATACTCCAATGGCAGCGATCGCTTTGTTTCCAATTGAGATTCTGCTCATGAGTCGACCATATTTCGTATAGCCGTCATCCCAAAAAAATGGAGTCGGACTGTTGATCAGCTTTTGGGTAAAACTCACACTTAAGTAATGCGTTACGCTTTTAACTGACAAATAGCCTGTGGCATCAAACTCTTGCCATAAGCGATCATCATCAGCAATACAGTTTTTTGTATATGAAAGGCGTTTCCAGCTTAAGTCCACTACATGAAAGGGATTGCCCAACATTTCGTATCCAAGATCAACGATGTGTTGGAGACCTTTTCTTTCGGCTAAAGAATCCAAAAGCTTAATGGAGTAATAGCTTAAATGTTCGTCCTCTGTTGAAAAATTATTTTGACTATCGAGTGGGTTAGTAGGTTCTTCAGACACATGCTTCGCCCCCTTTATTGTTATGCAAAGACATTAATGATATCGATACCGGCGCTTTAACTGTCAAATTCAACATCGTGTGTCATTTCCTCGGCGGCGTCTCTAATCTATGTGAAGCAGCATAAATGCCTGCGATTTATGCCTTCGAAAGCCTGCTGAAAGGACTGTGGAGTGAAAAAAGTCCGGTCTCTCATTTTCCGCTTTTTTCATCAAGCGGGTGACCATGAATCGGGTGGCAGATTTTCATGGTGCTTTCCAGGTCAGCTGTCTCGTAAAGCTCCCGCAGGTCTTCTTTCATTGTTGATTGCAAGGTTTTTGGGGTATGATCCAGCATGTTTCTGGAAAAGCGGGTATGACAACGTTGTCATCCGGCATCTTGAAAGTGTTGATGGAGGGCTTGCACCAATCATTTATGGCTATCAGAGGTGACCAGGCGCACTTCCTTCAACCTTCTATTTTCTCAGGACTGGAATCTGCGCCAATTTGCTCCTTGAACTGGATCAGCAGCCTGTGGTTAAACGATTCCAAGAGTTTGGCTAATTCCTGTTAACGTCCATCACCAGTAAAAGGTGTGTGCAAATGCCCTTAAGTTAGGTAGTTTTGAACTGAGCCGCGAATCATCCTCCTCGGTGTGGTATTTGCTTGTCACTTATACTCCAGCTGGAGATATGAGTTGTTGGCTCGCCATCTTTTGACACCATTATACGGACTTAATCCTCCATTGTACAGACTAAATCTTCGACGGATTATGAATTGTATGAAAATACAATTAATAGTCCGTTTTTTCGTGCTGATACACAAAGACGCAAGATACTCAATTATATATGATCATTATAACAACACACATTCATTGACAACTGGTAGCCAGAGTAGTTTAGCAGGGTCATAAAGCTTGCAGATCTGTTCCGGGACTGGAAATGAAAAGCACAAATATTTACTAAAAAATTATTGAGGAGGAAAAAAATGAGCAAAAAATTTCTTTTCGTTTTAGCTACAGTAGTCACAGTATTTATCTCGATCTTTTGCATCATCTGGGCTGCAGTATTCGGCTTTGATCCCGCTAATCCTCAAAACATGTCTCCACTGTTTAATTTGCTGTGGTGTGCATTTGCGGGACTTGGATTGGTTGTTGCTCAGCAAGGAAGCTTTAAGACGTTGCCCAATATGCTTTGCAGTGCAGCTGTTGGACCGTTGTATGGAATGATTTTCTTTGGACTGCTTGGTGTTTTAATGAGTAATGGTGTCAGCGCTTTGGTTGCGTTCGGTATATGTGCATTGGCGGTGACATACCTACTTGCACTCCTTCATGTAGTTGTTCTAGAGAAAACATACTTTAATGCAGTGGCAATGACACTTGGAACTTATGGCATCTGGTTTGCTTTAAAAGATCCTGGTGACCCTACTAACTATAACTGGTTGTATGGGGCTGTTTTCTTTCTGATTGGCACAGCTTATGGCACAATCTTTGTTCCTATAACAGTATTTGTTATGAGTAAAATCTCTAAGCCAGATGAAATTAGTATTGAAGCAGCTGAATAATGCGTGTCTTTTATGTCCACAATAACATGATGTAGAAAAAGGAGGAAAACAAAATGGCAGCTAATTCGTTCGTTTGTTGGCCTAAAAGGGTTGTTTCTGGAGCAGGATCATTAAAAGAACTCGGCGAAATCATTAAAGAAATGAAGAAAACCAGAGCTCTTGTCATTACAGATAATGTCATGAAAGAATTTCCTGTAGTAAAGGATACGATGATTGACTTAAAGAAACAGGGCTTGGTTGTTAGTATGTTTTCTGAAATTGGACCTAATCCCACCGAAGAAATGGTTCATAATGCTGTAGCCGTTATGAAAGAGGAAAATCCGGAAGTTATCGTGTGTATTGGTGGAGGAAGCCCAATTGATACAGGTAAAGCAGCAAATGTTGTTTACACTCATGGCGGGACAGTGAATGACTATGATATAGCCATTGGTGGAATAATGAAAATAACTCCTAAGTTGCTGCCATTAATTGCCATTCCCACAACATCAGGAAGCGGTACGGAAGTAACTTATGTTGGTGTTATCACAGACACCAAGAAACAAACGAAATTTGGCGTGTTAAGTCCTTTGCTAATACCGGATGTGGCAATAATTGACCCTGAGTTAACAGTTTCAATGCCGGCAAATCTTACAGCATTCACAGGAATTGATGCATTGACACATTGCATTGAGGCGTATACTTCAATTGTAGAGTTTCCTCCGGCCGATGCTTTAGCGCTACATGGAGTGAGAATGATTAGTAGGACATTGAGAACAGCAGTTAATGAGCCACATAATTTAAAAGCCAGAGAAGAGATGGCAACGGCTTCTATGATGGCTGGAACATCATTTAGTCTTAATGGATTAGGCGCTTGTCATGCCTTGGCACATCAGCTAAGCGCTTTCTTTGGAACGCCCCACGGTTTAGCTAATGCAGTACTGCTGCCTCTAATAATGAAATTCAATATGCCTGTACGTTTACAGAAATTTGCTGATATTGCGCAAGCTATGGGAGCTGATATCAATAACATGCCAGTCGAAGAGGCAGCTCAAAAAGCCCTTGAGTTGGTTGAAAAGCTATGTGAAGATGTTGGTGTTCCAAAACATCTGGATGATGTTCATATGACGAAAGACATGATACCTGATCTTGTTGAAAGAGCACTTGGTGACGGTGTGATAAATACCAATGCCAGACCTGCAGCCTACGAAGATGTTGAAAAAATATTCTTAGATTTTTTTAACCTATAAATGAATGGTTGAACTATTAAAAAATAATCAAGTGAAAGGGATGAGTTGAATGAAAGAGTGCAAAATGTTTATTGGCGGTAAGTGGGTTCCCTCTATATCAGGAGAGACATTTGACGATATAAACCCATTTAACAATGAAGTGTATGCAAAAGTTCCAAAAGCAGGTGTTCAAGATGTTGATGTCGTCATGGGTGCAGCTTTCGAAGCTCGCAAAGCATGGGCAGCCACACCAGCTGCAGAACGAGCGAAGATATTGTTAAAAGCTGCACGCATTATGGAAGAGAGCCAGATGGATATTGCAGAGGTGTTGATTAATGAAGGTGGAAGTTCTTTTGGGAAAGCAATGTTCGAGATTTCGCAAACAGTAGATTTGCTTAATACAGCGGCCGGAGATGCTAAAAGTGTGAAAGGTGAAACATACCATACTGATCCAACGTCATTGTCCATGAGCTTTAGAAAGCCAAGAGGAACCATTGTATGTATTTCTCCATGGAATTTCCCGCTGATTTTGTCTATGTATAAAGTGGCATACGGTCTTGCAACAGGTAATACTGTTGTCTTAAAGCCTGCTAGCGAAACTCCGGTGATAGGTTTGAAAATAGCAGAGGTTTTCGAAAAAGCAGATATTCCTGCAGGTGTACTTAACGTCATTACAGGGCCGGGAAGCGTTTTAGGTGATGCACTTATTGACGATAAGCGTTGTTCCTTTGTTGCCATTACCGGTGAAACCAAAACAGGAAAGCATGTGGCTCAAAGAGCTGCATCCAATTTGAAGGAATACTATCTTGAAATGGGCGGCAAGAACCCGCTTGTTGTTCTTGCTGATGCAGATATTGATTATGCTGTTAAAGTTGCGGCATTCAGTGCCTATCTTCACCAGGGAGAGATCTGTATGTCGGCAGACCGTCTCATTGTGGAGAAGCCTGTTGTGGAAGAGTTTACCAAGAAACTGGTTGAACTGGCTTCTTCATTAACAGTTGGAGACCCAAATGTCCCATCAACATTTATTGGGCCAATCATTAGTGACAAACAAGTAAATATCATTAATGATCAAGTTCAGGATGCTTTGGCAAAAGGAGCAAAACTTCTCACAGGCGGCACATACGAAGGACGACTGTTTAAACCTACGCTTCTTGCAAATATTACAAAGGATATGAAGATATACTATGACGAAACATTTGGTCCTGTTGCTTCAATTATCCCTGTAAATGATGTGCAGGAAGCCTTGGAAGTCGCAAATGATACTCAATATGGGCTTTCCGCAGGCCTGATTACCAATGATTATGAAAAAGCGTTGTTCCTTGCTGAAAACATTGATGCAGGTATGGTTCATGTAAATGGCAGCTCTGTGGACGCAGATGCAGCATGTCCATTTGGTGGAACGAAAGAAAGTGGTCAGGGCAGAGAAGGCGGTGCATACTCGATACAAGAGCTCACAGAAGTAAAGTGGGTTACAATGGCAAAACGCAAAAAACAATATCCTATTTAACTATAACTAAAACATACGCAGATATTCCAGACTGAAGGCAAAGTCATCAAAACCACATAACAGGATGAAAAAAGGGAAATTTCTTTGAGAATCATAAAGGAATTTCTCTTTTTATGTCGTAGGATACAGATAAATCAATGGATAGAAGGTTTAAGGGAGGATATCTGAACAAGCATGAATCACCGCTTAACGCGGCACATTCGCCAGCAATCTGGCAAGTTGAGCAAGAAAAAGATGAACCTCAGGGGTTGCAGACGAAAAAATGACAAACGTCCTAAATGTTGAAAACAGAAGGAAAATTCAGGCATTTTATACAAAACACTGTTTAGATTCATGGGAGAGAGGTATCATTAAATTAAAGATAATGATAATTAATATCAAAACAAGGCAAACCATTCGAAAGGATGGGACGCAAAGTCAAGAGTCTAACACACCGGTATTCAGGTGTCACGATCGTCCGGCTGCCAAGATAATTTTTGGCAGTTTTTTTATTTTCAAAAAAGGCTGATGTCAAGGGGGTCGATATAAAGGTGAAAAATCGAAGAAGTGACTCAGGGGTTCTGGTGACTGAAAACCATTGAGAGAAGAGTGATCACATCTTTGTGACCTGCGAGAGGAGTGAGTCGTATGAGAAGCAGACAAAAAATCAGAAAAAAAGGCATAAGGCAATTATTCGTTTGGATCGTCGTTATACTGGTAGCCTTTTATGGATTTATTCCCAGTATGGGCGTGGGTTTTGTATTTGCTGATTCGGTGCCCGAGGAAGCGGTGGCAGAAGAATCAAATGAAGCAGCTGGCGATGAGAGCAATGCGCAGGACAATGAAGATAATGAAGCATCTGCGGAAGAACCGGACAATTCCGGCGAATCGACAGAAGCAGATGAATCTGATGTCGATGATGACACCATTCAGGAAGAATCATCAGTGGATGAAAAAGAAGCAGTTAATGAAGAACTCGCTGATGAAGGAACTGACAATGATGGTGCAAGCGAAGAAACACATGAAGAAGCAAACGAAGAAGAAACTGCCGATCATGACACTGGGGAAGAATCCACAGATGAAACCACTGGTGATAACGGAGTAGAACAGGAAGAAGAGGAAGAGCTTGAAAATGTCGATGAAGTTCCTGTTCCCTTGGGCGGTGTACAGCAAGTGATCATGGAAGAAGTTCGTGTTGAGCTCCACAGTCCTCACAGAAATGCAGCCAGCACTGAATTTGAGAATGACTCTGATTGTGGTGGGCTGACAGATCCGGTTGTATGGCATTTCGTGGCCAATCAGCTTCAGGGGGATGAAGGACCCCTAATGCTGGAAGCAACTTTTCAGAATGCCGGCACCAAAATGGTTGTTGGACAGTCTGTTGGAAACGGTAAAGTACAACACTTCTTTGTGGGCACACCGGAACACGACGTGCTGGTGGACGCATTTCTGGTAGTCCCAGCAGGCAGCAGTGGTGCCAAACTGGTACTCAGCCATGTTTGCCTTGAAAATGACATTGAACCCGATTGTATCATGGTTCCCCTGGATGCCGTCATCTACATCGATAGCATTCAGCTTAACCAGCCTTACAGCAATCAGTATTTTACAGTGACATGGCTGGACAACAATCGTGTGGAAATCACCGTCAATGAGGGTTACTGCATTGGGTTCCATCTTACCAGTTACCAGTACCCGCCTGGAACCGACGTGCAACACAATGGTGAACCTTATGAAGTGCAAAGCTGGTTCGATGATGATCACCATTTATTTGAAGGACCTGAAACCATTATTTTAGAGGTGGAAACCCCTCGCGACTGCGAACCTGTTCAAATCGATCTTTACACCTATCGACTGGTGGAAGGCGAATGGGAACCGGGTTTGGTGGAAATACCGCCGCATCATGGCGAAGCCTTTGAAAGCACGCAGCGCCTCCACAGTGCACGGGTAGTGTTGCCTGAAACACCCTGCGAAGAGGAACCGCCGACAGTGACTGTTGAAAAGCGAGTGATCGATGAAAATGACAATGTCGTTGAAAGTGATGAACAGGTATTTGAGTTTGAAGTCAGACTGACAGAAATGGATATGGTATCCATTCTTGAAGAAGTGCAAGATGAAGAAGAGTTTCCAAAATCATTTGATGACCTGAGCCAACTCAATGATGTCATGGTGGAAGGATTGGATTTTGGAGCATATATCCTTGAAGAAATAAATGTACCTGATGGTTACCAGCTGGTGGGATACCAGATTGGTGAAAGCATCTGGCTGCTTGGAGAAGATGACGGTGTTGATGAGGGAATCATCTTCTTTATCAATCCAGGGATGGAAAACATGACGATTATTATCATCAATCGATTGATTCCGGAAGACCCGGAAGATCCGGAAGACCCGGAAGATCCGGAAGACCCGGAAGACCCCGTTGATGACCCTGATGACCCGGCAGACCCGGAAGACCCGGAAGACCCGGAAGACCCGGAAGATCCGGAAGACCCGGAAGACCCGGAAGACCCGGAAGACCCGGAAGACCCGGAAGACCCGGAAGACCCGGAAGACCCCGCTGATGACCCTGATGACCCGGCAGATGATCCTGACGAGCCAGTGGTTGTTCTGACAGAAACAGTGACAATTGACGATCCTGCGATTCCTTTGGCAGCCCCGGTAGTTCCCCAGTCCGATCCTGACGAAGTGATTGTACTGGATGAAGTGATTCCCCTTGGAGTCCCGGTGCTTCCACAGACTGGCGAAGGGAATCCAGCCTACTACTATATTGCAGGTATATTGCTGGCGGCAGTAGGTTTTCTTTTCCGAAAAAATGCAGAAGTGTAGCAGCATTGCAGTTTGTATGGAGAAAAGATGTAAATGATATGTGAATGGCCGGAAAAGATAGACAAAAGAGAGAATGGGTATACAATAAAGGAGAGATGCAACTGATCTCTCCTTTTTCGTCGCAAGGTGGAAAAGCTGATTTGGCAGTACTTGAAGAGTCATTAATGCCACGCATAGCGTGAATCGAATGTTTCAAATCGGGGAGGGGTGACCATGCGCAAGTTTTCCACTATTTTGATCGTCGCCGGACTGATGATCGCGCTTTATCCGGCAGTCAATCGTTATATTGAACAGCGGGAAGAAGCCAGACTGATGGCTGAGCTGGAGGAACAACTGACTCAGCTGGAGCTGGAACGGGAAACGGTGGAAGCATATCAGGGACTGCAGGAGATGTTCACGGCTTATGAAGAGGAAGTACAGGGCTATGAAGCATCGCCGGAGGAAATAAGACCAGCGGAAGAAGGCGCGTTGCTGGGTAGTTTGGAAATTCCAGCAATTGATGCAAAGATGCCGGTGGTACAGGGTGCCAGTGACCATAATCTTAAAACAGCAGCGGCATTGCTGGACGGCACTTCACCCATTGGCAGTATTGGCAATGCTGCCATTGCAGCCCACCGAAGCCATACCTACGGGCGTTTCTTCAATCGGCTGAACGAGGTGAAACTGGGTGATACCATTCATATCACAACACCTGAAGAAACATATGTGTACCGCGTTTATGAAATTAAAGTGGTGGAGCCCACAGACTTGTCGGTATTAAACCGGAACAGCCGGGATAAGGTGGTCACGCTGATTACCTGCGACCCCATCTATGTGGCATCTCATCGGCTGATTATACACGGTGTCATGGTGGAGTCTGAAGAGGAAGCAAATGAACAAACAACAGCAACAGCAGGCTCTTGAGCCTGCTGTTGCTGTTTGAGAACCGAATATAATGGCTGGAAAAAGGAGGTTTCACTCAGCAAAGGAAGAAGGGGTTGCAGCAGCAAAGTCACCCGGGGGAAGCTGCGCCGGAGGCAAAATCAGATGACAGTGAGTCTTGATACGGGTCAAGTCGTCTGGATTTTCCCGGGGGAATTTTTGAATGACGCGTTGCAACACCGCCTCCATGGTTTCGGTATTAAGACCTGGAAGGAGAACCAGAAACTGAGAATCGTTCCAACGGGTAACGGTATCACCTTTTCGAAGATGGTGCAGCAGGTGTTGCTGCAAGGCCTGCATGCGCTGTTGCTGTTTGCCGTGAGAAGCAGATGAGGGATGACTCATGGTAACCATGCCCACCACCGCCTGGGCACCGCTGCGTTCACTGCGGCGGCGTTCCAGCTCGTAGATGGATCTAAACACATCTGGATTGCAAAAATAGGCATTTTCAAGGGGGTCAATCCCATCCAGATCAGCATGAAGGGCATCCATGGAATCAAGGGTGGGCTGGGTCGAAAGCATGCGCTTGTACAGCGACTTCAAAGCAGGGGTGGGTTTCAGGCCCAACTCCTGATAGTAGAAACCGGTAATGTACTCATAATGAGTAAGTGCCTGTTTGCGTTCTCCCAGTTGAAGCAGCGATTCCATCAGACGAAGGTGAAATTCTTCCTCATAGATGTCCAGTTCAATGGCCTTCTCGCAAACTCGCAGTACTTCGGCAAACTGACCAAGCTCCATCAACAAACCTGTGGATGACAACACGGCTTTCAAATACTGGCGGCGATAGTGACTGCGTACCGGAAAAACCCACTGCTGATCGGTGCATTCCGGCAAGTAATCACCATGGTACATTGAAAGGGCCTTCTGATAATGCAATAATGCCTTTTCTGGATGCTCATGCTGTAAAGCTTCTCCCAGCTGAACGGAAGACTCAAAAATATCCGCGTCTACCCGGGCATCCATCTCCGGATTCCATCGATAGTAGCCGTTGACATAGACAATGCTCATATAGGAAGTCTGGCTGTTTTCGTTTTCTTCAAGAATCTGACGAAGCCGATGCATCTGGCGGCGCAGGGTGCTTCGGGGATCATTATAATCCTCCGATGCCCACAAACCATCCAACAATGCCTCCGGTGTGAAGGAGCGTTGCCGGTGGGTCAGCATAAATTTGAAGAGTTCCCACAGCTTCCTGGACCCTGGGGAAGCCTCAACCAGAGATTGTCGGTTTTTTTCCACATCAAAACAACCCAGAGTCTTTATGGTGATCACAGACTGATCTTTCGCTGTTGTTTCATCAGTTACTGCATGATTCATGGGTGCCACCTTCTTTCTGTCCTCTCTGTCTCTAAATTACCCGATATTTTGGATTTCATGTCGAATCTGGTTAAAAAATATCAAAAAAGAGGACCCGAGACCTAAAAAAGTTAAAAATCGGGAAGGATTGACGTCAGGTGTCTGCCAAAGGCAAAGAAGCTGCCAACAAGTCAAACTGAATGTTAGAGGCAGAAAGGACGTCAATGACACTCAAAGGTGCGTATAATATAGCGGATGATCCTATCATACTAGAAATGCCAGGAGTTTTCAATCATGGCCCAGAGTCACGAATTTGAAGCAATCAATCAGACGGTATCCGGCATGAACTAAAGGTGAGAAGTTTACATAAAACTGAAAGAAGGAGAAATAAAGACCGCTAAATTCAGGATAAAAGGTTTACAAAAGTACATTTGATGATATAATGACAATAACAGCTCGTACAATTGAATGAGCAGGTAGGAAGCGAAACTTTTTACCGATAAAGGCAAACTTTGGGAAACCGGAGGACGCAAAGCTAAAGGGCCTGTAAAATGGCAGCCAGCTACCGAAGAAGAAGTTTTTTATTTACCCAAAAACCGCTTTCCACCGATAAAGGCAAACTTCAGGAAACTGAAGGACGCAAAGCTAAAGGGCCTGTAAAATGGCAGCCAGCTACCGAAAGGAAGTCTTTTTATGAATAAAAGCCGGTTTATGGTGATGTTGCTGATGGTGTTGGTTATTGCCAGTACCGTATCAGTCAGTGCAATGGAAGTGGCTTCCCTGGATACCCGTTCAGTGGAGACTGGTCTGTTGTCGGTTCAATACCAGGTGCCAGGACATACTGCCACCAAAATCATGCTTGAAAAAGGCGGCGAGCGGTCAGTTTTTGACCTTTCGGCAACAAGAACAGAAGAAACCATTCCGCTTCTTCTGGGTGACGGACAGTACAAGGTTTCCATCCTTGAGCATGTGAGCGGTAACCAGTACCGCCCCATCAAAACCGAAACCATTGAAGTGGCCATTGTTGATCCGACAGCCCGTTTCCTAAGTTCTGTTCAGGAAATTCGATGGGATCAGAATATGAAAGCCATACAGAAAGCAGCGGCTTTGACTGCCGGATTAACCACAGACATGGAAAAAGTGACGGCTATCTACGAATATATTGTTGAAAATATCAGATATGATGATGCCAAGGCAGCCACGGTCACCAGTGGCTATCAACCAGACATTGACGCCACTTTATTATCAGGCAGCGGTATCTGCTACGATTATGCCGCTCTCTTTGCAGCCATGATGCGGAGCGTGGGCGTGCCTGCCAGAATGGCAAAGGGGTATGCCCCGGGAATAGATGTGTATCACGCATGGAACGAAATACTGGTGGATGGTGAATGGCAGACGATGGATACCACCATGGATGCCGCCTACCGGCAGAGCAAGATGCCTGTAAAGATGTTCAAGGATGGCGCAGCATTTAATAAAACCAGTGAAGTATAGGATTAGGATCGTCTGGATGCATTTCAAGTTGATTGCCAATAATCATACTGCCTTTCCAACTTTCTTTCCATAAAAGAAGCCTGTCCCAACTCTCCCGGGACAGGCTTCTTTGCTACTCTCAAGTGAGCACGGTGATTAAAATAAGGTGGCAGACTGAATGGCACTGACGGCTATTTCAACAAGAGTCGATTTCTCAGGGGTGGTGCCTGTATTGAGAGTGCTTCATAATGTTCGATGGATTTTTAGTTTTGTTTTTTCGGGCAGCTATTGCAATGTTGGCCAGTCTCAATCCAATCAGGCAGAAAACATCGGGAGGCAGATTTCTGTTTGAGAGCAGTATCTGGTTGAGAGAAGTAACGGGTGATGTCAAAGCTGTTTTTAAGAGAAAGGGTTGCATGATCGCAATCAGAAAATAAGCGGAACAAAAAAAGGGTTTAGAATGAATGGAAAAGATAGATGGGTATGATAGAATATAACAATCATCATCCGTCAACAGATTAGTACCCTAAAATGAAACTTTGTTTCGTATTTAATTTGCGAGGAGGTGGCAGCGTGCCATCGCTTCTGAAGCACATTCCATTTGGCAAAAAACTGGAGAAGCGGGTGATATCCGCTCAGTCCGGCAGTGAATCTGAGCGGAATATGCTGATTCGGGAATATGCTCCGTTCATCAAAAAAAATCTAAGCCAACAACTGGGACGTTACATCGAAGAAGAAAACGATGATGTCTTTTCAGTTGGCTTAATGGCTTTTAATGAAGCCATCGACCATTACCAGCTGGAACGGGGCAGTTTTTTGCCCTTTGCGGCAACGGTGATTCGTAACCGCGCCATTGATCACCTCAGAAAAAACAAAGGTGCTGTGAATGAGATGCCCTTTACAGCGCTGGGCGAGGAAGGCATTGAAGGGGTTGCTGCCGGGCAGGTGCGTGTCCTGTGGCGCCCGCCTCCCGAAGAAACGCTTTCCATTCAGGAAGAGATGCAGCAGTTGGTGAAAAGACTGGCCCAGCTGGGATTGACACTTGATAACCTGGTGGAAAATGCCCCGAAACACGAAGACACAAGAAGGAATGCCATTCGAATTGCCCGGTTCTTATATGAGCAGCAGGATCTAAGGGAAGCAGCCCTGAAAAGTGGGCGTATGCCGCTTAAACGATTGCAGCAAGAGTACGGCGTGACTAAGAAAACGGTGGACCGGAGCAAGCAGTTTATTCTAGCAGTTATGATGATTCTTGACAGCGACCTGGAAACAATGAAAACATACATTCAATCGGTGGAGGAGGGATCAAAATGAAAGAAAAAGGGTGTGTCATCGAAGTGCGTCAGCACACGTTGGTTGTGATGACCAGTTCCTGTGACTTCATTGAAATCCCCCATACGACGGATTCGGTTTTTGCCGGAACTGAAATTGAGTTTACCAGAATGCCAGCTGCAGAAAAAACCAGCCGGCGAAAGAACCGTTTTTCGGCGTTCGTGCCTGCAGCTATTGCGGCGGCGATCTTCATGTTGATCGGTATGAGCAGCTTTCTCTGGTGGGTTCGACCAGAGCCAGTGGCATATCTGGTATCCATTGATGTGAACCCCAGCCTCGAAATCACATTAGCGGCAGATGGAAAAGTTATTGCAGCAACAGCGCTGAATGATGATGCAGCTACCCTGCAGTTGAAATCCATGAAAAACCAGCAGGCGGAAGACTCGATGACCTTTCTCCTGGAGCGATTGGAAGACCAGGGCTATTTGAACGGGAATGAAATACATTATCTGGTGCTTTCCTTGGCAACCATAAGTTCTGGAGACGAGGCGGAAGAAGTCGCAGATCAGCTGCTGATGATGATGGAAGATCGCCTGACTGCGCAGATTGAAAATCGGCATCTGACAGTGGAGCTCCTGGCATTTAAAGGCACTCCCCAGCAGGTAGCACTGGCAAAACAGGAAGGAATTTCCCTGAATCAGGTTGTTCTGAGAGAAGCTTATTGGCAAATCCACCAAAACGAAAGCGGTCATAACGACGTTAAATATGGTGAGGGCGAACCACCTGTGCCAGAGATGGTGAAGGAACTGCTTCGCCATAAGCGTCCGGACGAGGTGCCGATACCTGCTTCCACAGAAAGACAGCATCCTGTTTTTGAGTCGCACCCAGGCGGCCAGCAGGAGAAAACTGAGAATAACGGTGGAACTGGAGAAAAGGAACATCCTGTGTTTGACACCCATCCGGGAGTAACACAGCAGGAAAATAAGGGTGATATCCACCCGGTTTTTGAAGAACATCCAAGTCAGGGTAATCAGCCTGCAAAACGACCAACAGAACCAACAGAACCTGCAAAGCCGGAAAAAGAGGATAAGGCTAAGGACGATGCAGCATCAGATAAAGAACATCCTGTCTTTGAAGAACACCCGGGGCAGGGTAATGGACAAACTGGAAAACCCGAGACACCCCAAGAAGGTAAGCCGCCGGTTGAAGAGGAAGTCCCACCGCCTGATGGAAATCAAAATCATCCGGTCTTTGATGAACATCCTGGTCGGGGAACGGCAAACGATCCACAGCCTGAGAAGGAACATCCAGTGTTCGATGAAAACCCGGGCAAGGGCAATAAAACCGAAGAAAAACCGGATCAAACCCATCCGGTTTTTGACGAGAATCCAGGAAACTCCCAAGGTGTGCCCAATAATCAGGACAACACCAGTGATACCCCGGGATCAGGCAACAACAGCAACAACAGCAACAACAGCAACAACAGCAACAACAGCAACAACAGCAACAACAGCAACAACAGCAACAACAGCAACAACAGCAACAACAGCAACAACAGCAACAACAGCAACAACAGTAACAACAATAACAGCAATGAGAAGCGAAATGACTCATGATAAGTGGCGAAAAATGTTAAGCGGCAACTAAAAGAAGTCGATTAAATCCCATGGTGTCGGGTATTGATAACGAAAACCGGTCACAGGTTTTGCCTGACCCACGGGAGGAATGGCGATGACAGAACGATGGAAGCGCACCACCTGGCTATACCCCATAGTGATACCGTTGATACTGTTTATTCTGTTTAACACTTTTTACTCAGCCCCATTGCTTAAACGCAGCATGATCAGTGAAAAAGAAAGCCAGATTGAAGACCTGACCAATTTGGGAATTTCCATTCTTTCTCATTTTCATTCCATGGAAATGGACGGTAAATTAACCCGAAGTCAGGCCCAAGGGCAGGCTACCTCGCTGATTCGCGACCTGCGGTTTGGTCCGGAGGGAAAAGACTATTACTGGATCAATGACAAAACACCCACATTGGTGGTGCATCCTTTTCGCTCGGATCTTGAAAGAGTGAATCTGGAAGGTGAAGCAACCGGTGAGTTTCTGGCTCTCTTTGAAAGTTTTGTTGCCATTGCAGAGAGCGGACAAGAAGGCTTTACCCGTTATCAGTGGCAGTACTATGATGAAGCTGACAGAATGGAATCGAAAATTTCTTATATTAAGTATTTTGAGCCATGGGAGTGGATTATTGGAACAGGTCTTTACATTGACGATGTGGAGAAGGCCGCTCAGTCCCAGAGGAACATCAATGTGATATTTATCATTACGGTGCTTCAGCTGTTACTGGCAGGATTTGTTCTTTATAAGCTATTGATGAAACGCAAACAGCCCCAGTAAGTATAAACATTTGAAGCGCCCGGGAAATTTCCCGGGCGCTTCTTGTGAGGATCTTCATCAATGACAGGAACTCCCGTTGCATTGACGGGAGTGGTATCAGTAGCGGTAAATAGCCGATAGATGGCTGTCTGATGGCATTTCATCAGGTGACAGCAGAAAAACAGTGCCGCCGTTGAGATAAGCCTGAAGGGCAGCCATGTTTAACAGGTCTTCGTGATCGGGGCTGGGTGCATCCACCAGAACAACTTCCTGGGTTTCAGGTGAAAAGGATCCCCACTGCTGGGCACCTTTGGCCACAAAAAGGGTTTCTATGCGGCCATGCTGTGCTGCGGCCACGATATCACCGGTTTCACGGGCGGTGCGGCCTGTGCCATCCAATTCAGCATACTGGGCCAGTCCCTTTAGCTGGGCTTCTTTCAGCAGAGGTGCCACCAGTTCGAGGGCTTGCTGGTGAAGCTGTTGCGGCGTCAACTCTTCCGGATTGCCGGCGATGCCGTTCTCCATCAGATGAGGATAGGTGTTGGCTTCTCGATAAATGGGGAAAAGATAATCCACACCAGCCAACATCAAGGGGGCACCGGGGGTGGCCATTTTCTGCTGAATGCCGGCATCCACCTTATGGAAAAACTGCAACAGGTCTTTTTTTGTATTCTCCATACCGATTCCCTGCCCGTGGAAAGCAGCAGCCCGCATCTCGCCGCCGCCGGACTGTGGGGTTCGGGTGCTGAACTGAAGCTGTTTTTCCGGCTGATCATATCGCATGGCTTCATCCAGACTTTCGGGAATCCCGTCCAGGTCAAGGGGATAAATATGGGTGCTGGAGCATTGGAATAAGCCGATTTGATTCTGGCTTAATGTGAGAAGGTAAAATTGAAAATCCTGTGTCAGCAGAGGCAGCAGGGGTTTTAAATGAAACTGACGCCCGGCTTCCGCCAGCTCTTCAAAAGCATGGGGAAGGCGATAATACCGGAAAAGTCTGCGATTGACAAAGGCTGCCAGTCCCTCCTGCTGATGACTCCAGAAAAGGCTTTCATTCAGCAGGGTATCCACCGGTTGTAACAATTTTTCAATATCCGATGGACGATACCCGCTCTCTTTCAGCTGATCTTCTGCCTGACGAAGGAGGTTTTTCAGTTTGATCCGGTTTTGCTGCGATTCGGTACTTACCGGATTTGTGGGGAGGAAAAACGATACACTGGGCTCCTCGCCCATTTCCATCAGTTCTCGCAATTCTTCTTTGGTGAATGGTTTCATAGGGCTCCTCCTTTACCAAAAATCTTCCTGCTTGCCGCACATGTCGGCAAACGGGCCGGCTGTGAAACCGTATTCTTGGTGAGTACTTACCCTAAAACCATACAGCTAAACTGTCGGTTCAAAACAACCCTTCAACCGCCATCCATGGGTGGAAACACCATCAGATGATCACCTTCATTAAGCGTATCCTCCCGTTTTCGGATTTCCCTGTGGTTCACCACATACAGCCAGACGCGATGGTCTGACACGTCAAATTGATCCATGACCTGCCCGACGGTGGTACCGTCGGGCAGATTCAGGGGGGCATTGCGAAGGGGTTTTTCACCCGGAAGAGGTAAAAAAACAGACAGCAATATATTCATCAGGCATCCGCCTTGCTACGCTGGTAATCGCAGGTTTCTTCTTCCAGAAGACCCAGCTTTGCCAGTGACCCGGGGGTGGGAACGCCTGCCTCATCCCAGCCCATCAGCTGGTAGTAGGCACTGCGGGCTTCCAGGAAATCTTCCTGTAGAATGGCCACACCTTTCAGCGGGCCCTCTTCAAAAGGTTCCAAAAACCGGGGGCATAGCTCGTCGTCCTTGACACCAAAGCCCTCTCGCAGATTGAAAAGGCGGGCATTCACAATGCTTCGTTCAGAAACCGCCATCATTTCAGCAGTGGTGGTGTTCCAGCCAGTCACTGCCTGAATCAGTTGTTGAAGCTGGTTTGTTGTCCAGGGAATGAAAAAGCAGGTAACCAGACAATCTGCCAAATAACGGGAAAAAGAGGCATAGTGGAACAGGCGGGCTTTTTTAGCATTGAGAGTGGATGCGGGTAAAGGGGATGCAGTATACCCCAGGGCACGAAGTTCGTCGAAACCGGGCGTCTCTTTCACATACAGCGTGTCATGGAGATTGTGAGTATGGTCGGCACCTGTGGGAGACAGGGCATAACCCAGCCCCAGTCCTTGTTTTAGCCTGGCCTCGTGCAGGGGCATTTCCTGTCCCTTGATCTGAACAGCCAGGGGCAGGGTAGCCTCGCCCCATTGTGCAGCAGCACTTCGGGTGCCTTCAGCCAGCACTTCTCCCACACCCTTGCGCAGGGCAATGTCATGAATCACATCCAGGCAAACGGCATCTCCAAAAGCCAGTTGTCGGCCATGGGTTTCCCCTGTGCTGATAAGCCCTTTTTCATAGGCTTCAGTGGCAAAGCTGATGCACATGCCGGTGGCAATGCTGTCCAGGCCGTAGGCGTTACAAAGCTCGTTGGCTTTCTGAATCACTTCAAGATCGCTGATGCCCAGATTTGAACCGAAAGCCGCAACGGTCTCATATTCAGGGCCTTTATAGCGGGCATCCACTTTATAAGGGCCGCCGCCACGCACTTTGATGCCACAGCGCACAGGGCAGGCGTAGCAGCCGGAACGTTCAGTCATATAAGCGTCCCGTACGGTCTGTGGAAAGAACTTTTCGGCTTCTTCAAACTGTCCCTGGGTAAAGTTTCTGGTGGGCAGGCCTCCGGCGGCATTCAATGGTGGGAGTACCATCAGGGTGCCGTTTTCATAGATGTTGGAAGCCAGCGTCTGATAGTGCTGCGCCATGAAGCGGGTGAGGTCTTTTACAGCGTCTGGGTCATGAACTGCAGGTGTTTTGGAACCGGAAACCGTCACTGCCCGCAGGTTCTTGGAACCCATCACAGCACCGATGCCGCAGCGGCCCACAAAATGTTCCAGATCATGAACCACACAAGCATACTTCACCAGATTTTCTCCGGCTGGGCCAATTTGGGCAATGCGCACCTTTCCTTCTGCCTGAGTCAGCAGTTCCTGTACATCGCCGGTGGATTGGCCCCAGAGATGACGGGCATCCTTAATGGTAACCGTGTCGTTCTTGATGGACAGATAGACCGGGTGTGCTGCCCGGCCTTCCACAATAAGCGCATCATAACCAGCCCGCTTCAGCTCGGCTCCCCAGAATCCTCCTGCCTCGCCGTCGCCGTAACCGCCGGTAACCGGTGATTTGGCGCCGATACTGTGGCGGCCGCTCCCAGGAATGGGATTGCCGGTGAGAATGCCGGTGGCAAAAATAACCTTATTTTCCGGCCCCAGGGCATCGGTGCCGGGTGCCAGTTCTTTCAGCAGCAAAGCGGCAATCACGCCCCGGCCGCCGTAATACTTGCGGTAAAAAGCAGGGTTCACCTCTTCACGGGAAATGTTTCCTGTGGTGAGATTTACGCGCAGAAAATATCCGTTGCTTCCGTACATCATGGGATCATCCTCCTAACCTGTTTTCGATGCCTCTCTAGCCGCGGCGTGGTCGCTGCGTTACTGCATTAATCGGTTCCGTTGCCGGCATAAGCCTGCTGAAACACTGCCAGATAGTCATCTTTGGTCATGGGGCGGGGGTTGCTTTCGGTGGAGATATTGTTGGCAGACATGACGGCCATTTCTTCAAAGTCATCAGGGCTGATTCGTAAATGGCTGAAGGATGGGAGTTCCACCATTTTTGACAGTTCCTTCACCCGTGAGATGGCTGCGGCGGCGCCGGCCTCATCAGAGCTGAAGCTGCAGCCCATGGCATGTGCCAGACGGGCATAACGCGCTGTGCAGGCTGGTTGGTTGAAGGTCATTACATAGGGCAGGAGAATGGCATTGCAGAGACCGTGGGGCAGGTCCAGCCGTCCGCCAAGAGATTCAGCCATGCAATGGACGGCACCCACATCTGAGTGGCTGAAGGCCAAACCGGCCAATAGACTGCCCAACATCATGGCGCTGCGGGCCTCCAAATGATCTCCCTGTTGATATGCTTGTACCAGTGAAGCGCTGATCAACTCAGTGGCTTGAAGGGCCAGGGCATCACTGATGGGGTTGGCCACATTCACCGTATAGGCCTCGATGGCATGGGTGAGAGCATCCATACCAGTGGAGGCTGTCACGTGGTCCGGAAGATCCAGGGTCATCTCAGGGTCCACCAGGGCTGCCCGAGGTGCCATATAAGGGCTCTTGACAGTCATTTTATACTGATTCAGAGTGTCGTTGATCACCGAAGAAAAGGTAACTTCGCTGCCAGTGCCGGATGTGGTGGGGATGGTGTAGAGGGGTAAAAGGGGACGGGGGACTTTTCCTTTTCCTTCAAAGGGTTTGATTTTCTCTTCACCCAGACTTAAAAGAACATTGACTGCCTTGGCACAATCAATGGGACTGCCTCCGCCAAGGGCAATCACTGCCTGGGCACCGGTTTCCCGACCCATCCGGGCAGCGGTCTCCACCTCTGTATCCCGGGGATTGGGAGACACCTGTTCATAAACGGCATAGTTGACAGCGGCTTCTGTCAGCAGCAGATCCAGCACGTCCAGAAGACTGGCCTTGATGATGCCGGGGTCGGTGACTACCAGCACCTGGCGGATGCCTTCGGATTTGAGAAGTCCAGGCAGTTCTTTCACGACACCGGGACCATAATGAATGTCGGTTGGCAACGTAAAGGTAAAAGGTTTTGTCGCTGTTAACATGGTTCATACCTCCCTGATTTCAATGCGCTCAACGGCTTGGTCTGCGATTCTTTCACACTGCTAACTCGAAAAGGTATTCGACACTGACCGCCTCAGTTCCTGCCTGAAAGAAAAAAGAAAGTGAAACAATTAAATGTGAGAGGTGATACTTCTCGAAAAGCAGCAGAAGGTTGTCTAAAACGGTTGCAGTCTCGCAGCAAAATGCATCAAAAAGCAGGAAAATGGCGTGGATTCAGAAAAAACAGTGAATGATTTTTGGTTTTGCGGTATAATGGATAATAAATGCCGGAAGTTGACGAAGGAGACGATGCGTGTCATGGAGAAAGACAAACAGAACGACAATATCTCAACCTTCACAAGTATTGATACGGCAGTTATTCAACCGAATATTTTTTTAGAAGGCACTCATGACGCAGTCGTATTGCTTGCCGTGACGCCAGACGGAAATTTCAGTTATCAGGCGGCAAATCGTCGCTACCTGGAAGTAACGGGACTTTCACTGGAAGAACTGCTGGGAAAAACTCCTGAAGAGGTACACGGCGAAGAAACAGGCAGGCATATCATCAACAACTTAATCAATTGTGTTGACGCCTGTCAACCCATTCAATATGAAGAAACCCTTCTGCTGGTCGGTCAGATGCGTTCAGCATTGGTACAGCTTTCGCCTGTGTTGGATGAAGCGGGGAAAGTGATGCAGATACTCGGTTCCACCCGGGATATCACTGACCAGAAACGCATTGAACAGCAATTGAAAGAGCAGAATAAGAATCTGGAAGCTCTTTTCACCAATTCATCTGATGGGATCGTATTCTTTGACCGGGACCACCGTATTGTCAGTATTAATCAGCGATTCCAGGAAATCTTTGGTTATTCCCCTGAGGATGTTCGGGGGAAAAACGTGGACGATCTTATTACCCGCTCCCATAACCTTCAGGAAGCGGAGGCGCTGACAAGCCGCCTCATGAATGGTGATTTGGTGAATACCCAGGCGGTACGCTACCACCGTGATGGATTTTCATTAACCGTTGAGATCAGGGGACTGGTGGTGAAGGTGGAAGGTGAAATAACCGGAGGATACGGTATTTACACTGACATTACAAGAGAACAGCAGGCGCAGGAAGCACTGGCGTTAAGCGAAGAACGGTGGCAGTTTGCTCTGGAAGGCAGCGATCACGGCGTCTGGGACTGGAATATGGAAAGTGGTGAGGTGTTCTACTCATCCCAGTACCTGCGCATCCTCGGCTACCAGCCCGGTGATTTGGAAGGCAGCTACACCACCTTTCAGCGTTTGGTACACCCGGAAGACTGGGAAAAACTGATTGTAGATCATGAACGGCATCTTGCAGGCGAAATACCGGTGGTTGCCATGGAATACCGGATGTATTGTCAGGATGGTCGGTGGAAATGGGTCTTATCCAAGGGAAAGGTGATGCAACGGGATCAAAATGGCACCCCTTTGCGGATGACAGGGACAATTAACGACATTACTGAACGGAAGCTGGCCGAGGAGAAAATACGTTTCCTCAGTTATCATGATAAACTGACAGGGTTGTACAACCGGGCATTTTTTGAGGAAGAAATGTATCGAATGGACACACCTCGCAACTGGCCCCTCACCATTATCATTGGTGATGTTGACGGGTTGAAAATGGCCAATGATTTTCATGGGCATCATGTGGGTGATCGGCTGCTGACGCGTATTGCAGAAATTCTGACCAGTGCCTGCAGGGCAGATGATGTCATCGCTCGATGGGGTGGTGATGAATTTGCCATTCTGCTGCCCGGTACAGGGGAAGAAGGCGGCCGAAAAATTGGCGAGCGGATTACCGGACTGTGCAGCCTCTATGAGGATCTGCCGGTGAAACCCAGTCTTTCATGGGGAAGTGCGACAAAAGACAGTGCATCGCCTTCGCTGGAAGCGTTGATTCGAAAAGCAGAGCTGGAAATGTATAAGAGAAAAGTCAAAAGCAGTCAAAGTACCCGGCAGCAGCTGCGCAAACGTTACGCAGTGCCGGATCTTGATAAAGCCTTTCAACACATCATCAATCAGGGAGGAATCAACATGATCAGAGAACTGGTGGAAAAAAACAGGACCTACCGGCGGTTTGATGAAACCAGGGAAATATCAGAAGAACAACTGCGGGAGTGGGTGGATCTTGCCCGGATCACCAGCAGTGGTGCAAACTTACAACCCTTGAAATACCATCTCTCATGGCAGTCGGAAAAAAATGAACGCATTTTTCCCCACCTGCGCTGGGCAGGATACCTGAAAGACTGGGAAGGACCCATTTCTGGCGAAAGACCAACAGCGTACATTGTGGTACTGGGAGACACTCTTGTCAGCAAAAACTACTGGTGGGATCATGGACTGGCCAGTCAGTCAATTCTCTTGGCTGCTGTGGAAGAGGGCTATGGCGGTTGTATGTTTGGCTCCATTGATCGTGATGGCCTGAGGGACGCACTGAATCTGGACCCGCGGTTTGAGATTCTGCTGGTCATTGCGCTCGGAAAGCCGGTGGAAAAAGTGATATTGGAACCATTGAAGCCAGATGGTGACATCAAGTACTACAGAGATGAAAATCAGGCACACCATGTGCCTAAACGTTCATTGGAAGAAGTGATTGTTCCATAAAAGGCGGTACCAATCAATGATTGCTGGAGGTCGGATATGTCGGAAATTGTCTATGTGACATCAAAAAACATCTTTTTGGAAGAGTTGAAGCAGGGGATGATGATAGACCAAGATGTATACTCAGCCCAGGGAATGGTGCTGCTTCCGCGGGGACACATTTTGGATGAGCTTGACAGAGTCAAGCATGTACTGACGACTCACGGTATCATGATGCTGAAGGTTCGGATCCCTGAAGAGATAGCCGGGACTCAAGTCGAGACACACCGGCCCCCAAAGGAAGAAACCCTTCAGGAGCGCCAGGCGAAGGTGTTTCTGGAGACCATTGATGAAAAATGTGACCGGTTGAAAACGGAGTTTCAGCGAATGATGATGAACGGTGAAGTCAACAAAGAAACGCTGGGCGAACGGCTGGATGAAACCCTTACCGCTTTTGATGCAGACATTAATGTGATGCAGTTGATGCAGAAAGTACGAGATCTGGATGACAGCACGTATGTCCATTCTCATAACGTGGCACTCACCAGCCACCTCATTGGCCGCTGGATGGAGCTTCCGGACGATCAACTGAAGGAACTGACTCAGACAGCCCTCTTTATTGACATAGGCAAGATGAAAGTTGATTCTGAAATCATGCAAAAAAAAGGGGTATTCTCTGAACTGGAATTTGCTGAAGCCCGTAAACACGCTCAGTACAGTTACGAAGCCATTAAAGACTACCACTTCCTGTCACATCAGGTGGCCATGGGCGTGTTGCATCATCATGAACGGATGGATGGCAGTGGATATCCTATGGGCCTGAAAGGAGAAGATATTCCCTTTTACGCACGAATTGTTGCCGTGGCAGATGTTTATAATGCGCTGACATCAAAGCGGCCCCACCGGGATAAAATGACTCCCTTTGAAGCCATTCGCATTATGGAAACAGAGTTCAACGAATTGCTGGATCCCAAGGTGCTCTATCTGTTCCTTAATCGAATCGGAACCCTTTTTACAGGCCAGCGGATTATTCTGCAGGACGGTCGCACGGGAGAGATTATTTTTGTTCCCCGGCAGAACATTCACCGCCCCATGGTGCGCATGGATGACACTGAAGAAGTGGTGGACCTGAACCAGAATGAATACCGCCATCTTCAGATCCGCGACTTCGTGTAAACTCACGAATCAAAAACCCTGTGGCTCACATCCCATGTGTGAGCCGCAGGGTTTTTCTGGTGACACTTTAAATCACAGGAAAACAATGAAATGGAGTTCTTCGGTGAACATGATCAGAACCGGTACTGCCGGTATCACATGAGGGGCATGTGCTGTTGCACTTCAAGCAATTACTGTTCGAAGAATGAGGGATACCTTTCACGAAACCAGTTAATGACGGCCAGAACAAGTACGCGGACCACTGCAGCCGTCGGTACGGCAATGAGCAGTCCCACCAACCCCCAAAGGGCGCCTCCCATGAGGAGGGCCAAAATCACCAGCGTGGGATGAAGTCCCACCCGTTTTCCAACAATTCGGGGTGATATGACACTGCTTTCCACTTGCTGAATCACAGTAAAGGCAAGAATCACCCAGAGGGTCTGCAGCGGGCTGGTGAGGAGAGCCATTAACACGGCGGGTATTGCGCCGATGAAGGGTCCCAGATAGGGGATAATGTTGGTGACGCCGGCGACGATTCCCAGAATCAGGGCAAAATCAATGCCCAGCAGCAAAAGAACCATACCGCTGAGTATCCCAACAAAAAAGGCCACAATCAACTGTCCCCGGATAAAGCCACCCAGCACATCATCAATCTGACGGGCCAGTGGAAACACCCACTGCCTGCTTCCGGGAGGCACTGAACGCTTCACGCTGCCGGCAATCTTATCGCCGTCTTTCATAAAATAAAAAGTGAGTACCGGGACGGTCACCAGGGTTACCAGGCTGGATACCAGTGAACTGACACTTTTCATGAGAGACCCCAGAGACTGAAGCAGCCAGTTACTGACTGTCTGAAAATCCAGGCCAAAAAAATCGGTCACCTGATCGAGGGTGTCTGGAAGAAATGCAAAACTGGAAAGGCGCTGGTTGTACCAGCTTTCCGCCTGTTTATACCACTGGAGGCTGTACTGGGGCAGTTGTTCTCCCAGATGCCGGATCTCATTACCCAGGCTTGGCAGCAGTGTCATTGACAACACTATCAGCAGGACGATCAGAGTGACAAAAAGAGCCGCCACCGCCTGAAGACGGCTGAACTTTCGCCTGATCAGGTAAGCGACCACGGGATTCAGGGCATAAGCCAGCACACCGGCGATGAAAAAAGGCGTCAGCAACGAAAGGATGAGCGCACGACGTGCCAAAATCCACAAAAGAACCAGTGCACCCAGCACCATGAAAAAAATCAGTTTAAACTGGCCCGTATCGAACTTCAGTTTCTGGGACTCAGGCACTTTCGAGTTTCCGATGTGTATCAGATAATAAGCGCCAAGGACCAGCAATACAAAGAGAGCTCCAAAAACCAGATTTCCCAGAAGTTCGGATAATGCACTGTTTTGAAGCCATTGACCCAGCTGTGTAGGATCCATCATGTCACCTGTCTTTCAATTTGTTGTTTCAGACATTTTACCACCTAACATATACCCCTGCAACCCGCATCTAATCAAAGAGTCATGTTATCATTGGCTGTGAATTATATTTTTAGTGACTGCAACTTCTTTTATAGATGAACGTCATAATGGGTATCAATGCAACAGCAGAACAACCGTCTTTGATCACAGGGAGGAATGGAAAATGAGTCAAAAACAACCAAAATGGCTGGTGTTGCTTCTGGTGGCAGCACTGGTTGCCGGCAGTCTCAACAGTGCCTTTGCGCTAACTGTTGCAGAGTCGTTCACTGCAACGGAGGCGGCAGAGATGCCTGTGATGACACCGGAAACAACAATGGGGATGCCGGTAAATGGCGGTCAGGACTTCATTGAACCCGGCGTGACACCGGAAATGAGCAGAGAACATGCCGTTGAGATTGCGACAGAAGCATTGAGGCAACATGCCGGCATGGATGTCACCACCGGCAACTTTCAACTCAACACCGAATACCGGCGAGACTGGCAGTTAACAGACCGGTATGTGTGGAACCTCTACTGGTATCTAAGTGATCCCATGAATTATGCCAGTGCCAACGTGACGTTGGATGCCGGCACCGGAGAGATTATGGATCTGAGCCAGGACAAGGGGAGCTACGGTGAAACTCAACGACCACTGCTTCAGTTGACACGCCATGAAGCCCGGCAAAAAGCAGAAAGTTTCATTCAAAAGCTCTTTCCAGGGCGCCTGGCAGACATGCAGCTTCGGGAAAGCCCAGAAAACTACATGGGAATGGCTGGTATGGGAACCTACCAGTATTCGTTTAACTATGTACGTCACATTGACGGGATTGTTTATGATGCCAATTTTGTGAATATCAGTATCGATGGCAGTACCGGAGAAATCAAGTGGTTTGGTCAGCGATGGGAAACTGACCCTGAGTTGCCCGATGCCCAGGGAATCATCAGTGAGTCCCAGGCACGAAGCCGTTTGACCGGTCTCATGCAGTCGGAGCTTTTTTACCTCCCCCTGCGAAATGAATTTACCTATGAGTCGATTCCCAGCCAGTTTCGGCTGGCATACAGAATGGATGCCTCCATGGTGAACATGATCAATGCCAAGACCGGTCAGCCCGTTGACTGGAGCGGGCGGGATGATACCCTTGACATGCTGGAAAAAGACCTGACACCTGTCGAGAAAGAAGCCATTGCAGCTCAGGCCGCACCGGTTTCGTCTTTGCCGCAGCCCTTGAATCAGCAGCAGGCTGAAGAAATGGCGCTGAGCTATATTCGGGAACTGGCAGGAAAAGAGGCGGTCATCCAGGCAGCCAACTATATGGAAGGCGACCATTACTGGGAAACCGTGGGACGCAGCGCATGGAATCTGGACTTTGCACTGACAGAGTCGGAAGAAGTCAGTGGCAGCAATGGCGATGAGCGCGTGATGATGCCTGGCTATACCAATGGACGGGTGATGGTGAACGCCCGTACCGGTGAGTTGATTGCCTTCAACTGGTGGCAGTACATGGAAGGACCCTACGGCAACACAGAAAAGCCTGCCTTGAGCTGGGAAGAAGGATACGACATGGCCATCGAGATGATTGCCGCCAATCACCCCGGCAGAATCAATGAAATTCGCACCTGGCAGCGCAGCCTGCAGCAGCGGGAAGTAATGGATGGGCAGGTAATGCACCCCACCGAATACTACTACTATTTCCCCAGAATTATCGAAGGCATCGTATTCGATGAAAACAATCTGAGTGTGGGTATCAACGCCACCACCGGTACCGTCACCAATTACACCGACAGATGGAGTGATACACTGACGCTTCCAAAAGCCGAAAACCTGATGACTGCCCGGGAAGGAATGGAAGCACTGCTGAAAAATTACCGATTGGAACTGGCTTACTTGCGTTATAATACCGACTACGAAAGCCTGTACCCTGAGTACGAAACTAAACTGGTATACCGATGGATGTTAAATGAAGCCACCAGCAACTATCCCTATGTAGATGCACAGGCCGGCACGCCGCTGGATTTCAATGGTCGTGCCCTGCCCCAACAGGATTCCCAGGGGTTTGATGCCCGCATCACCGGCCACTGGGTTGAGCGGACGGCTCGCCTGCTGGCCCAGCAGGGGATTCTGGACACCACCAGTTTTGATCCTGATGAGCCCATCACCCGTATGGATGTGGTCAAAATGATGGTGAAGGCCCGGGGGATTGATTACTACGGCCCAATGATGGAAGCCGGTGGTGATGAAAAAGTACAGTTTGTGGATGTGTCGGAAGCAGACGAGGACTATCGATACTTACAGTGGGCCATTCGTTATGGCTATATTGATAACCAGCCCCAGGAGTTCCAGCGGGAAGCCACCATCACCCGTGAAGAACTGGTTGTATGGATGACTCGTTTCACGGGATACCGACAGCTGGCGGCTGCCACCCATATTTTTCAGGTGCCCTACACCGACGCTGACACCATTTCCAAGGAAGCGGTGGGAGCAGTGGCCATCAATTACGGATTAGGAATCATTAGCGGTTCAGGGCAGTTTCGTCCCCAAGATGAAGTCACCATGGCAGAAACAGCGGATATCCTTTATAAGGCAGTGGCTCAGCAACGAAGATAATGGTATAATGAAATCAGTCACTGAAGGCTGAGCACGCAAAGGCCAGGCCCCTGTCCATCAGGTGTGCCCGGCCTTTTTGCAAACCGCCTGAGCAGGTTGATCTTAAGTGAAAACAGAACAAGGATGTGACGGGATGAAAACTCGCATGGAACACGATGCTTTGGGGCGCGTTGCCGTTCCGGCCCATCGGCGATGGGCCGCCCAGACACAGCGCAGTCTTGAAAACTTTCCCATCGGAGAAGAAAAAATGCCTTTGGCGCTGATTCATGCGCTTGCCCTCGTGAAAAAGACAGCATCGGAAGTGAACTACCGCCTGGGAGTGCTGGATGAAAAAAGAAGCCGCCTTATCATCCGGGCGGCAGAAGAAGTGAGAACAGGACTCCATGACAATGAGTTTCCATTGTCAGTCTGGCAGACAGGCAGCGGCACTCAGACCAACATGAATGTGAACGAAGTCATTGCCCATCGGTGCAACGAACTGAGTGAACCTGGGCTGGTACACCCCAATGACCACGTGAACTGCAGCCAGAGTTCCAATGATGTATTTCCCACAGCCATGGCTATCGCCTCGGTGCTTGCGTTGGAAGAAGAACTGATTCCTGCCATTGATGGACTGCGGAAAATCATGGCTGAAAAATCCCTGCAATACCGGCACCTGGTGAAAATTGGACGAACCCACCTGCAGGATGCCACCCCACTCACGCTGGGACAGGAAATCAGCGGGTGGGAAGCCATGCTGGAAAACAATCTTCGGATGATCCAGTGTGGTGCCGATGAAATGAAGGCGCTGGCCATTGGCGGAACAGCAGTGGGAACGGGATTAAATGCACCTGAGGGATTTGGTGCGGCGGTGACTGATGTCATCAGTGAGGTAACAGGAAAAGCATTTGTGGAAGATTCCAATAAGTTTCACGCCCTCACCAGTCACGACCGCTTGGTTTTCTGCCATGGTGCCCTGAAAGCGCTGGCAGCCAATCTCATGAAAATAGCCAACGATATCCGATGGCTGGCCAGTGGTCCCCGTTGTGGAATCGGCGAGCTGATTCTGCCCGTCAACGAACCAGGGAGCTCCATCATGCCGGGAAAGGTGAATCCCACCCAATGTGAAGCACTGAGCATGATTGCCTGTCAGGTCATGGGAAATGATACGGTGATCGGCCTTGCTGCCAGTCAGGGAAACTTTCAGCTGAATGTGTACATGCCGGTGATGATCCACAATTTTCTTCAGTCGGTGAGACTGCTCACCGATGGCGTGCGTTCCTTTACCCTTCGATGCGCTGTGGGACTTACTGCCAACGAAACCCGCATTCAGGAAGTCGTGGAACGCTCTCTGATGCTGGTGACAGCCCTGGTACCGGAGATTGGTTATGAAGCCGCTGCCCAGGCAGCGCTGAAAGCCCATCAGGAAAACCTGACCCTAAAAGAAGCCGTTATGAACTTGCACCTCATGGACGAGTCCACTTACGATGAACTGATTCAACCGGCAGCCATGACCGGTATCATATAAAGCCATCCGTCACGGGAACTGACAAACAGGAGCTGATGACATTGACCCGCATGGACCGCAGAAAAGAGATACAGGCCAAGCAAAAACGATTTCGAATCAAACTGATACTGATACTTACCTTTGTTGCGTCAACTCTCCTTTTCTATTTTTTTGGACCAGAGATGGTGAGCCGCCTCCTTCACCGTGGAACACCGCCGCCGGCCCATACCCTGATCTATAACGGCGAACCGGGTCAGACAACCACCTTTACCCGACAGGGTGTGGTTTTTCTGCCAGTGGAGTGGGTAAAATCACATTTGTTGCCAGAACTGGAGATTTTGGAGCAAAGCGCCAAAGCTCGCTGGGTTCCTCATAAAAACAACCTCCAGTTTGACCGCAGGGAACTGACAGCCCCCCTGCACCAAGTATCTTTTCCCGTTGAAATCAATCTGATGGAAGAGGGCGGTATCCTGTATTTTCCCATCAGCGGTGTGGCTCCCCTGCTGGGCGTTACGGTGGAATGGCGCCCGGAGTACCGGCTGCTGGTGGTCAATGACGCTGACCGTTCGTGGCAACAGGGAGAAACCGTTAAAAAATCAACCCTGCGTACAGGCACCCGCCGTTTCGATCCGGGAACAGCCACCCTTGAAGCTGGTGAAACCCTTCAGGTAATGGCCATCTTCGAAAACCATTACCAGGTACTCAGTGAATCAGGGCAAACAGGATTTGTGCCACAGGCAGATGTAGGCGATTTGACACGTCGGGAAACTGATTCAAGAGATCTGCGGTTGAAGTCTGCTGACCCCCATCCCCTGCCGCATCCCTTTGGGTTGGTGTGGGACTATGTCAGTGCCAATCACCCGGATCGAAGCGAAGAACCTCCCATAGATGCCCTTCATGTCTTTTCTCCCACCTGGTTTGAGCTGAAAAATGAAGCCGGCGACCTGGAAAACCGGGGGCAGTTCCGCTATGCACAAACCATGAAAAATAAAGGGTACCAGCTCTGGGGGCTGGTGACCAATGCCTTTGATCCTGATCTGACAGAAAACTTCATGTTGAACCCCGAAGGCCGGCGACGGTTCATTAATCAGCTGATGGTTTATGCAGCTCTCTATGAACTGGATGGCATCAACATTGATTTTGAAAACATCCATTTCCGCAATCAGGATCTCTTTACCGATTTTGTCGCAGAACTCTCCGAAGCCATGCGGGAGCAGGGGCTCATCGTCTCCATAGACGTGACCATTCCCGGGGGCAGTCTCAACTGGTCACAGGTTTACGACCGCAGTGCTCTGGAACCCCATGTGGATTATTTTGCAGTGATGACCTATGATGAACACTGGGGTTCAAGCCCTGTGGCCGGATCTGTCGCTTCTCTGGATTGGGTGGAACGGGGTATTGCCGCCACCCTGGAAGAAGTACCGGCTTCAAAAGTATTATTGGGACTGCCCCTCTACACTCGCTTATGGGAAGAAACTCCCCGGGCAGGAGGAGGCGTCAGTGTCAGCTCGCGGGCCATGGGAATGCAGTTTATCCGCCGCACCCTGGAAGAAAACGGTGTGACGGAAGAAGACTGGGAGTGGCTGGAAGACATTGGCCAGTATTATGCCGAATATGAAGCCGAAGGCAAGCGTTACCGTGTCTGGCTGGAGGATGAGCGTTCACTGGGGCTGAAAGCCGGCCTGATCCAACAGTATGAACTTGCCGGATTTGCCGGATGGCGGAAGGACTTTGAACTTCCCGCCGTTTGGGACGTGCTGGCGGAGTCCCTGGAAGAAGCCCGATGAAGTGAAAATCTGTGATATCATCATCTGGAAGGAGTGACATCATGAACTTTTCTGCCCAGCATTACCCTTACACTTCCCGCCGCACACTGGTTTATGGACAGCGGGGAATGGTGGCCACCTCACAACCCCTGGCAGCTCAGGCAGGGCTTGACATCCTCAAAGCCGGTGGCAATGCGGTTGATGCAGCCATCGCCACGGCAGCCTGCCTCACTGTTACCGAGCCCACCTCCAATGGTATTGGCGGCGACGCTTTTGCCATAGTCTGGTTGAAGGGCGGCCTTCATGGGCTCAATGCAAGTGGCCCGGCACCGGCAGCATTGTCGCTGGAAGCTTTGCAGCAACGAGGCCTCCACGAAATGCCAGCCCACGGGCCTGTTCCCGTGACAGTTCCTGGAGCCCCTGCTGCCTGGGCAGCGCTGGCTGAAACCTTTGGCAGATTACCCCTTGCCACGACACTGCAGCCGGCCATTGATTTGGCACGCCAGGGCTACCCGGTTTCTCCTGTGGCCGCCCGCAACTGGGAGCGGGGTGTGACAAAAGCCGCGGCATATTATCAGGGAGCGGCACATCAAGCCTGGTACAAAACCTTCGCCCCAGCGGGGCGGGCACCGAAAGCCGGCGAAATATGGCGATCTGAAGACCATGCACGTACACTGGAAAAAATAGCCCAGAGTAATGCCCGGGACTTCTACGAAGGCGATCTGGCATGTCAGATCCACGATTTCATGAAAGAAATCACCGGTTTTCTCACCAAAGATGACCTGGCCCGTTATGAAGTCAAGTGGGAAAAACCCCTCTCCATCAATTACCGGGGAGTCGATGTATGGGAGCTGCCACCCAACGGACACGGCATCGTCGCACTCATGGCCTTAAACATTCTCGGGCAGTTTGAACTGGACTCCACAGAAACCTGTGAATCCCTCCATTTGTCAATGGAGGCCATGAAACTGGCCTATAGCGACGGCAAGGCCCATATCGCCGACCCTGCTCATATGAAGGTGACCGTGGAAGATCTTTTGTCATCCAGCTATGCCAAAGAACGAAGCCGCCTTATTGGCAGTGAGGCTCTGTTACCTGCTCCGGGAACTCCGCCCGCTTCCGGCACGGTTTATCTGGCCGCCGCTGATGGAGACGGCAACATGGTCTCTTACATTCAGAGCAATTACATGGGATTTGGATCAGGACTGGTGGTGCCGGGAACGGGAATTGCGCTTCACAACCGGGGCCACAACTTTTCCACCGACCCGTCCCATCCCAACTGTGTGGCGCCGGGAAAGCGCCCCTATCACACCATTATTCCCGGTTTTCTCACCCGCGACGGGAGCCCCCTGGGGCCCTTTGGCGTGATGGGCGGATTCATGCAGCCCCAGGGGCATCTGCAGGTGGTGTCCCGCCTGGTGGACTACGGGCTGAACCCTCAGGCAGCGCTGGATGCTCCCCGCTGGCAATGGCTGGGAGAAAAACGTTTTGAAATGGAACCCAGCATTTCGGAACTGTTGGTGGAAGCCCTTCGGAAGAAGGGTCATCAAATCGTCTACCAGTCTGATGCCGGCAGTTTTGGCAGAGGACAGATCATTCTCAGAAATGAAGCCGGCACCCTTTGCGGAGCCACCGAACCCCGTACCGACGGCATGGTGGCCGTGTGGTAAAAGTAATGTCAAGAAGGATGGCTGATGTTTCATGAAAGCAACTCACAAAAAAGACGCATCAACTGCCAGTTCAACAAGGGTACCGACATCTGGTTCAGCAGGCCGAACCATTTCATTTCTCGCGGAGAAGATAAAATACCGTCATCTTTTTCTTCTCACTGGGATCTGGGTGTTGCTGGTACTCTACCCAAACCCCCTGAACCTGGCGCGCAGCATCCACCGAACTATTGCACCGCCGGTGGAGCCGGCAAAGGTGGCCCATCTTCTGGCAGAAGCTCCCAGCGAACCAGAAGCGCTGGAACGTTTCGTGCTGGAAACGTTTCCTTACCAGTATGACTGGGTGACCTACGGCATGCCCTGGTATTTTCCTACCCTGGACCAGGCACTGGCTAATAAAACCGGTGACTGCAAAACCAGGTTCATCGTATTGGCCAGTCTTTTTGAAGCTTTGGAAATTCCCTACCAACAGAGCTTTTCATTAAGTCATTTTTGGGTACACTATGAAGGGAAAGAAGAAAACTCCTGGGAAATGGAACAAAACGCTTTTTTGGTACGTGAAGATGATGGTGCCATGCGGGTGCAGGTGCCCCGGGAAGAACGGCGACAAGTTTACGAAAATTTCCGGGATGGCTTTTGGCGAGCCATGCCTGGTCATCGAAAAGCATTGCTGGTGACAGGACCCCTGCTCTTCATGGCAGCCGGGTTGTTGCTGGCCCTGATGCGGCAATCGGAAAAAACTCAGAAACACCCACTGACAGTCGATGCATCCTGAAGCAACATATGGTATAATGTCCCTATTAGTGCCCGACACGGGCCATACGATGAATAACGCCGGGGGGAAGACAAGATGTCCAACGAAATGCAACATATACCATCTCACTTCATCAAAAATATCATTAATGAAGACCTGAAAAATGGAAAAAATGACAGTCGTGTCCACACGCGTTTCCCGCCCGAGCCCAATGGGTATCTTCATATTGGTCATGCCAAGTCCATCTGCCTGAACTTTGGCCTGGCGTCGGAATACAACGGCCTGTGCAATCTTCGGTTTGATGATACCAATCCCATCAAAGAAGATGTGGAGTATGTGGAGTCCATTCAGGAAGATGTGCGCTGGCTGGGTTTTGACTGGGAAGACCGTCTCTTTTATGCTTCCGACTATTTCCAGCAAATGTATGATTATGCCGAAGGGCTCATTGAAGCAGGTAAAGCCTATGTCTGCGATCTTACGGCTGAAGAAATTCGACGAACCCGGGGAACCCTCACAGAACCTGGTACTGAAAGCCCTTTTCGCAACCGTTCTGTGGAAGAAAATCTGGACTTGTTCCGGCGGATGAAAGCCGGAGAATTTGAAGAAGGCAGCCGGGTGCTGCGGGCTAAAATCGACATGGCATCGCCCAATATGAATATGCGCGATCCGGTGCTGTACCGCATCAGTTTTGCAGCCCATCATCGCACCGGCACCCAGTGGTGCATTTATCCCATGTACGATTACGCCCATCCCCTGTCAGATGCCTATGAAAGCATTACCCACTCCATCTGCACCCTGGAGTTTGAAGACCATCGCCCCCTCTATGACTGGACGCTGAATGCGCTGGATTATCAGCCGCATCCGCAGCAAATTGAATTTGCACGGCTGAACCTGACACGCACGGTGATGAGTAAACGCCTGCTGCGCGCTCTGGTGGAAACCGGTGCCGTTGACGGCTGGGATGATCCCCGCATGCCCACCATTTCCGGTCTGCGACGACGGGGGTATACCCCTGAAGCCATCCGGGATTTCTGTGACCGCATTGGGGTGGCCAAAAGCAACAGTGTGGTGGATATCGCCCTGCTGGAATACTGCATTCGAGAAGACCTGAAGCTGAAAGTGCCGAGGGTGATGGGGGTGCTGAATCCACTGAAGGTGGTGATCACCAACTATCCTGAAGAAGGCGTTGAAGAGCTGCGTGCTGAGAATAATCCGGAGAGTCCGGAGATGGGCCATCGACCCCTCCAGTTCAGCCGGGAGATTTATATTGAACGGGAAGACTTTATGGAAGATCCGCCCAAAAAATTCTTCAGGTTGGCCCCGGGAAGGGAAGTACGCCTGAAATATGCCTATATCATTCAATGTGAAGCAGTGATTCGGGATGAAGCCACCGGTGAAATCGTGGAGCTTCACTGCACCTATGACCCGGATACCCGCAGTGGCGAAGATAAAAGCGGCAAGAAAGTGAAGGGAACGCTTCACTGGGTGTCGGCTGAACATGGCATTCCAGCAGAAGTGCGTCTGTATGACCATTTGTATCTTGATGAATCGGAAACCGAAGGTGACGAACCCGTGTTGAACCCGGATTCCCGGATCAAACTGTCAGCCATGGTGGAACCCTGTCTGCAGAAAACAGTCGCAGGCGAGCACTTCCAGTTTTTGCGTCATGGCTACTTCAGCGTAGACCCAGACAGCCAGGAGGGCCGTATTGTGTTTAACCGAATTGTCTCCCTCCGCGACACCTGGGCGAAAATACAAAAGGCGGAAAAATAGGGAAGATAACTGCTGCAGGGTCTGTTGACTTACTCCTGGAAAGGATTGAAGTTCATGGCACAAACTAACTTAAAGGCAATGAAAGCAGATTCGGGTACCTTGCGGCTGGATGAAATGCGGGAAAAAATCCAGGAGCAGTCACTGGCGGTATTGGTGGTGGAAGATGACCCCATGAGTCGCACGTTTATGCAAAAAATCATGGGACGCCTGGGAGTCGAAGCAGATTTTGCCATCGATGGATTGGAAGCGATGCGACTCTATAACCGTAACACATACGACCTGATTTTTATGGATATTCAGATGCCGGTGATGAATGGATATGAAACCACGAAACTGATTCGGGAGCAGGAACAGCTGACGAATGTGCACACTCCCATCATTGCCATTACTGCCTATGCCCTGGAAGAAGATCGGGAAAAATGTCTTAACGCAGGCATGGATGATTACCTCTCAAAGCCGGTATCGGTGGATCACCTTCTTCGGGTAATTGCTGAGCGCTGTTAACTGTCTATTGTCAATGGAACATGGCTAACGCCATTGCCTGAAACCGGCTTTCAAATGGAAGCCGGTTTTTTGCTGGTTTTTCCTGCGTCTGAGGATTATTTGTGAAAAATTGAGGTATGAATATCAGTAGACAGAAAAGCGATATGGGAATCGAACCACAAAAGGAGGAATCATCATGACAGTGCATAAGCATCATTGGTCAGGTAGATTAGTGCTGATCCTGCTGCTGACAATACTGGTACTGACAGCCTGCAGCTCCCAGCCGGCAGATGCACCACCGCCAGCAGCACCTGAAGAAACCGAAGCTCCAGAGACGGCGGCAGAGTCACCTGAGGAATCTGATTCAGAGGAAGACTTGCCGGTATACACACTTGAAGAACTGGCTGCTTTCGACGGGCAGGATGGCAATCCCGCCTACGTGGCGGTGGATGGAGTGGTGTATGACTTTACTGAACTGGGCGGCTGGCAGGGCGGAACTCACAACAGCTTCGAAGCCGGTCAGGATCTCACCGAAGCGCTGCACGGTGTGTCACCACATGGAGAACGGGTACTGAGCCGGGCGCCGGTGGTTGGACGGCTTGCGGAATAATAGGTGAAAAAGTAAAACAGGAGGTAACAGAATGAGTGAGACCAGAGAATCCGGTGACTACCGGGAAACACAGGAAATTGAACTTAAACTGTTATTGCTGCAATCGCCGGATCACTCTGTTTTTTGGCGCATTCCCCATCTTCTCCAGGGGCTCCAATCAACACCTGTGGCTGATATGTTGGTAAGCACCTATTATGATACCCCTGATCATGGCTTGCTGCAGCGGGGATATACCTACCGGGTTCGCAGGGAGTCAACGGGGTGGATGGCAACCGTCAAGGGGCTGGGAACTGTTGAAGGGGGACTTCACCGGCGTGAAGAGTGGAACACCCCGCTGCCGGAGGGGCAGCCTGATCTGACACTCCTTGAAGACGAAAAGATCAGATCTGTCCTCACGAAACTGACAGATAATCAACCCCTTGTGCCTCTTATGACCACCCGCTTTCAACGTACTCAGGCGATCTGGCAGCATTCGTCGGGTACACGGGTGGAACTGGCATTGGATGAAGGGTTCATTGAAGCTGAGACCGAAAAGATGCCCATTAATGAACTGGAACTGGAACTAAAAGAAGGATCATCACTGGTATTACTGGAGCTGGGGGAGCACATCTCCAGGCACATGGCGGTGGTCCCTGGTGACAAAAGTAAATTTCACCGGGGGCTTGAAATGCTGGGGCTGACTTCTGCCAGTCTGTCAAAAAAAACCTGTGCTCCAAAAAAATCACTGCTGATAAAAGAACAGGCCAACTCATCAACATTGGCGCAGATTATTCCCAAGGTGCTTGAAGAAGGTTATGCTGATATCATCAACGGTTTTCAGAACCTGTACCATGAACCGGAAATGCCGGAACACCTCCATCAGTTGCGAGTCAGTCTGCGGCGTTTCCGTTCACTCATTTCTTTTCTGCGACCCGCGCTGAATCAGGCCCAGGCAGAAGTGCTTCAGACAAGCCTTCAGAGGTGGAGCAATCAATGGTCACCACTGCGGGAGGTAGATGTGATGGCAGTTCATTTTGGGGAATTTGTCAATGAGTTTGAGTCTGCGGGAACATCGAAAGCAGCCCCGCTGCTGCAGGCACTCATGGATCAGCAGATGGCACTGGCACGCCAGCCTTTGTATGATTCCCTGAGGAAGGGAGAAATGACAACCCGGCTGCTGGCCTGTTGGCGCCAGATGAAAGAACTGTCGGTGGATGATGACATGGGCAACCGCTTGTTTGCCGACTTTGGAGAAAAGAGACTTCGCCGCTGGGTGAAACGCTTTGAAACCAAGGGACGCTGTACCGGACTGAAAGACATCCAACAGCTCCACCGTTTGCGAATACAAGGCAAAAAAATCCGGTATGTGATGGAAATTCTCTCGCCGGCATTGCCAGACATCCCCAGAAAGACAGTCAAGACCATGAAAAAGCTGCAGAACCTGCTGGGTGAGTTGCACGATGTTCACTGTGAGATGAAACATATGCATCACTGGGTATCCAACCATCCAGCTGATGTAGAGCTGATGCGCCAAGCAGGGCGATATGAAGGATGGCAGCATCAACGGGAAATTACTTTAAATCACAAACTGGAACGCTTCTGGAAAAAAACCAGCGCCAGTATCTGATGATCGTTTTTCAATCAGTCCCGGCAATGATGAACAAAGCTTCATCAATCCAATGGAAAGAAGCGGTTGAAATGGATAAAGAAAAATGGCAGACCCTGGAAAAGGCGCTAAGGGAATTTTTTGGCAGTGCGTTTGATATGGAGGGTAAAGCAACGGCTTTTTTGAAAAAAGAAGCGCTGGATGAAATGGATAATTTTATGCTCCTCTGCTATGCAGATCTTTTGGGCATTCCCCTGCCCCTGTCCTATTACACCATTGAACTGCTGCCCTACCTGGCAGAGGATCTGGAGGGCTGGGAGCGGCGCATCATGGAAAGAAAAAGCATTCTCTCAGAACGTTGGAGCACTTACGACTGGTGTTGCTAAGGAGGTGATGGGAATGGCCCGATTTGTCTTCTTCGGTGGTAAGGGCGGCGTGGGAAAAACCAGCTGCGCAGCTGCCTTCGCGTTACTGTGTGCCAACAATCAGCAAAAAACCTTGTTAGTGTCCACTGATCCGGCCCATTCGCTGGCGGATCTTTTTCATGCCTGTATTGGCGGTGAGGTGACTGAACTGGCTCCCTTCCTTTTTGGAATGGAAATCAACCCGGCAGAGGAAAGCACCCGGTACATTAACCGGGTAAAAAACAATCTGATTCAAGTGGTCAGCCCGGTGATCCTGGAAGAAATCGAAAAACAGCTGGATGCAGCTTCTATTTCACCGGGTTCAGAGGAAGCCGCTCTTTTTGACAAAATGGTGGAAATCATCAATGAAAACGGCAACGATTTTGATCAGGTGGTTTTCGACACGGCTCCCACGGGACACACCCTGCGGCTGATGGCCCTCCCGGAACTGCTGGGTGCATGGCTTGACAGGCTGATGGAGAAACGCCGTCATGCCCTGAAACTATCTGGAATGGCCATGCGTAAAGGGCATGAAGCGGAGGAAATCATGGCAAAAGACCCGGTGCTCACACTTCTCAACAACCGCAAAACCAACCTGGAAAAAGCCCGTGAAGTGCTGTTGGACAGGCAGCGCCTTCGGTTTGTATTTGTACTGAATCCGGAACGTCTGCCGGTGGAAGAAACTGCCAAGGCGGTTGGTGTGTTGGCAAAGCATGGAATTCCAGTGAATGACCTGGTGGTAAATCGCATCTTACCTGAGGATCAACCGCCCGGATTTTGGCAGAAACGCAAAGCGATTGAATCCAGCTACCTGAGTCAAATCAGCCAGCAGTTCCCTGCCCAGCGCATTCTGCATATCCCCCTCATGGAGATGGAAATCGATGAAACAACGCTGGAGCAAATGGCAGTTTGGCTGGCCCCATTGTTGGAAATAAAGGTAACAGATGGCGTCGAAGGAACAGCGTGAATCGATATAATGAATAGATGGAGGTGCGGAGGATATGAATGAAGTGATCCATTTGCTGGAAAAACACCGATCCATCCGAAGATTTCTGGATCAGCCGGTGGAAGATGCCGTGGTGGAAAGTATCATACGCTGTGGGCAACATGCTGCCACTTCCAGCTTTTTGCAAGCTTACAGCGTGATTCGGGTGCGGGATACCGAAAAAAGAGAACAACTGGCAACCTGGTGCGGCGATCAGCAGCATGTGAAAGAAGCACCCCTGTTTCTGATCTTCTGTGCTGACCTGCATCGTTGGCAAATGGCCTGCGAGGTACAGGGAGTGACAATGGTGCCTGGCATGACAGAACAGTTCATTATTGCCAGTGTGGATGCGGGTATTTTCGGTCAGAATGTGCTGGTAGCCGCAGAATCACTGGGATTGGGAGGTGTCTATGTGGGAGGTATCCGCAATCACCCCCGTGAAGTGTCGGATCTCCTCCAACTGCCGAAGCAGGTCTATCCCGTCTTTGGGATGTCGCTTGGATACCCGGCCCAGGACCCTCAAGTGAAGCCACGACTGCCACTGAACCTGGTATTAATGGAAGAAACCTACCATGAAGACCGGGAACTTTTAAAGGATTATGACCACACCTTTCAGGCGTATCTCAACAGCCGGGGCAGCAATCAACGCAATCAGACATGGACGCAGACTGTGGCAGAAAAAGTGACCAGAGAAATGCGGCCCCACATGCGCAGGTATCTCATAGACCAGGGATTTGAGATGAAATAGAAAAACAGTATGAACGGAAAAAAATGAAAAATCACATGACAACAGAAAGGATTTGATGCCATGAACAATGTTTCCATTAAAGCAAAAATCATATTATCCCTGTTCATACTGGGACTGGTCTCTGTCATACTGGGTGCCACGGCCTACTTTGGCAACCTGAATGTGGCTCGCCTTGGCGGTGAAGTGGAAGACAATCTGCTGATGACCCGCTTTATCAGGGAGCGGGAAATTGACCATTTAGACTGGAGTGCCGATTTAAGCCGCACTGTTTTTGAAGGAGATGATTTTCACGGTTCTCTGGACCATACCACCTGTGGTCTTGGTAGATGGTATTACGAGTTCATTGAAACAGGAACTTTCAAGTTGCTGCCATCTCATCTTCAGCAGCAGTTTCGTGATCTGGAGCAGCCTCATATTGAGTTACATAGAAGTGCCGAAACCATCATCGCCGCCATGAACCGGGGTGATGTTGAAACAGCTGTGAACACCTATGGAGCTGTGACTCAGTTGCATTTGGGGGAAGTGCGGGCTATCATGACAGGCATTAACGAAACCTATGGCATGCTTTCCGGTGAACTGCAGCAGCAATCCACAACGACACAGCAGACCCTGCTGACGCTGACGCTGCTTCTGATCGCAGCAGCAGTGGTCATTGCCCTTTTGGTGGGAATGTTTCTTAACCGTAATGCCATACGTCCCATTGGGCGCATGACGGCCATGCTGAAAGATATCTCCGAGGGGGAAGGAGATTTAACCACACGCCTTGCGATTCAAACCAATGACGAAGTGGGGCTTATGGCGCGGTACTTTAACCAGTTTGTGGAAAAAATCCAACTTACAGTGCAGGATATTCAGGTTACCACCAATACCCTGCGCAAGTCTTCTGCCAATCTGGGAGAAGTGGCAGAGGTGATGGCAGCAAATAGTGAAGAACTGAACTCCAAGGTGGAGACGGTCAGTGCAGCGGTGGAAGAAATCACCGCCAGCATTGCAGGAACGGCCCAAGCTTCTGACGAAGTCAAAAATAGTCTGGGAATAGTCAGTGCAGCCATTGAAGAAATGAATGCCACGCTGAGAAACATGGCCTCTGCCTCCGAACAAAGTTCGGTGGGTGTCAAAGATGTGGCGGCATTGGTCAATGACATCTCGGCCAAAATTCAAAGCACTTCCCAGTCAACAGATCATGTTTCCAGTGCAGTCACAAGTGTGGTGACGGCCATTAAAGAAATAAATCTCTCTTTGAATGAAGTGAGCCGGAGCTGTGAGCGGTCCATGCAAATTACAGCCAATGCAGAAGAAAAAGCCCATGAAACCAATGAAACCATTATCCAGTTAAACCGGCTCTCCAACGAAGTGGGAAAAATTGTTGATGTGATCAATGATATCGCTGATCAGACCAACATGCTGGCACTTAATGCTGCCATCGAAGCTGCAGGTGCCGGCGAGGCTGGTAAGGGTTTTGCAGTGGTGGCCAACGAAGTGAAAGAACTGGCCCGACAAACCAGTGAAGCCACCGAAGAGATTCGCAATCAAATGGAGACCATGCAGGCAAGCACCAGCCATGCAGTTGGCTCGGTGAAAGAAATCGGTGATGTCATTACCGAAATCACCGAAATTACCAACTCCATTGCCGCCGCAGTGACACAACAGTCAGCAACCACCGGTGACATATCAGAGGCAGCCATCAGTGCTTCCCAGGAGGTGGAGGCAGTGAACAGGGAAATGGCGCAGGTAGCCGGTAATGCGGAAGATGTTTCCAGGAGTGTGGCAGAAATTGCCGATGGCGTCAATGAACTGGCGCGTTCTGCCGGTGAGATTGCAGTTGCTTCCAACGAGGTGGCCAGTAACGTGGAACAGGTTTCCCGAAAAGTGGAAGACGTGGCCCGCTCTTCAGAGGAAATCGCCCAGGGCTCCAATGAAATTGCTGAAAATGTGGTGGATATCAACAGCGTATCAGCAGATACAGCAGGCGGTGCTTCAGAAACCAGCCAGGCAGCCCGTGAAATGGCGCATATCACCGAAACCCTTGAAAATCTGGTGAATCAGTTTAAAATATAAAGAGCAGAGAAGGCAGCCTGTTGCCAGGCTGCCTGATGCTGTCATTTGATGAAACAGGAGGAAATAATCATGAACTATCAGGAAATCAGAAATCAGGCCCGCGGTATTTTGAAAGATAAATGCAAAGTATGTGAAGACTGCAATGGAATTGCCTGCCGGGGGCAGGTGCCGGGAGTGGGTGGCAAGGGGCTGGGCAGTTCTTTTATCCGCAACCGGGTGATGGTGCGTGAAACCAGCCTGAACTTGGATACTCTGGTACCCGCGACAGAAATTGACACCAGTGTGACTCTTTTTGGCAAAAAGTTTCGATTTCCATTCTTTGCCGCCCCCATTGGTGCACTGGAAATCAACTACCACCCATCCCTCAATGATCTTACCTATAATGAGCATATGGTGGCCGGATGTCGTGAGGCCGGGATCATGGCCTTCACCGGAGACGGTGCCAAAATGGAGTACTATGAAGGGCCGCTGAAAATCATTCAGGATAATGGAGGTGTGGGAGCGCCCACCATCAAGCCCTGGGACAATGCCATGGCTTTGCAGAAAATCCGTATGGCAGAAGCCCATGGGGTCACTGCCCTGGCCATGGATGTGGATGCCGCCGGTCTGGTGCTGCTGGCCATGGCCGGTACCCCGGTGTATAGCAAATCAGTGGAAGAATTGAAAGAGCTGTGCGAGAGCACTGAACTCCCCATGATTCTGAAAGGCATCATGACTCCTGCAGGGGCACTGAAAGCGCTGGAAGCAGGAGCAGCAGGCATCGTGGTCTCCAACCATGGCGGCAGGGTCATGGATGACGCCCCATCCACCATTGAAGTGCTGCCTGCCATTGCTGAAGCGGTCAAAGGAAAGCTGACCATTTTCATCGACGGTGGCTTCAGAAGTGGAGAAGATATCCTGAAAGCCCTGGCGCTGGGAGCGGATGCGGTTCTCATTGGCAGACCCTTTGCGGTTGCCGCCTATGGTGGCGGTACAGAGGGTGTGCGTGTTTATGCCGAAAAAATTGGTCAGGAACTGACAGAAGCCATGATCATGACTGGATGTCATTCCCTGAAAGATGCGACGCCTGACAAGTGCTGGAAGCGCTGAATCATATCAACTGAAGCAAATGAACAACCCCGTTCCAGAAAGTTCTGGAACGGGGTTGTTTGTGATTGTCTGGAATGTTTAAAGTGCTTCTGAGGCTGCTTTAAGCGGTTTTCTTTTGATAAAAGGAATCGATGATCAGGGCAATGGCGCCGTCTCCAGTGACGTTGCAGGCGGTTCCAAAACTGTCTTGTGCCATATAGAGGGCAATCATCAATCCCAGGTTGGCTTCAGAAAAACCAAGAATGGAAGAGAGCAGTCCCAAGGCAGCCATAACGGCACCGCCGGGGACTCCGGGAGCAGCCACCATGGTAACACCCAGCAAAACGATGAAAGGCAGGTAATCGCCAAAGACGGGTGCCATGCCATTCATGGCCAGCACGGCGATGGAGCAGGCCACCAGGGTAATGGTACTGCCAGCCAGATGAATCGTGGCAGAAAGGGGAATCACGAAGTCAGCCACCTGTTCAGAAACCTGGTTGTTTTTGGCGCTGCGCAGTGTGACGGGAATGGTGGCAGCGCTGGACATGGTGCCCAAAGCAGTGGCGTAGGCAGGCAGCATGTTTTTCAGTGCCACCAGGGGGTTCTTACCTGCCCGTGAGCCGGCGATGGTGTAAAGCACCAGCAGGTAGCCCACATGCATCAGAATAATCAGCACAAAGACTTGTCCAAACACACGCAGCGTGGTGAAAGCATCACCGGCAGCGGCCATGTCGGCAAATATACCGGCAATGTAAAAAGGCAGCAGGGGAATAATGACCTTGGTGATGACTCGTACAATGATGGTTCTAAATTCCTCCATAAAGTTAAAAAGGGCTGTTTTGGATTCTTCGTGGCGAAGAAAGTTGATGCCAAGACCAAAAATAAAGGCTGTCACCAGGGCTGTCATCACCCCCATGATCGGTGGAATACTCAGTTCGATGATGGGCGTCAGGCCAACGGAATCAGTGGCGGCAACCCCTTCAGTGATAATGGCGGGAATAATGAGGCTGGAAATAAAGAAAGCGACAATTCCCGCTGCCAGGGTGGAAAGATAAGCAATACCAGCAGTGGCGCCCAACAGTTTGCCGGCTTTTTCCCCTAGCTCAGCAATGCCGGGAATAATAAAGCCAATGATAATGAGGGGAACGATGTACCCCAGCAACTGACCAAAAATCTGTGTGAAGGTGTAGAGCACACGCCCCACGTGGCCAGGCATGGTCAAACCGATGATAATCCCTGCCACAATCCCCAGCAGCAGTTTGGGAATCAAACCCATGTTTTTCATGATACAAAAAACTCCTCTCTGATAATAGATGTATTGTGTGAATCACCGGTTTTACCGGTGTTATCACTGCTTCAATGCTTCAAAATGTTCATAGGCGCCTCGAAAAGCATCCAGTGCCTGGTCAAGGTCTTCCCGGCTGTGGGCTGCTGAAACCTGGGTGCGAATACGGGCTTTCCCCTCGGGCACCACCGGATAAAAGAAACCAACCACATACAGGCCACGCTTTAAAAGATCTTCTGCCATTGCTTGTGCCAGCACCGCATCCCCCAGCATAACGGGAACAATGGGGTGTTCTCCGGGAATAATGGTATAACCTATATCGGTGAGCTGTTTACGAAAATAAACAGTGTTTTCATGCACTCGGTCACGGTACTCGGTGGATTCTGAAAGCATTTTCAGAACCTCCAGTGATGCCGCTGCTATGGCTGGGGCCAGTGTATTGGAGAACAGATACGGGCGGCTCCTCTGCCGCAGAAGGTCAATCAAGGCTTTTCGTCCGCTGGTGTACCCGCCGCTGGCACCTCCCAGGGCCTTGCCCAAGGTGCCGGTAATGAGATCCACTCTGTCCATGACACCGCAGTGCTCATGGGTTCCACGGCCGGTTTTTCCCATAAAACCAACGGCATGGCTGTCGTCCACCATCACCAGAGCACCATAGGCATCTGCCAAATCACAGATTCCCTTGAGGTTGGCAATGATGCCATCCATTGAAAAAACACCGTCGGTGGCAATGAGGGTGATGCCCCCAGGCTGTCGTTCCTTCAGTTTGTTTTCCAGGTCTTCAAGATTGTTATTCTTGTAAATGAGTTTTTTGGCTTTACACAACCGCATACCATCAATGATACTGGCATGATTCAGCTCATCGCTGATGATGGTGTCTTTCTCAGAAAGCAGGGTTTCAAAAAGGCCGCCATTAGCATCAAAGCAGGAAGAGTAGAGAATGGTATCGTCTGTTCCCAGGAACTGGGACAGCCCTGCTTCCAGCTCTTTATGAACCGATTGGGTGCCACAGATAAACCGTACTGATGACAGCCCATAGCCCCACTGGTCATAGCTCTCTCTGGCAGCGGCCACCACTCGTGGATGACTGGAGAGGCCCAGGTAGTTATTGGCACAGAGGTTGATTACATCAGTTTCTGAAGTGGTGTTGATTCGTGAATTTTGTGCCCCTGAAAGTACCCTTTCGGTTTTCCAGAGCCCCTGGCGGCGAATTCCGTCAAGAAGCTGGGAGTAATGCTGTTGAGTAGCTGGTGCGAACATAAGACTCATCCTTTCTGGGGGAAGAAGCAACCGTGTCGGCTATTCTTCCCAGTTGAGTACGATTTTTCCTGAATGGCCGGACGCCATCAGTTCAAATGCCTTTTCGTAATCGGTATAATGGAATTTATGGGTGATGACCTGGGAAATATCCAGCCCGGACTGAATCATGGCTGTCATTTTATACCAGGTTTCATACATTTCTCGGCCGTAGATACCCTTGAGTGTGAGTCCGTTGAAGACAATGGTGTTCCAGTCAATGAAAGTTTCCGGCTGCTGGATTCCCAGCACTGCGATTTTACCGCCATGGCACATGTTTTGAATCATATCCTGAAAAGCCGAAGCGTTCCCTGACATTTCGAGGCCCACATCAAAGCCTTCTTTCATGCCCAAAGAATCCATCACATCTTTCAGTTGGGTGGTACGCACATTGACTGCCCGGCTGACTCCCATTTTTTGAGCCAGCTCAAGCCGGTAATCATTCACATCGGTGATCACCACATGGCGGGCACCGGCATGGCGAGCCACGGCAGCGGCCATGATGCCAATGGGGCCGGCACCTGTGATGAGGACATCTTCGCCCAGCAAATCAAAGCTGAGAGCTGTGTGTACCGCATTTCCCAGTGGGTCAAAGCAGCTGAGAATATCCATGTCGATGGCAGGGTCGCAGTGCCACACGTTGGTAACGGGAATAGCCAGATATTCGGCAAAAGCACCCGGGCGGTTAACTCCCACACCACTGGTACTGTTGCACAGATGACGTCTGCCTGCCAGGCAGTTTCGGCAACGGCCGCAGACAACATGCCCTTCACCTGAGACCAACTCTCCGAGTTGAACATCATGAACATTTTCACCAATGGCCACCACTTCACCCACAAATTCATGTCCAATGGTCATAGGAACGGGAATGGTTTTTTGTGACCAGTCATCCCATTGGTAAATATGCACATCAGTACCGCACACAGAAGTGCGCTTGATCTTGATCAAAACATCATTTTTGCCAACTTCGGGTTTTGGAACATCCTCAAGCCAGAGACCAGGCTCCCGTTGTTTCTTTACCAGTGCTTTCATCATAGCATCATCCCTTCTTTTTTCTTCGTGCTGTCTGGGTCATTCATATCACGCACCTGATTAATTGCCCGTGGTACAAACGTTAATTGGGTTGACAGGTAAACCATGCCATTCCGGAAACGTTTGCATTTTATTGTCAAAGATACTTATAAGCGTGTACAGGTAGGTCTACTTTGAGTATAATCAGCTTGCGTCCACTTGTCAAAGCATCTGATATGCATCGAAAATGGCAATAGCATTATTCGATTAAGTAATATCAATGAATACAAGAAACGAAGATGAAGGAAAGTCTCATAAAATAATTCAAACGTCCTCGCGAGGAGGACGAATCATGAAAAGAAAATTAATATTGACAAACAGGTATTGAAATACTACAATAATAGAAAATGGTGAATACGGAGGTTATCCAATGAATCGAAGAATTATTGAGATCAATGAGACGCTGTGTAATGGCTGCAAACTGTGTGTTACTGCCTGTCATGAAGGTGCCATCGAAATGGTTGACGGAAAAGCGCGCCTGATTAGTGACGTTTATTGTGATGGGCTGGGCGACTGTTTGCCCGAATGTCCCACAGGTGCCATCAAGATGATTGAAAGGGAAGCGGCACCCTATGACGAAGCGTTGGTGATGCAGCGCATCAGCGAACGTGAAGCCCGTGAAGCTGCCCCTGTGAAAGAAGTGGCACCACCGGGATCTCCCTGCGGATGTCCCGGAATGGCAGCAAAAGCCATACGCCGTGATCATGCCACATCAACAACATCATCTTCCCAAGAAAACCATGAGCAAGTGCAGGTTGATCACCATCAGGCACCCTCTGAACTATCTCAGTGGCCGGTGCAGTTGAATTTGGTGCATCCCCAGGCGCCATATCTTCAGGGGGCAGATATTCTTATCGCGGCTGATTGCACTGCCTACGCCTACGGAGATTTCCACAGGGACTTTATAAAAGGAAAAATCACCCTCATTGGATGCCCCAAACTGGATGATAACCAGCATTATCAGGAAAAATTAACGGACATATTTCGGCTCAACAACCCGAGAAGTATTACCGTAACGCGCATGCAGGTACCATGCTGTGGTGGCATTGTGAGTGCTGTTCGTCAGGCCATGTTGGCAGCTCAGGTCATTGTGCCTTACAGAGAAGTCACCATCGGCACCGACGGCACCCTGCTACAGGGATAGATGAAAAAGCTGTACAGCAAAAAGACCCTTGGGGCCTCAGCGACCCCAGGGTCTTTTTGCTGTATGGGAAAATGGATGCAGAGATCAGTTGTGGTATAAGTTGTTGTGCAAGACTTTATTTTTGGACGATCACTATTTATTCTGAGCAATCAACGAGAGCCCATCGCAGACAGTTTTTATCTGTGTGGCTGATTAAACTAGTTCTATTATGGTATGATTACAAAAACTGATCATGACTGCAAATGACAAAAGTGTAGCACTTTTGAAGTGATAAAGTTGAATAATGACAGTGTGTGGATGGAGGAGTTACAATGAATGTATACGCTGCCAGACAACCCATTTTTGATGGTAAGCAGGAACTGTTTGCCTATGAGCTGCTTTATCGGCGCACGGAAGAAAACTTTTACCAAGGAACAGATGATACTGAATCAACTGCGAATCTGATTAATCATGCTTTTCTGGTGATGGATTTAAACGATATTATCAGCGGGAAAAGGGCTTTTATTAACTTTTCAAAGGAGTTACTAGTTCAGCGTATTCCGTTGCTGCTGCCAGCTGATCAGGTGGTCATTGAAGTGCTTGAGCGGGTGGACCCGGATGAAACAGTGGTGGAAGCTTGTCGGGAGCTAAAGGAAAAAGGGTACCTTCTGGCATTGGATGATTTTGTTCTTAGAGAAGATTATTGGTCACTTATGGAACTGGCCGATATCATTAAAGTGGAATATAATGCTTATTCTGAATCGGGACACCGTCAACTGGCAACCTTGTTTTCAGGAAAAAAAATGCTGGTGGAACGGGTAGAGACCCGGGCAGAGTTTGAACATGCCGCTTCCTTGGGGTATCATTATTTTCAGGGGTATTTTTTCAGCAAGCCTGTTATGCTTAGAGGCAGAGAGATTGCTCCTTTTAATACGTCGCTTCTTCAGGTGCTGGAGAAGTTAAATGATGAAACACCCAGCTATCATGAGATGGCAGCCATCATTGAAAAAGATCTTTCCAGCTCCTATAAATTTTTAAGATTGGCGAATACCATGCAGTTTGGGGCCAGATATCGGGTGGATTCCATGGAAGGTGCCTTAGTGCGTATGGGGCTGGGTGAAATACGCAAATGGATTTATCTGATGCTCTTGAATGAAGTAAAAATGTCGGAGAATGCTGAAATGATCCGAACGAGTATTGTCAGGGCAAGAATGATGGAACTGCTGGCTCAGAAGACGGCTTCTCCGAGCGAAAGATTGAATTATTTTCTAACAGGACTTTTCTCTTTGCTGGACTGTATTCTGGCAAAACCATTTGAACAGCTGGTGGAAGAACTGCCTCTGGCAAAACCAGTGGAAGAGGCCCTGATGGGAAAAAGATCTGTGCTGGGTGATTGGTTGCGCTGCATAGACATGTTTGAAAAAGGCAATGCAGCGCCTGATATAAAGTGTCACAAAGGCATTACCATGGCACATATGATGAAACTGTACGTTGAAGCAATCCGTTGGGAAAGCCAAGTGACTGCTTCGCCTGATTCAGACTAACTCCATCCTAATGTTCCGGGCCGGAATAGTTGCGGGGATAGACGTAAGGGACATCGGGTTTTTCCCGAAGCTCAATGGTTTCCACCCGAACCACAGGAGCTTCGTAGGTTTTATCCACCCAGGGGTCATAATACGTAGTTTGATCAATGACACCGGTGACCTGGACCCACGTATAGTCTTCAAAGGCATCTGCACCTTCATAATCTGCCAAAATACCTGTTATGAGAGAGTCGGCGGCACAACAGACAATTAAGAGGCGGGAAATGAAAAGGGTCTGTTCATCAAAATGATCCTGGCGGAAAACAAACCCATAAAGTGACACTTTCTGACCAATATAACGGGGTATATCATTGCGGATTTCGTTGAGGGCATCATCAAAGAACACATCGTCGATTTCCAGCACCTCATCCCGTGTATAATCGATGCGCCGGCTGGTGTCGGGTGAAAAAAGCGAAAACCCTGATCGATCCTGGGCGGCAACGGTAATACCTCTGGTTACGGCAATTTCTTCGGTGATTCCTTTGGGAGCCACCAGTGCACCTGTCAGGAGAGGCAGCAGGAACAGCAAGTAACCCCACTTGACAGGTCGCCGGGAAGTGTCTGAGAGCCGCTTCACCTGAAAGATGGTGAGGACAAAGAAAGCCAGCATGGTCAAAGTGGTAAACTTAACACTTCTGGGGTGCACAAAGTACAGAATTTCGCCGGAATACAGCAAATGATACAGATACACACTGAAACCAAGCAAGATCAGAAACCAGCAGCATTCGTTCCAATTGATTTTTTTCATATGTTCACCTACCATCCCACAAGGTTAATGAGGAGCGCAAACGAGAAACAGACAACAGTGGTGACGGCGATGAGGCGCACCACAAATCGGGTTTGAAAACCATCCAGCAGCATCAACGTGTTCTTCACATCAATCATGGGACCATAGATCATAAAGGCCACCACCGCACCGGAGGTAAACTGGCCTACAAAGGTTCTGGCGATAAAGGCATCCGCCTCTGAACAGAGAGAAAGACCATAAGCCAGGGCCATGAGAATCAGGATGGAAACCACCGGGCGTTCCCCGATGGTCATCAGCAGATTACGTGGCAGGAAGGTCTGCACAAAAGATGAGATAAAAGCGCCCATGATGAGAAAACGTCCCACGGCATAAAGTTCCAGACTGGTGTGGTGAATAATGTTGGTCACATGTCCGAAAAAACGGTTCAGTGTCGGATCGTTGAAGCCGCCGCCGGCAGCAGGTGGCTCGTGGGAATGATCACACCCACAGAGTGGTTCACTGTGAGAGGTATGGGTGTGAGACGGTTCGTGGGTATGACCACAGTCATGTTCTGTACTCTGTGTATGGGTACAGGCGCCACCGTGAACATGAGTGTCATGATCATGCAGGTGGCCATGATCATGACCGCAGTCACATGAGGCAGTTTCTCCGCCTAAACGCAGCATTTTTTCTGGATGCTTCATCAGGCTGACCACATAACCGATGATGATGGCTCCCAGCATTCCCAGAAAACCTCTTAACAGGGCAATGTGCCACTGGCCGTTGAAGGCATAATAAGTGGACAGCATGACCACCGGATTCATGATGGCCACTGACATGAGAAAAGTGATTCCCACATGAAGGGGGACACCCTTGGCAATGAGGCGGCGGGTCAAAGGAACATTGGCACATTCGCAAATAGGGAAAAAAAGGCCCATTAGGGAGGCTGCCAGCAAGGCGGGCAGCTTTTGTGGTGGAATCCAGCGGACCAGCATGTCTTCAGTGACAAAGATTTGAATCAGTGAGGAGACAAACACCCCGAAAAGAACAAAGGGGAAAGCTTCCAGTACAATACTGATAAAAATCGTGCTGAAGTTTTCAAGGGTTGAACGCTGTACCAGAAAGGGATCACTCCCGGACTGCACCACTGCCCAAATCAGTAAAACCATTGCCAGAATCGCCAGAGTGATAATAAGGCTGCGACTGTCACGGCGACCAGCCAGTGTGCTGGTTGTCATATGCATCATCCTTTGCGCAAGAGATTGATTGATGAAGATAAATCTATTCTGTTGCTCATTATACTACACATGCAATCCGTTTGCATATAGAACAGGCAAGAATATCTCAATTTTTCCCCAATAGACATATAGCTGAAAGATCGGTGACTTTTTCAGTGCGGTTGCCGACCTCTTAAAAATGAAAAAGCTGCACACAGAGTCGCGTGCAGCTTTTTGACAATCTTTTAGGGCGCATGGAGATTAAGAGAGAAACAGCTGGATGTCTTCTTCCACAGACTGGATTCCGGCAATGCCGAAGTTGTCCACCAGGACTTTGGCCACATTGGGCGACAGGAACGCAGGCAGTGTGGGCCCCAGGTGTATGTTTTTCACGCCCAGATACAAAAGTGCCAGCAGTACAATAACAGCTTTTTGCTCATACCAGGCAATGTTGTAAGAGATGGGAAGGTCGTTGATATCATCCAGACCAAACACCTCTTTCAACTTGAGGGCGATCACTGCCAGAGAATAGGAATCGTTGCACTGGCCGGCATCCAGTACCCGGGGAATGCCGCCAATATCTCCCAGGGGTAACTTGTTGTAGCGGAACTTGGCGCATCCAGCGGTGAGAATGACAGTATCCTGGGGAAGGGCTTCTGCAAAATCGGTGTAGTAAGAACGTGATTTCATGCGGGCATCACAGCCGGCCATGACAAAGAACTGCTTGATGGCTCCCGTTTTAACAGCATCCACCACTTTGTCCGCCAGTGCCAGCACCTGTTGGTGGGCAAAGCCGCCTACAATGGTTCCGGTCTCCAGTTCCGTTGGAGGCTGGCATTTTTTTGCATGTTCCATGAGGACGGTGAAATCTTTTTGGCCGCCTTCGGGACGATCGGCAATATGAACAACACCTTCAAATCCGGCAGTGTTGGTGGTGTATACCCGGTCTTTATAGCTGTCTTTTGGGGGAACCAGGCAGTTGGAAGTTAGCAGCACAGGTCCGTTAAAAGCGTCAAACTCCTTATCCTGATGCCACCAGGAGCCGCCATAGTTTCCAATGAAATGCTCATATTTTTTAAAGGCAGGGTAATAGTTGGCAGGAAGCATTTCGCTGTGGGTGTATACATCAATACCGGTACCGGCGGTTTGTTCCAGCAGCTCTTCCATATCTTTCAGGTCATGACCACTGATGAGAATACCTGGCCGGGTGCCTACGCCAATATTGACACTGGTAATTTCCGGATGACCATAAGCGCTGGTATTTGCCTGATCCAGCAGAGACATGCCATCAACACCAAATTTACCAGTTTCCAGTGTCAAAGCAACCAGATCATCGGCCGACAGGCTGTCATTGGTCAACTGAGTCAATGCACGATGCATAAAAGCAGTGATTTCCTGATTTTCCTGTGATAGGTTTTGCGCATGATGTACATACGCTGCCAACCCCTTTAAGCCATAAGTGATCAATTCCCGGAGAGAACGAACGTCTTCATTTTCAGTTGCCAGTACACCAACAGTGGATGCTTTGGTTTCAAAAGCGTCCAGTGAGTGAGCGGTCCAGACAGCTGCATCACGATTTGGAACAGAGGTGGCAGGGCTGACGGCAGCCAGTTTATTGCTAAGGGTTTCCCGCAAAGCCAGACCCTCCTGAATGCGGTTGACAAAAACCTGCTTGTCAAAATTAGCATTGGTAATGGTGGCAAACAGACTGCCCACCATAAAATGGTCAGCTTCCGGAACGCCTTGCCCCAGTTGATTTAACTCTTGCTGATAAAGCGAAATCCCTTTGGTAACAAAGATCAGCAGATCCTGGAGATTTGCCACATCGGCGGGTTTTCCACAGATCCCCACTTTGGTGCAACCGCTGTTGCGGGCCGCTTCCTGACACTGATAGCAAAACATACTCATTTTGATACGCCTCCTTTTAATAGTGAATCAATACGGGGTAACAGTTATTGAAAGAGCGGTAAAATACCTGCTCCTTTCAAACAATATTATGGTACCACAATACTTAAATAAAAGCAAATGAAAACGCTGATTCGAAGCGGGCTGCAATGCCTTTGAAACAGCGCAGGTGATGCTGGCAATAAATGGATTCTGATAAAGATGAGTAACTAGTGAGCTGCACCATTTTTACCTGGTTTTCGATTACCAACAAACTCACTGAGGTGGGTGTTGGTCAGGTAGTCAATGAATTGACTGTTCAGTTTTTCTGGCATTCCTCTGAAAATACAGTAGGCAAAGGGACATTCCCGGCGATGGCTGGGACATCCTTCCAGAGAAACAGGCCCTTCAATCATTTCGTAAATCTCTAAAAAACTGATGTCATGAGGGCTTCGGTCCAGTGAAAAGCCACCTTTAGGACCACGAACAGAGCGGAGAATGCGCCCTTTCGCCAATCGCTGCAGTACTTTTGATAAATGTGCCTCTGAAGCACCGGTTGCCTGAGCGATTTGTTTGACATTCACATATTCACTTTCTGAAGTGGCGATATACACCATGCTGTGCAATGCCAATGATAACATCTCTGACAAATGAAAAGTTCCAGCCATCATAATCCCTCCTGATTGATTCTATTTTAGTATTAAAATATTTAAATGTCAATAATATTGGTAATTGTTTTTTGGATATTCATACAAGACATAATACAGGTTTTTTTTGCATGTGTTGTTTGAAATACAAAATAGTGGGAATCAATGTATTAGATGCAAGTGAATTGCAACTAAAGGAGGTCATTGTGATGAAACATGAGAATCGAAAGGAGTCAGCGTCTAACCGATTGAGGCATTGGTTAGCCTTGATATTGGTGGCGATGATGGTAACGGTTGCAGCCGGGTGTGCGGCACCTTCTGTAGAACCGGCACCAGCCGAGGCTTCGGCAGGTCAACTGGAAGAAGAGGATGAAGCGCTTGCGGCTGAAGAAATGGCTGAAGATAGCTTGATTGAACCTGTTATAACATTAACCGCCAGCTTTTTTCCTTACGCAGATCTGGCCCGTCAAATAGGCGGACCACTGGTTGAGATTAATCAGATGGTACCTGACGGAGCAGATCCTCACAGCTTTGAACCCAGCCCCAGGGACTTAATTCAGTTAGAGGCATCCCAGGTTTTCATCTACAATGGGTTGGATATGGAACCCTGGTTGGAAGGAGCACTGGCACTACTGGCGAATCATGAAACTCGTCTTATACAGGCAGCCGACCTGGTGCCTTTGTTACCCTACGGAGACCATGACCACGACCACGACCATGACCACGACCATGACCACGACCACGACCACGACCACGACCACGGTGAATGGGACCCCCATGTGTGGACTGATCCTCTTAATATGGTGACGATCGGTTCAGAGTTATTGGCTGTTCTCCAGGAACTTGACCCCGCGAACAGCGACACATATGAAGAGAACTATCATCTCTTTGCAGCTGCCATTGAGGAGCTTGATGCTGGATTCCGTCAGATGGTTGAAGAAGCAGATCAAAAAGTAATGCTGGTATCCCATTCCGCTTTTGGTTACTTTGCACATCGTTACGGGCTTGAGGAAATTGCCGTTACGGGAATTACTCCTCATGCCGAGCCAAACCCCGGTCGTCTGGCAGAATTGACAAATCTTGCCCGGGAATATAAACTGGAATATATCTTCTTTGAAACACTTGCAAACCCACGCACTGCTGAAGTTCTGGCGGCAGAAGCTGGGTTGGAACCCCTCATGCTCCATAACCTTGAAGGGCTTAATCAGGAACAGCGTGAAGCAGGGGCCACTTATGTGACACTCATGCATGAAAATCTGAAAACATTGGAGAAAGCGCTGGTGAAGTAGCCATGGAAATGGTGCGTCTTGAAAATCTTAGCTTTCAGTATGATGACATCCCGCTGCTGCGGGATGTCAATTTGTCCATTCAAGAAGGAGACTTCATGGGCATTGTGGGACCCAACGGATCTGCAAAAAGCACGTTGCTGAAGCTGATGCTGGGGCTTTTGAAACCGGAACAGGGGCAGGTGATGCTGCTGGGGAAACCAGTGCATCAGTTTCGTGAGTGGCGGCGCATTGGCTACATTCCTCAAAATGTCAGGGAATTCAATATGGGATTTCCTGCTACTGTTTATGAAATGATCAGTGCCAATTTGATCAGTCAGATGGGATTATTCAAGCGCATGACGCCCAAGCTGGACAAAAAGGTACGGGAAGCACTGGATATTGTGGGGTTGTCAGATTATGCAGACCGGCGGATCGGACAGCTTTCCGGCGGACAGCAACAGCGGGTGTTTATTGCCCGAACGCTGGTAAGCTCCCCCTGCATCATTTTTATGGATGAACCCCTGGTGGGAGTGGATGTGGATTCCCAGGAGCGGTTTTATGAGCTGATGGAAATCCTGAACCGGGATATGGGCATTACCCTTATTATGGTCTCCCACGACATCGGTGTGGTCAGTGAACGAACCAGTCGAATCGCCTGTATGGGGAGGAATCAGATTTTTGTTCATGACACATCGACCTTTAAACCTGAGCAGTATCTGGAAGACATGTATGGTGAAAAAACCCGGATGATGCACCATCATCACTGACCTGAACAGAAACACGAGATTATAAACAATCAGTCCACAAAAAGACGGTTGTGTAAACAACAGGGAGGTTCAACCATGCCGGAAATACTAACCTATGGCTTTATGCAGCGGGCATTCCTGGCGGGAATTGTCGTAGCAGTGCTTTGTCCGGCCATTGGTATTTTTCTCACCCTTCGCCGCTTGTCGCTCATTGGTGACACTCTTTCCCATGTGGCACTGGCCGGCGTGGCCGGTGGATTGCTGGGAGGGATTTATCCCATTTACAGCGCCCTCATGGCAACGATTTTGGCATCTCTTGCCATTGAACAGCTTCGAAAGACCTATACCCATTATGCTGAGCTGTCTCTTTCGGTCATGATGTCATTTGGTGTTGGTCTGGCAACGGTGCTCATCAGTCTGGGGGGCGCCGGTGCGCAGGTATCCAGCTATCTTTTTGGCAGTGTGACCTTGGTGACCCGGCAGGATGTCTGGAGTATCTGGCTGTTAGGCGGGGCCATCCTATTTCTGGTGATGATGCTTTACCGCAGTTTGTTTTTCATGGCTTTTGACGAAACGGCAGCGCTGCTGGCAGGTATTCCTGTGAAACGCATCAATCTGCTGTTCACCATCATGGTCGCCATCACCATCTCCCTTTCCATGAGAATCGTTGGAATTCTACTGGTGTCATCTCTCATGGTACTGCCTGTGGCCACTGCTTTGCAGCTTCGGGGAAGCTTTCGCACAACATTTTTCTTTTCGCTGCTCTTTGGCCTGCTGTCGGTGGTCATTGGGTTGACTATTTCCTTCTATGCATCCTTGGCACCGGGAGGCACCATTGTTCTGACATCATTGGGCATTTTAATGGCAGTCAGTGGGGCGAAACGCTGGATTTGATAAAATAACTCCAGTATGCCTCAACTCACAGGCTGACAACAGGGTCAGTTAAGCCAGTGATCAGGAGCAACCACGACACAGTTGATCGACCGCACTGGAAACTCATTTACCTGATTTTTACCACGTCTGCCAGCTCTGCATCTGAGGATGCGGAGTTTTTTTGGTGATGAAAAGGGTGAAGCATCGGTTTTTTCAGAAAATGGCGAATAAGCAGCAAAAAACCATTGACAAACCAAACCACCCATACTATAATAATGATAATCATTATCAAAAGAAAGGGGGCTTCACTGATGAAAGCGTTATTAGTTGGAGCTGATCGACTGGGCAATATTCCCGAAGCGCTTGAATCCTTCGGAATTAAGGAATATACGCACTGGACCGGGCGTAAAAAAGGGATGCGCCGCATGGAAATTCCTGAAGAAACCGATGTGATCATTGTTTTTACAGATTTCATTGAGCATAATATGACGAAACTGGTGAAAGATCAGGCCAAACAGATGAAAATACCCTGTGTGTTTTCCCGCCGTGCGTGCAGTGATCTGGTGAATAAACTGGAAGGATGTACCAGCTGTCCTTTTAACGCTCGAAAACAGTAATTCGCCAATCAAGTGTGGATGTTCATTATCTGCGGGATCTGCAGGAACGGAGACGCGTCACAAGAATGACTCCATAATGCTTCTTAACAGTACCCGTCACAGATGTGACGGGTGTTCCATTTTGTGAAAATGCGGCTGTTAAAAATGCTTGTCAAAAGAAAGCAGGAGTGGTATGCTAATGGTGATAATGAGAAGTGCTATCAATAATTAATGACTATTAACGTCAGGAGTGGTTGTTATGTCATTGTATAAAATGAAGATCAAAGGCCGCTGCATCATCGAAACACTTCCTGCTGTTCCACTGATGGATGCCATGGGGTTTCGAATGGGATTGCCGGTGGAAATCCAAAGCCGCCAGCCCATGGGTGGGCCAGTGGTTGTCCGATTAGGAAACCGTTGCGTTGCCATCGCCCGTGAATTTGCAGAGCAAATCATGGTGCGGGAGGTGGCGTAGTTGGAGTGCCATCAAGAACAGGCTTTTTTAGGGCCTAAGTCAGGAGATTTTCGGTTCCTACTCATGGGAAACCCCAATGTGGGTAAGAGTGTTGTCTTCTCAAAGCTTACAGGCGTTGAGGTGGACAGTGCCAATTATACCGGCACCACTGTCAGTTTCACAAGTGGCAAATGGCAGTATCGGGGACGCAATGGTGATCTGATTGATGTGCCTGGAACCTATTCATTAGCTGCCACATCACCCGCAGAGCAGGTGGCGGTGGATATGGTACACAATGAAGCCGTTGATGCCATCATTGTGGTGCTGGATGCCACCAATTTAGAGCGAAACATTTTTTTCGCGCTCCAAATACAACATTTAAGTACTGTTAGTCCGGATAAAGTCGTGCCGGTTATTTATGCACTGAATATGATAGACGTGGCAGAGCGTCAGGGAATCTCCATCGATGTGGACCTGCTTTCACAGCACTTGAATGCCCCCGTCATTCCCACGGTGGCGGTACGAAATGTGGGTTTGCTGCAATTAATGGAGGCTGCTATCAAAGCTGCAGATGCTTTTCGTCAAAGTCAGGAAGCATCAAACAGCACTGAAGCAGCTGGTGCTCCAGATTCAGGCGATGCAAATCAATGGCCTGATACCGACGATGAGCGTTGGCAATGGGTGGGCCGAACCATTCAGGATGTGCAGCAAGTTGAACACAGGCACCCCACCTGGCTGGAGCGTCTGGGAGATGCGTCAATGAAGCCCTTTCCGGGGATTCCGCTGGCGCTTCTTGTTTTAACGATTGCGCTGGGTATTGTGGTAGGTGGAGGAAAAGGCCTTCGCAGTGCCATTTTGTTACCCCTTGTCAACGGCGTGATTGTGCCTTTTTTCGTTCGAATTGTATCCATTTTTGTCACTGAAGGTGTTGTTTTTAACGTACTGGTGGGAGAGTACGGCATTTTGGTGAAAGGAATTGAATGGCCCTTCGCCCTGATTTTTCCATATGTTTTCCTGTTTTATATTGTGTTGTCATTCATGGAAGACAGCGGCTATCTGCCCCGCCTGGGCGTCATGGTGGACGGCGTGATGAGGAAAGCCGGTATTCAGGGAGGCAACATCGTGCCCATGATCATGGGTTATGGCTGTGCCATTCCGGCCATCCTGGGCACCCGCGCAGCCACCAGCCGAAAAGAGCGGATCATGGTGGCAACCATGGTGGCATTGGCGGTGCCCTGCTCTGCACAGACAGGTGCTTTTATTGCTTTATTGGGAGATCATTCCGTCTTTATGCTGATTGGTATTTATCTGATCTCATTTGCTGCTATTTTCTTAACCGGCGTGGTTCTTGACCGTGTGATTCCCGGGAAAAGTGATCCAATGCTCCTGGAAATCCCCAATTTACTGATGCCGGATCGTCAGACGCTGGTGAAAAAAATCAAAATCAGAACCAAACACTTCATGATGGAAGCAGAAGTGCCCATGATGATGGGTGTAGGTCTGGCAGCTCTTTTGGTAGAAACAGGTGCGCTGGTTCACGTGGGAGAAGTCCTTTCACCCTTGGTGGAAGGCTGGCTTGGACTGCCGAAGGAGGCTACACTGGGCCTGATTTTGGGGATTATCCGTCGCGAGTTGGCCGTGCTTCCATTGTTGGAAATGGATTTAAGCTATATTCAAATGTTTACAGGTTCCCTGGTGGCGCTTTTCTACATGCCCTGCCTGGCAGTGCTGGGAGTGCTTATCAAAGAGTTTGGTGTGAAGATAGGTGCCTTCATCGGTGTGGGCACCACGGTAGCGGCACTGGTACTGGGAGGTTTGTTCTATCAGGTAGCCACTTTGATATCAACAGTGCTTTAATGTTGATGAAGAGGATTACCTGTAACAAGCTAAACCCGATGTTGTCGTAGCTGCTGATGATGCGAAACCCCTGTTTTGGGGCTTTAATAGAAATGTCAGAAAGGATGTTCGCCGTGATTCCTGCCTTAACCCGTTTCACTGAAAAGTCACTCTCTCATTTTCCGGCCAGTTATCCATTGATGAGACTGTATTATCGCAGTATTGTCAATCGGGAGATCGGATTAGGGAATATTAATCGCCATGATCGTGTGCTCTGTGTGGGGGGAGGCGCTTTTCCTGTTACAGCCATGGAAATTTGCCGGCACACCGGAGCGGCGGTGGATGTACTGGACTGTGATCTGGATGCCGTGGAACATGCCCGGGACCTGTTACGCAAAATGGGAATGTGGCAAATTTTCGTGCATCATGGGTGTGGGCAGTCATTTGATCCAAGTGTTTACAATGTAGTCCATCTGGCGCTGCAAGTGCGTGGCAGGGAACAGATTCTGGAAAACTTGCAGCAATATGCCCAGTCGGGCACTCGCATATTGGTGCGGCTGCCCCACAGCAGGCTGGAACGTTTTTATGAGGCACCCTGTCAACTAACCAGAGCCCATCTGACTCAGCAGGCACAGTTACGGTTGCAGCCGGGCAGTACCATGGCCGGCACCTGCATGCTGGTGAAGGAGGAAACAGCGCATGAAGCGAAATCACTGGATATCCGTTCTTGGACTGGTACTCCTGCTGTTGCTTCTCTGGCGGACTGATTTGCAACAGGTGGTAAGTAGCCTGCGAGAGTTGTCGCTGACAACGCTGATAGTGCTCTTATCCCTTCAGACAGCCAACCGGATATTGGTGGCATACCAATGGCAGCATCTGGCAGATATCAACCATCGCCGGGTCACGCTCATGCAAATGGTGCGCATGAATCTGGTGGGTACTTTCTTTGAAGGTGTCACTCCTTCGGTTAAGTTCGGTGGTGAGGCAGTAAAGGTGTGGTGGTTCAAGGAGCACCTGGGGTGGTCAGGTACTGAAGCCACATCATTGCTGATTTTGCAGAAAAGCATCAGCGGCCTGGTTTTCGGGGCTGCGTGTGTCGTCACCCTGATCTCCCTCATGCTGCATCCCCTTCAGGGGCGTTTGATCAGCAGTCTTTTTCCCATGAATGCCCATTTTGGAAACACACTGCCATGGGTGGTGCTGTTATTGACGGTGGGCCTCCTGTTCTGGGGAATCTCAAAACTGAAAACGACCCGGGGTATTGGTCAGTGGTTACGTCAAACCTGGCAGCAGTTCATCAGTGATACTGCCGCATTACTCCAGCATCCTGCAAAAGGGATACAGCAGCTGATACTCAGCCTGATCATTTGGGGAAACTATGCCCTGCAGGCCTGGGTGGCCTCCAAAGGTCTGGGAATTCCTGCCGGTTTTCTAACAGTGGCGGCAGCCACTTACATGGCCTATATGGCGGGGATGATCCCATTGTTTCCAGGAGGAGCAGGTACTTTTGAAGGCGCCATGATGCTGGTGCTGACAGGCTACGGCATTGCAGTGCACCAGGCGCTGGCCCTTACCCTGGTGGTGCGAACCTTCACCTTTTGGCTGGTGTTTGGCGTCAGCGCCTTGGCCATGCTGATTTTCTGGCTGGCAGACAGATACCGTGCCGTGACTCATCCGACGGGAATAGGCAGGTGAACAGTCATCAATCCAGTTCATCATTTACGAACTGAAAAACTTCTGACAGGCAAATTTATTTTTGTCTGAGCAGGAGTTTTTTTATTTGTGACGAATATCTTATAATAGCCCGAAATGGAGCTGCACAATATGTTTCAGTATGAACCTGCAAGAAAAACTGAGGAGGCAATGTGATGATTTATAAAAGCAAAGAACTGGAGAAACAGGCAGCAATGCAGGTGGCACAGCTAATGGCTGCCGCCGCCCGAACAGCTCCCAAAGGCAAAGGAGCAGATCGTCTTGAAATGATGGTGCTGGACGGCACTGACAAAGAAACGCTTTCTCAGGAAATGCGCCGTATTGCAGAAGACTCCGGGGCCGCCTTTTTCCAGCGGGATGCCGGCAATGTAGATGATTCCCAGGTAGTGCTTCTCATCGGTACCCGCAATGGGGTGGCAGGTGTGCCTGTCTGTGGATTTTGCGGATTTAAGAACTGTGCAGAAAATGTTCAGCATAATGGAATCTGTGCGTTTGCCACCGGTGATTTGGGCATTGCCGTCGGATCGGCTGTTTCTGTGGCAGCAGACCATCGCTGTGATAACCGCATCATGTTTTCTGCAGGCAAAGCTGCGTTAAACCTGGGATATTTCGGTGACGATGTGATCATCGCTTATGGCATTCCCTTGGCCATCAAAGGGAAAAGCCCCTTCTTCGATCGGGGATAAACGCGACTGTTGGTCAGAGACAGCCAGAAAAACAGCAAGAAATGCGTGTCAACAGGGGATAAAATGCAGATGAGGTTGATATTTTTCCGTTTAATGGGTATCAGATTTCTAACATCAGTCATCACCAGCTCAGGGAGTCATTGAGTGTGAGTTGAGACAACACAGGCATATCACCGGGATGGAGGTCGTTAGATGAAGGATAGACAGAAAACCTTGCAGCAGGCTGCTGAAACGGTCGTTCGCCTCGAAAATTTTCCCGCCTCCCGGATTCCACAGAAAATCGTGGTGATCTATCTCGTTGCTGGTGCCCTGTGGATTGCCTTTTCAGACAGATTACTATTGGCCATGGTATCCGATTATGAGCAATTTGTTAATTTGCAAACCTTCAAGGGTTGGTTTTATGTGGGCGCCACGGGGTTGTTGCTGTATCTGCTGATCCGTCAGAATCTGAATGAGCTGACCCGTTATCAGGAAGATTTGGTGGCTAACTATGAAGAACTGGAAAGTGCCTATGAAGAACTGGTGGCCATGGAACAGGAACTGCAGGACAATTTCAACACCCTTCAAGTCCAGCAGCGACAATTGCTGGAAACGGAAGAGCGGTACAGGCTGGTGGTGGAGGGCAGCAATGACTGCATCTGGGAATGGGACCTGCGCAATCAAAAGTTGAGCTTTTCGCGCACCAAGTTGCTGCTGGGCTATGATGAAGATGAGCTGCCGGAAACCTACGACGCCTGGGCGTCGCTGGTTCATCCCGAAGACCTTGACAACACAGTAATTGTCAGGCAGCAGCATCTGGATGGCAAAACCCCCTACTTTTACAGTGAATACCGGATGCGCAACAAATGGGGTGAATACCGGTGGATTCAATCCCGGGGGAAGGCTGTCTGGGACTCCAAGGGGAAATCTGTTCGCATGGCCGGTTCCCATGTGGATGTGACCGAGCAGAAACGTCTGATGCGGGAAATGTACCAAATGGCGTATTACGACGAACTGACAGCGTTGCCCAACCGCACCCTGTTTTACGATCATCTGAAAAAAATCATGGGCACTCATCACCGGCATCAGGAACAGTTTGGCCTTTTAACCATGGATCTGGACGATTTTCGCAGAATCAATGATACCAGAGGGCATCCGGTGGGGGATCAAATCCTGGTAGAAGTGGCCTGTCGCATCAATGAACAGTTACAGGACAACGAGTTTGTAGCCCGATCCGGGGGCGATGAGTTTTATGTCCTGAAGTCCCGGCTGCAATCAACAGACGATTTGAAAGGGCTGGCAGAACGGATATTAAAAGCCTTTGAAGCCCCCTTTAGAGTAGAGGAATATGAATACTTCATCAGCGCCAGTGCAGGAATCGCGATTTTTCCTGACCACGGGACTGACAGAGATACCCTGCTACAGCACGCTGATGTGGCTCTCAGTGAAGCCAAAACTGCCGGTAAAAATAAATACTGGTTTTTCGACCAGACCATACGCGATCGAATTGCCAACTGGATGGAAAAAGAAAAAGACCTGCGCTATGCCATTCAACGCCGGGAGTTTGTGCTTCACTACCAACCCATCATGGATGTGAAAGGGAATATTGTGGGCGCTGAAGCTCTCATAAGGTGGAATCATCCACAGCAGGGGTTGCTCTCTCCCTTCTTTTTCATGGAACTGGCAGAAGAGACAGACCTGATCCATCCCATTGGTGCCTGGGTGATGGAAAGCGTCTGCCAAACCTGCAGGCAGTGGAAAATTGACGGCTTACCGCCCCTGACTGTGTCCATCAACCTGTCTTCCATGCAGTTTCGTCGAACAGACCTGCCTGACTGGATCAGTCAGATGATTCATCAGTATGGTGTTGATCCCTGCCAGCTGGTGGTTGAAATTACTGAAACAGCTGCCATGGATAATTTGAGTCACACCAAGGAACTGCTGAACCGCATCCGGGCATTGGGAGTCAGGGTAGCCCTTGATGACTTTGGCACCGGCTATTCCTCTCTCAACTATTTAAGATCACTGCCCATGGATATCCTTAAAATTGATAAGTCCTTTATCCAGGAAATGGGTAATAATCCCAAGGAAACCTTTATTGTGCGCCAGATTATTGACATGGCTCACCAGCTTCAACTAACCGTCACAGCCGAAGGTGTTGAAGAAAGAGCCCAGTGGGAGATGCTGGAACGTTACGGCTGTGACCATCTTCAGGGCTATTATTTCCACCGGCCCATGGCAGAGGAAAAACTGCGGGAAGTACTGGCCAAAGCAGTCGCACATCCATTATCTGAGGCTGAACATCAACAGATTCATTAGACGTAAGGGATGGGCAGCATTACCCCATCCCTTTTTCGCAGAAGGAGCGATTTCATGAACGAAGAACAACGTGCCCTGTTGGTGGGGGTAAACCTGAACCATCATCCCTATTTTGAATATGGCATGGAAGAGCTGGCCAATCTGGCCGCCGCCTGCGATGTGACAGTGGTGGGTCGGGCTTCCCAGAACCTGCAGCAGATCAATAAGACCCACTACATTGGCAAGGGAAAAATCGAAGAAGTGGGCCAGCTGGTGGCAGAAAAAGAAGCTGGCGTGGTCATTTTCAACGACGAGCTGTCGCCGTCACAAATTCGCAATTTGGAAGAAAGCCTGGAATGCAAAGTCATTGACCGCACCATGCTCATTTTGGATATCTTTTCAGAGCGGGCGAAAACCCGGGAAGCTCAGTTGCAGGTGGAAATTGCCTCTCTGCAGTATGCATTGCCCCGTCTCATCGGCCTGCGACAGTCACTGGGTCGCCAGGTGGGTGGCGTGGGCACCAAAAACCGGGGTGTGGGCGAGAAGAAACTGGAGCTTGACCGCCGGGCCATTGAAGAACGCATTACACTGCTTCACCGGGAGCTGAAAGAGCTGACAGAACACCGGAAGACCCAGCGCAAGCAGCGGCAGCGCACCGAAATCCCCACCGTTGCTCTGGTGGGGTACACCAATGCCGGCAAATCCACTCTGATGAACGCATTGGTGGAGGCTTACGGAGAAGCGACAGACAAGCAGGTACTGGAAAAGGATATGCTTTTTGCCACACTGGAAACTGCGGTGCGTAAAATCCGGTTACCGGAAAATCAGACCTTTTTGCTCACCGACACCGTGGGCTTTGTCAGCAAACTGCCCCACCACTTGGTGAAGGCCTTTCGCTCCACCCTGGAAGAGGTGAAGGAAGCAGATCTGCTCATTCATGTGGTGGACTATGCCAACCAGGACTATATGGAACAAATCCGGGTAACCAACGAAACGCTGGAAGCCATCGGCGTCACCGACCAGGCCATGATCTACGCCTATAATAAAATGGACCAGGTGACTGAAACAGCCGGCAGAAGCGGAGCCGACAAACCAGATGTGATCTTCCTCTCCGCCAAAATGAGAGAAGGGATCGAACCCCTGGTGGCCAGCATCCGGGAACACTGCTTTGGCGATGATATGATCTGTACCTTCCTGTTCCCCTATCAGCAAGGGCGTCTGGTGACCTATTTCAATGAAACCGCCGGGGTACTTGCCACCGAGCATGAAGCCGAAGGCATTCGCATGACAGTGCGGTGTCGCAGACGGGATGCCGACAAATACCGGCAATACCAAGTGTCTGAGAACGTACCTTCAGAAGAGACGTAACAAATCAAGCAGATATGTGAAAAAGTGAGAAAAAAGGAAAAGGATCACAAGGGAAAAGAGGTGTTTTCATGGAAACAGCTGAAATCAGGTCATCGTCGCCCCGACAAATCACCGCTGCCAAGCGGCTGAAACCGGCAGCCCTGTCTCTTTTTTGCTATCAATTATCAGTGCTGTTTCGGTCGGGGATTCCCCTGCTTGAAGGACTGTCCCTGCTGGAGAAAGAGATGACCGATCTCCGGCTGAAAAAAGCGGCTGCTGCCCTCTACCAAGACATTCATCATGGCAGCACCTTCCAAGAGTCCATCACCCGCCAGCCCGGGTTTCCCCCTTACCTCACAGGAATGCTGGCCATTGCCGAAAGCACCGGGCGGCTCGATGAAGAAACCCGTCGCCTGTCCGACTACTATGATCGCCTTGATCAGTTGGAACAGCGCATTAAAAGCGCCGTTGCCTATCCCCTGATTTTGGCAGTGATGATGACTGCAGTGGTGGGATTACTGATTTTCCGCATCCTTCCCATGTTCCACCAAATACTGGTTTCCATTGGGGGCAGCATTCCCGGGAGCACTCAGGTAATGGTGTCTGTCAGCCGGTCTTTGCAGCAGGGGGGCGTGGTGATGATGGCGGTGGCGGCGTTGGTCATTGCCGGTCTGGTCATTTATACCCGATCTGGGGCAGGCAGATCCAGGTGGGATCGGTGGAAGCTGACTTTTCCGCCCACCAGAACCGTTGCATCCAAAATAATTGCTTTTCGGATCAGTCATGCCCTCAGCCTTCTTATCGCCGGTGGCATGGCCTTTGATGAATCTCTCCAGTGGACAGAGTCCATTGTGGAAAACCAGTATGCAGCCGGCCAGCTTCGGGCCTGTCGAAAAGCCATTGAAGAAGGCACTCCCGTGGCAGAAGCCTTTGAACAGGTGACCATACTGCCTGAACTGCTCATCCGCATGGTACGCATCGGTGCCCAGACAGGGCAGATGGAAGATTTTCTGGCCCGCAGTGCTGTCATGTACCAGCAAGAGACTGATCGCAGTCTGCAGCGTCTCACCGCCATCGTGGAGCCGGCATTGGTGATCGTCTTGTCACTGATCATCGGTGTGATTCTCATGGCCGTTATGCTGCCCCTGATTCAGATTCTGTCCACTATTGGTTAAGGTGTGCGCCCGTTACTCCGGAAACTGATGAAAAAGGTGATGTTCATGACAATCCTCAAAGACCCCCGATGGATCAGCCTGCTGATCCTGTTGGCAGTGGTTCTGCTGGTATTCGCAGGCATGGGCGATTTCTGGGTTGGTGCCGACAGTGAAAGTTTGGCGATTCTGGAAGAGGCCGTCCGCCGGGCCGCCATCCAGTGCTATGCCCTTGAAGGCAGCTATCCCCCCGATCTGGATTATCTTGAAACTCATTACGGCCTGATTGTCAATCGGGAGGCCTATTTCTACCATTATGAAATTATCGGAGCCAACATCATGCCCCAAATCCGGGTACTGCATCGCTGGCAGTAGGCCAGAGCCGGCGTGGGGTCTGATTCCTCTGTCATGAAGACATGAGAGCACTCTTGAGGAGGCGTGACAGCCTGTTCATAAAGGAGGCACCACCATGAAGCATTTTCAATCTCTAAGTCGCTGCCAGGGTCACAGCCTCACCGAATTGCTGCTGGTGATGGCGTTGTTGTTGTTTTTTGGCACCGCCTCCTTCACCCTCATGGCCGCAGGCAACAGCGCCTCTCAACAGGTCATAGACCGGCAGCAGGCCCAGAGCCAGCTGCGCACTGCGGCTGCTTACATGAACACCCGCCTCCGGCAGCAGGATCGTCAGAATGCCGTCACCCTGCGCCCTCATCCAGAAACTGGCCATACAGCCCTGGTGCTTACAGAAGTGTACTACGGCGAACTCTGGGAAACCTGGGTTTACCACCGGGAAGGCACCCTGCGGGAAGTGCAGGTCATTCCAGGTGATCCTGTCAGGGATGATTTCAGCTTTGAAATTGCCTTGCTGGATACCTTTGAAGTGGAGATGGAGGAAGGCACCACCCTCCACTTTCAGATGGGAGTGAACGGGGAAGACCAAACGCTGATGAGAAGCGGCTATTACCGGCTTAAGGCAGGTGCCGGTGTGGAATAAAGAGGAGAATCATCTCTCCCTGTCTCACGCAGGAACGCTGGAACAGCGGCTGAAATCATACGTCCGGAACAGGAAGTGAGCGCATGACCGGAAGGCGAAAAAGAAAATCGTTACAGGGTTTTTCTTTACTGGAGATCATCATGGCAGTGGGAATACTGTCACTGGTGAGCCTTTACCTGCTCCAGATTTTTGTGACGGCGGTTCGTCTCAATCATCAGGCGGCTGATCTGGACGAAAGTGTTCAACTGGGCAACAGCATCATCCAGCTTTTGGACAGCGGTCTCGAAAAAGAAAGGCTGGCAAGCCAGCCCTTCTTTCAACATGCCCAGATCAAACAAAATGGGCAGTCCACCAGCCTGACCATAGGTTACGATGACAAATGGCAGCCGGTTCCCCATCATTCGGAACCAGCTATACAGCCAGTCTACAATCTGCAGGTAACCGCCACAGAACAAGAAAATGCCGGAGGCAGGCTGCTGACAGTGGCGCTGGCCGTCACCCGTCAACAACCCTATCTGCTGCAAAAAGAAGATAAGCCTGTGATCTACCAGCTGGAAACCCAACGATTTCTTCCCAGAGAAGGAGGTGGGCAGCCATGAGACGCCGGCTGAAAGAACGAATGAAAGAACGAAAGGAAATGTTCTTCACCGCCCAGTCAGGAAGTGCTTCGGTGCTGGTGATTATGCTGGCCCTCACCCTCATTGTTTTTGGCGTGTTTGCCATGATGACAGCTCACTCGGGCCTGGCCATTGCCCGGCGAAACGCCGCATGGACCCAGCGCCACTACGACCTGGAAGGAGAAGCAGCGGCCATCACCTGGCGGGTCAGCGGCATGCTGGCCGATACCTGGGAGGAAGTACTGATGGCAAGGGAACTGGAGCAGCCTGAAAGCAGAATCGATGGCGCAACACCATCATACCAGGATTCGCAGAGTGCTGCCGTTGATTGGCCCAACCTGCTGGAACAGTATCGCCGGTTGGTGACGTATCGTCTGGCAGAAACGGCTGACACACAGATGAATGCCTCACTGGCAACCCGGCCAGATGAAGACGCCATGATCATTACGTTGGCACTTCCCCCGCCGGAAGAACCGGGCATGGGCGGCTTTCGCGCTGAAATAAGGGTGTCCCTGCCTGAAACTCCTCTTGCTGAACAAGGGTTATTTTCTGGACCCGTGCAGAAAATCACTGCATGGCAAAGCCTGCCGGCGGAAGTGGAATATATCGAAGGTGTTGAATTCAGAGATGTGGAGGTGAACCCATCAGGTGACAGCTAATCCCATTACCAAGGATACGATTAAGGAAATTACCAACGATATTGGCAAAGGGGTGCATGCCCTGCTCACCCTGGCAGTGGAGCGGGAGGCTTCAGACCTGTTCATTACCGCGGGAAGACCGCCCACCCTGAAGGTGAACGGCATGTTGGAGCCGGCAGGAGAAGCCGCCCTGAAACCGGCTGATACAGAAGTACTGATTCGGGAACTCTTTTTTAAAGAGGCACACTTTCAGGAATTTATGGCCCAAGGTGAAAAAGATTTTTCTGTTTCCATTTTTGGAGTGGGCCGCTTTCGGGTGGCTGCCTATACCCAGCGGGGTTCCATGGCGGCGGCCATACGCATTCTCCGGTTTGATCAGCCGGACCCTCTGGAGCTGGGAATACCCGATACGGTACTGGATTTTCATCGCCAGACCCGGGGTTTGATTCTGGTGACAGGGCCAACGGGGAGCGGTAAATCCACCACTTTATCTGCTATTATACATCTCATCAACCAGCGGCGGGCCTGCCACATCCTCACCCTGGAAGACCCCATCGAGTACCTGCATACCCATGCCAAAAGCCTGGTGGATCAGCGGGAAATCGGCATGGATACCCGCAGCTATGCCCACGCCCTGCGGGCGGCCATGCGCCAGTCTCCCGATGTGATTCTGGTGGGAGAAATGCGGGATCATGAGACCATCTCCATCGCCCTGACAGCAGCCGAAACCGGTCATTTGGTGCTCTCCACCCTCCACACTCTGGGCGCGGCCAAAACCATCGACCGCATCATCGATGTTTTCCCTGCCGAACAGCAGCAACAGGTGCGTATTCAGCTTTCAACGGTACTGCATTCCGTTGTGTCGCAGCAATTGATTTCCACAGATGACGATCGCCGGGCAGCTGCCTTTGAAATTATGCTGGTGAACGGCGCCATTCGCAATATGATTCGGGATGCCAAAATTCCCCAGATTGACGCTGCCATCCAGACAGGCAAAGCACAGGGAATGATCAGCATGGACATGAGTCTGGCGAACCTGGTGAAAGCCGGAAAAATTTCCAAAGAGTCAGCGCGCACTCATTGTATGAATCCGGAAGTGCTGAACAGGTATCTGCTTTAGAGGAAAGCAAGGAGTGATGGCCACCCGTGGGCAGTGAAGTTCCCATCGCCGCGGGCAGTTTAGGGCTATACCCACGGGGTAACAATACCGATATAGATAATAAGAGGATAAGATCGGCATTGCAATGAAACCATGCACAGACCGGGAAACGATCAGATGAATCAAGGACCACGCAGCTATTGGATGAGGCGCTGCAGGCTATTTGTCTGTAGGGCGCGTGAATAAGGCAGTCATCAGTGCAGTGATGTAATCAGGAAGGAGGGAACAGGCATGCGAAAGGGAATATGGGCAGTTGTGATGGTATGCCTGCTGATACTGATTCCTCTGGAAAGTGAAGCGGCAGGAGCGGTTTTTGATACCAGTGATGTGGACAGAGGTGTGATTCATATCAGTTACAAGGCGTCGCAACCACGTCAGCTGAAGGTGATGGTCACCAAAGGGCAGGAGCGGTACACCTACGATCTGAAGTCTGATGGTACCGTGGAGTCGTTCCCCTTGCAGATGGGCGACGGCAGTTACAAAATTGATGTGCTTCAGAATGCTGGCGGAACCAGGTATACCTTCCTTGACTCCAAGACAGTTCAGGTGAAGCTGGAAGACCCCAACAGTGTCTTTCTCAATTCCGTTCAGGAAATCAACTGGAGCCGGGAAGATCCACCTATTCTGAAAAGTGGAGAGCTTGTCGGCAACAAAGAAGAAACCCGACCGAAAGTCACCACCATTTACGAGTACATGATTCATAATTACACGTATGATTATGATAAAATACCCACTTTGACAGCAGCCTACAAACCCAACATCATTCAGACCTATTTCGAGAAAAAAGGCATCTGTTATGATTACTCTTCGTTAATGGCTGCCATGAAGCGAAGTGACGGAATTCCCACTAAGCTGGTGAAGGGATACACCAAGCACGTTGACGGCTACCATGCCTGGAACGAAGTGTTGCTGGATGGGGAATGGGTGATCATTGATTCCACTGTTGATGCCGTGTATCGGCAAGGCGGCACCAACTTTACCATGGTGAAAAATCCCAGTGAGTTTACGAAGGTGTACGAATACTAACATATAAAATCGACAAAACCCTGCAGGTAACGCTCCCGTATCCGGTGCGATCCTGCAGGGTTTTTTGATGGCGATTTAATCGGTGTATTTTTAAATCAGCTTTTTCTTCAGTTTTTCCGGGTGTTTCATAAAGGGCAGATCCAGAACGCGCAGTTGAGAATCCAGCTTGCTGAGCACCAGGTACTCCACATAGAGGTTGCCGCCGCCTGCCAGTCGGTCCAACAGTGTTTGATCGATGCGCACCTGAATGATTTGATGGAACATGCTCTCATCTTCAATCCGCTGGAAGGGGAAGACAAATCGTTTTTCGGTGATGCGCTGCTGATCGAAATCAATCACGGTGACACCCGTCAGGGCGAATAAAAGGGATAAGATCTTTCCGAACAGGTAGATCAATAGAATCAGCACTGCCAGTGCCGCCAGGTAAGAGCCTGCCAACAGCACCATTTCCATGATTTCAATGTCAGTCTCCATGGCATTGGTCAGCGCTGACAGATAGCTGACGTCATAGGTATTAAAAATCCGTTGCTGAAAACCGCGGATGCGCCGCCAGAAAGTCAGTGCCACCAGGGTAAAAAGAATAAACTTGAGAAGTTTGCTAAGCATGCCCTGCAGCGATGCCCGCAACACCACTTTGTTGGAATCCATAAATTTCCTCCTGTCCGATGATGGGATCGTTTTTATTTTACACTAAATGTGCTCTTCTGCCAACACCGGGATGAAGACTGTGATCAGGCAAAAACGTCAACGGCATAAAACAGGTGCCGGTATCAACATCAGTAAAGGATGACAGTCAAGTAGGTGATCAGTGAAGTGACAGGCGCTATGCTTCGGAAATCCCTGTTTCGGGGTCAGTAACCGGAGGCTGGTTTGCCGCATTGTCCAGTGATGTGAAAACCTTCTGTAATCGTCTTCCCAGCCAGAAAACCATAATGACCAGGGCAATGAACTCTGACAAAGGAAAAGCATACCATACTGCCGAAAGCCCCCACATGCGCCCCAGTATCCAGGCGAAAGGCAGCAGCAGCACCATTTGCCGCAGAAAGGAAAGGGCAAGGCTGGGCAGGCCAAGACCGATGGCCTGAAAAGTAGTGGCACCGATAATGGCGGGGCCCACGATGAAGAGTCCAAGAGAAATGGTGGTGAGGGCTTCGCTGCCGATGGCCAGCATCTCAGGGCCGGGTTGGAAGAGACCGATCAGCTGTTGGGGGATAAAGCGGAAGAGAAAGGCACCAGTACTGGTGATGACAAGAGCAGTCAGAAGACCATAACGAAGTGCCTGCTTCATGCGCGGAGCGTTGCCTGCGCCATAATTATAACCGATAATGGGAATATAACCCTGGGTGAGTCCAAAAACCGGCATCAGGACGAAAGATTGAAGTCGAAAGTAGACCCCTGTCACGGCCATGGCCGTTTCGGTATAAGTACCCACCACCATGTTCAGTCCCCCAATCATGAAGGAAGTGAGAAACTGCATGAACATGCTGGGCAGGCCCACCTGATAGACGCTCTTGAGAATGGAAAAATTCACGGGGAAAGTACCCACTTTGGGTTTCACCTGATGCTGTCCCCGGTAAAGGAGCAGCAGAATGAAAAAGCAGCTGACGGCTTTGGAAATCACCGTGGCCACCGCTGCTCCCGTCACCTCCATCCGCGGAAAAAAGCCAATGCCGAAGATCATCAGTGGGTCAAGGATGATGTTGGTGATGGCTCCCAACATCATCGAAAGCATGGGCAGGAAGGTGTTTCCCTGTCCCCGCAGGATATCATTGGCAACGATGGATGTGAACAGAAAGACACCACCCAGCATGATGATACGGGTGTACTGAATGCCATACCGAATAACCTCAGGATCATTGCTGAAAGCCCGCACCAGCGGACCGGCAAGCATCAGACCGGCAATGGCTGACAAAACACCGTACACCAGCGAAGCCCCCAATACATGCTGGGCCACCAGAATGGCATCTTCATGCTTCTGCTGTCCCAGCAATCGGGAAATGAGAGAGCTGGTTCCCACGCCGGTGCCCGTCGCTATGGCAATGAGAAAGATATGAACGGGAAAAGCGATGGAAAGAGCTGTGAGAGCGCCTTCACTGATGCGGGCAACGAAAAAGCTGTCCACCACATTGTAAAGTGCCTGAATGGTCATGGAGATCATTCCTGGAACAGACAGCTTGAATAGCAGCGGCAGAATTGGTTCACTGCCCAGGCGTTGATGATGAGATGCTGGTTTCATGAAGTTCGCCTCCTATAGTCATAATTCTATTATAGAGATTGACAGGGTAAAAAGAAAGTCCTGAGGGGGTTTCCTGGTATTTTTCCTTGACATCAGCGCGCTAAAGCATTAGAATAATAGCAACTATTCCGACTGAAATAGTTGGGTATGAAATGAAGGAGGCGTTCTCATGAAAAACACAGTGAAGCTCACATCCACCATCCATTTGCCGGCAGCGGTTCGCTGTTGTGGTTGTTGCTGTTGTTGATACATGATGATCCGATAATTCATATCTGATGAACGTTGAAACAGCCAAACAACCATAAGGAGGCATTTCCCTTGTTTAAATATTTTGATGTGGTACGTGAGCGAGACCCTGCTGCTCGCAGCAACCTTGAAATTCTGTTATGCTACCCAGGGCTTCATGCCCTTTTCTTTCACCGCATCGCCCATTTTTTCCACCGGCACCGCTGGTTTCTCATCGCCCGTCTTATTTCCAACTTCAGCCGGTTTATGACCGGCATTGAAGTTCATCCGGGGGCTACCATTGGCAAAGGGTTTTTCATTGACCACGGCATGGGCATCGTCATTGGCGAAACCGCCGAGATTGGTGACAATGTGACCCTGTTCCACGGTGTGACCCTTGGAGGCACCGGCAAAGATCAGGGAAAACGGCACCCCACTGTCAGCGATAACGCCGTCATTGGAACGGGAGCCAAGGTGCTGGGACCCATCACCATTGGGGCATATGCCAAAGTGGGAGCCAATGCGGTGGTGCTGAAAGATGTGCCTGACCACTGCAGTGCGGTGGGAATCCCGGCAAAAATCATTCCCCCGCCGGAGGAAAAGGCTGAGCATCAGATAAAGCCGGCGCAGGAACCAAAGCCTGTTCAAAAAATTCGAAGCGTGGTATAATGATACAAAACAGCCTGCCTGCGTTCTTCATTGATCGCAGGCAGTTATTAATGGCAGGCAGTTCATGTGAGGAGCGACATATAAATGGAACAGTCCAACCAAGGTGCCGGTACGGGCACCATCACCCTCCCCTACGGCAGGGAAACACAAACCCTTGACTTAAGCCGGCATCATGTGCTGGGTGTGCTGCAGGCAGGTGGTGGCACTTCCGGAGAAGTTGTGGCAGAAAGTGCCGTCATAGAACATGCCCTTGACCACCCCATTGGGCGGCCGCCGCTGCACCTGATGCTGAGGGCCACAGATACGGTGTGCATCGTGATTTCAGACATCACCCGAGCCTGGCAGCGGATGCATGTCTTTCTGCCATTGCTGGTGGAACGGATTAATGCAGCTGGCGTACCCGACAGTCAGATTCGTTTTCTTTGCGCCACCGGTTCCCACCGTCTCATCACTGAAGCGGAAGGCCATACGTTGCTGGGGCCGGAACTGAGTCGGCGCTTTTCGGTGATCAGTCACAACTGTCATGATGAAAGCCAGCTCACCACTGTCGGCACTACCAGCTATGGTACCAAAGTGCGCCTGAACCGCATGGCCATGGAGGCAGATCATCTGATTCTCACTGGGGGCATAGTGTTCCATGATTTGGCAGGCTGGGGAGGTGGCAAGAAATCCATTGTACCAGGCATTGCCGCCTATGATACCATCATGGCCAATCACGCCCTCTCTCTGGGAGACACCCCCGGCAGCGGCATCCACCAGTGTGTCCGCTGCGGCAGTATTGAAGGTAACCGGTTGAATGCGGATATGCAGGAAGCTGCCGTCATGGTGGATCCTTCCTTCATATTGAACGTCATCGTGAACGACCAGGGAACCATAGGTGCAGCAGTGGCTGGCCACTATCTGGAAGCCTTTGAAGAAGGGAAGCGGCTCCTGGATCTCTCAGACAGGGTTCCCATTGAACGACTGGGGCGTCTGGCGGTGGCATCAGTAGGTGGATTTCCCAAAGACATTAACTTCTATCAGTCCACCAAGGCCCTCAGCAGTGCCAAAGAAGCTGTTGAAAAGGGTGGGGTGATATTACTGCTTTGCCAGTGCGAAGATGGGGTTGGCCATCCAGAGGTGAGCCAGCTCCTCACTGAATTCAATTCTCATGCCGCCCGGGAAATGGAAATGCGCCGCGCCTTTACCGTTTCCAAATTTGCCGGATTTCTGGCATCTCAAACAGCAGAAGACTACGAAGTGTATTGCGTCACTGATTTGGACCCTGAAATTCTAACGGGAATTGGTTTTCAGGTTTATCGCCGGGCTTCGGAAGCGCTGCAGGCCATTGAAGCCCGATATGGTACCGGGCTGGAAACCTACGTGGTTCCATCTGCTTCCAACGTGCTGCCTGGCTTGGTGATGCCCTCGGCCCCAAAATCAGTTTGAATACTTGATTAGATCTGAGTCAGTGAAATGGGTGGATCAGATGATGCAAGAGTCTGGAAAAAAAGATTGCATGTTTCGGGTTGAGTATGTATAATAATACAATCCAGAAACCTTGAGACACTGTTTCCGGAAACCGGATTTTTCGGTAATGGCGTGGCCCTTGTTCGCAGGGAAAACGCCTGTTTGAATCACTGATGTTACCCTGATGAGGAGGTATGATGACATGTTAAAAAGAAAAGGAAAAATGATGCTGGCTGTTTTGGTGGCCATGCTAATGTTATTGACAGCCTGCAGCCAGCCCGCCCCCGCGCCGGCAGCCGCCACGGAACCGGCCGAAGCACCGGCAGAAACACCTGCAGAAACACCGGCCGAAGCAGCGGGCGGCAAAATTGGAGATGTGCAGGCAGCCGGCAAGATTGTGCTGGGAACATCGGCGGATTATCCCCCTTACGAGTTCATTGTTGAAGTGGACGGTAATCTGGAAGTGGTTGGTTTTGACATTGAAATTGCCCGGGAAATTGCCAATGACCTGGGAGTGGAACTGGAAATTCGCGACATGGACTTTGACGGACTGCTGGCAGCTCTGGTGGCCGGCAACATCGACTTCATTGTCGCCGGTATGGTGCCCACTGAAGTGCGGAAAGAGAGTGTTGACTTCTCTGTTCCCTACTACCGGGCAGAACAGCGGTTCCTGGTGCGGGCAGCAGATGCTGCTGAGCTATCCACCATTGAAGCATTGGCAGGAAAACGCATCGGAGCTCAGATTTCAACTGTACAGGAAACCATTGCCACAGAGCAGATACCCGATGCCGGCGAACTTCGTTTTCTCAGCCGCATTAACGACCTGGTAATGGATCTGAAAAGTGACCGCATTGACGGCATTGTGCTGGTAGGTCCGGTGGCCGCATCTTATGCCAAAGCCGACGCCCAGCTGGCAGTTTCTGATATCAGCTTTGGGCAGGAAGATGGTGTTGCCATCGCCATCGCTAAAGGGAATGATGACCTGACTGAAGCCATTAATGCCACACTGGAGCGGCTCATGGCAGATGACCTGATTACCCAGTTTATTGCAGAAGCCACTGCCCTGGCGGATGAACAACAGGTGGAATAAACCGGGAACATCTGGTATGCTGAAAGACGGTGCTTGTCACAAGCCGCCGTCTTTTTTTCTGACTCACACCGGCCTGCGGAGCCGGGATTATCGGAGGTGTTCACATGAATTACAGCATGGATTTCAGTTTTATTACCCGTTATCAGGGTCTTTACCTGACGGGAACCCGCAATACCATCTTTCTGGCGGTTCTGGCAGTCCTCTTTGGCGTGATGCTTGGTCTGATCCTGGCACTCATGCGCAGATCAAGTTTGAAACCAGTGAAGTTTTTGGCGGCCGCTTACATCGAGTTTGTCAGGGGCACACCTCTGCTGGTGCAATTATTTATCATTTTTTATGGGCTGCCGGTGGTGACCGGGATGCGGTTCCCGGATTTTGTGGCTGGCGTCATTGCGTTGTCGCTGAACAGTGCCGCCTACGTGGCAGAAATCATCCGGGCAGGGCTTCAGTCCATTGACCGGGGCCAGATGGAAGCAGCCCGCTCTCTGGGAATGCCCCACAACACGGCCATGCGCCACATCATCATCCCCCAGGCCTTTAAAAACATTTTGCCGGCTCTGGGTAACGAGTTTATCGTGGTGATTAAAGAGTCCGCTATTGTCTCTGTCATCGGCATTTATGACATCATGCGCAGTGCCAACATTGTTCGGGGAATTACCTATCGCCCCTTCGAACCACTCATCGTGGCAGCTTTCATTTATTTCATTTTGACCTTTACCCTCTCCAACCTCTTGGGGGTAGCTGAAAGGAGGATGCGTGCCGGTGATTCACATTAAAAATCTTCACAAAAAGTTTGGTGATCTTCACGTTTTAAAGGGGATTAATGAAGAAGTTCAGCAGGGTGAAGTGGTGGTGGTCATCGGCCCCAGCGGTTCCGGCAAAAGCACCTTTCTCCGGTGTTTGAATCTGCTGGAACAGCCGACTGAAGGCGAAATTTTCTTCGACGGGGTTAAGATCACCGACTCCCACAACGACATCAACAAGCAACGTGAAAAAATGGGGATGGTGTTTCAGCAGTTTAACCTGTTTCCCCATAAAACCGTGCTGGAAAACATCACCCTGGCCCCCATTCAGGTGAAAGGGATGACCGTTCCCGAAGCAGAAGAAGTGGCCATGGGGCTTTTGAAACGCATCGGTCTTGTGGAAAAAGCCAAGGCTTACCCCAAACAGCTTTCCGGCGGTCAACAGCAGCGGATTGCTATTGCCCGGGCGTTGGCCATGTCACCCCAGGTGATGCTCTTTGATGAACCCACCTCCTCCCTTGATCCTGAAATGGTGGGCGAAGTGCTGGACGTAATGAAAGAACTGGCGGCGGAGGGGATGACCATGGTGGTGGTCACCCATGAAATGGGCTTTGCCCGCCAGGTGGGCTCCCGTGTCCTTTTCATGGACGAAGGGCTCATCGTGGAACAGAATACTCCCCAGGCCATTTTCAACCAGCCTCAGCACCCCCGTACCAAAGATTTCCTCGGCAAGATTCTCAGATCCTTTGAATAAGGAGGCCATTCAATGAAGCACCCTCATTTGGCAAAAAGATACTGGAACCAGGAGCCCACAGCCCTGGCAAAGGTTTTTGAACGGGCTGCCCAGGCAGAAAACCTCATTAACCTCAGCCTGGGAGACCCTGATTTTCACACCGATTCCCGGGTGAGCCAGGCGGCACTTGAAGACACGCTGGCAGGCTGGACCCACTACACCGATTCCCTGGGAATCATGGAACTGCGTCAGGCCATTGCCCGGGAATACCGGGGCTGGGGCGTGCGCTATGAACCTGATGACATCATGATCACTGTGGGGGCCTGTCACGGCACCTGGCTGGCTCTGGAGGCCATTTTGGATGATGGGGATGAAGTGATTGTTCCCACTCCCCATTTCACCCCCTACCCGGCGCAGATCCGGCTGGCCCGCGGCATTCCCGTCTACTTACCCGTCAAAGAATCTGACGGTTTTCAGGTGGATCCGGCAGCCTTTGAAAAAGTTATCACCCACCGCACCAGAGCCATCATTGTCAACAGTCCCAACAATCCCACCGGGGCCTGTTACAGCCGCCAAACCCTGGAGAAAATCGGGGCATTGGCGTTGAAGCACAATTTTCTCATCATTGCTGACGAAGTGTATGGCTCCTTCATGTATGAGCAGGAATTTGTCCCCATGGCCGCTCTTCCGGGGCTGAAAAAACATGTGATTTCCCTGGGAAGCTTTTCCAAGGATTACACCATGACCGGCTGGCGCATCGGCTTTGTGGCTGGCTTTCCTGAATTGATCCAGTGTATGCGGGATATCAACGAAGGCGTCACCTTCTCGGCTCCTGCTGTTTCCCAGCGGGCCGCTCTTCATGCCCTGTCGCTAAAAGACGAACTGCAGCCAGTTCAGCGTGAAGCCTATCGGCAACGGATGCAGGCCTCCTACGAGCATATAGCTGCCATTCCCCATATGTCGGTGCTGCCGCCACGGGGGAGCTTCTACCTCTTTGTCAACATCCAGGAAACCGGCCTCGCCTCAGAAGAAGTGATGCAGCGAATCCTGGAAGAAACCGGAGTGCTGGTGCTGCCGGGAAGTGCCTTTGGGGAAGCGGGTGAAGGCTATTTGCGGATTGCCTGTACCGTTGAGTTACCCGTGTTGGAAGAAGCCTTTAAACGCATCGCCGCCATGCCGCTTTTTCAGAAAAATGAATAGGGCAATAGAAAGATTGTATTACTCACATAGATATCATCACTGAAAACACTTGCTTCTTATCCAGACAGGATAAAGGGCAAGTGTTTTTTTAGCATATGGAGTTAAAGAATTAACAAACCTGTCGCGATACAATGAGGTCAATTAGAGAGATGTTGATAAAAAACTTACAGAGACGGCAACAGATGCAAGTGATTCACAGTCTTTTGGGAAAACGTTTTGACGGGTTTTCTCTTGTTGTGAGGTTGTGCCATGGCAGATGGAGGATACGAAAAAGAGGTGCAGGTGATGAAAAGTAAATTACTGAAGCAAGACATTATGAAAGCGATTCACGATTTAAGTCAGTTCGGGCAGGATGAATGCGGCGGATTAACACGATTGCTCTATGATGAACACTGGGTGGCTGCCCAGCGGCATCTCAAGATGAGTATGGAAGAAGCTGGCCTCAACGTTCACTTTGATGCGGTGGGAAATCTCTATGGAAGTGCAAAAGGAAGCCGCTATCAGGATCAAACCATCTTAATCGGTTCACATATTGACACTGTGAAGAATGGAGGCATATATGACGGGCAGTACGGAATCATTGCTGGGTTGCTGGCAACCGCCCATTTGAAAAAGCATTTTGGAGATCCTGTTCGTAATATTGAAGTGGTTTCCATCTGCGAAGAAGAAGGCAGTCGATTTCCCTATGTCTTCTGGGGAGCCAAAAATGTGCTGGGACTTGGCGGAAAAGAAGAAGTGCTTAATATCGATGATGAGTCTGGGATCTCTTTTGTGAAAGCCATGCAGGGGGCAGGATTTGACTTTTGTGACGAAAAAACTCCGCCCAGAACTGATATCAAAGCTTTTCTTGAACTTCATGTGGAACAGGGATGCGTTCTTGAAAAGCAAAAAAAGTCCCTGGGAATCGTGGAAGGCATCGTTGGGCAGCGTCGATTCACCGTGGAGCTGACGGGAGAATCCAATCATGCAGGAACAACTCCAATGAGCTACCGTAAGGACGCGGTACATGCAGCAGCTGAAATGATCAGCAAAATTCTGCAGCGCTGCAGGGAACATGGTGACCCATTGGTAACAACAGTAGGAAGAATCGATGTGAAACCCAATGTTGTCAACGTGGTTCCGGGTCAGGTGGAGTTTACCATCGATACACGTCATCCTGACAGAAAAGTATTGGAAGACATGACCAAAGATATCCGTGAAATCATCAGTACAGTCGCAGTGTGTTTTGATGTGGACTATTGCTTGGATATGTGGATGGATGAAAATCCTGTTCCAATGGACAATGCCTTGACAAAAATCATTGAAACAGAGTGCATCCGAAATGGTGTGGATTATATGAAAATGTACAGTGGTGCCGGTCACGATGCCCAGTTAATGGCCCAGCATGTCCCTACTGCCCTCATATTTGTTCCCAGCCACCGGGGCATCAGCCATTCACCTCATGAACATACAGATGGTGAAGATCTGGCCATGGGCGTAGAGACGTTGATTGCCACCCTCTACGAGCTGGCATATAAAGATGAAGTGAAAGGCATACAAGTGACAGCCTAATCGATTAATCAAATGAACAATATAAGGGGTGTTATCATGAGCTATCCAAAAGATTTGTTGAGCAGCAGAGCCGTCATCCGTCCTGGAAAGTTTGCCATTATTCCTCCCGAAGGCCTGGTGAACAATGTGATTCCAGGCTTTCAAAACTGTCGCATCTCCATATTGACTTCCCCCAAAATAGGGGCCAGTTTTGCCCATTATCTGGTAACCATGGAACCAGAGGGAAAAAATGAAGCCGGATTTGGTGAAGCGGGAGTGGAAACCTTTGTTTACTGTATCAGCGGCAGCGTTGAAGCGGGAACAGAGGAAGAAAAACATCAACTGACGGCGGGAGGCTACCTATATTGTCCACCAGGGGAGAAAATGTACTTGAAAAATGCAGGGAAGCAAAATGCACAGCTGGTGCTTTACAAACAATTATATGTTCCGCTGGAAGGTAAACGACCCTGGCTGGTAGTGGGAAATGTGAATCAAATGGAAGAAAGACTTTATGAAGAGATGCATAACGTCACCATCCTGGATCTTTTGCCTGCGGATCATGATTTCGACATGAACATGCATATACTTTCCTTCGATCCTCCAGGGAGCCATCCCTTTGTGGAAACGCACGTGCAGGAACATGGCGCTTATATTTTGTCAGGGGAAGGCATCTACAACCTTGACAATGAGTGGATTCCAGTTAAGAAAGGTGACTACATCTGGTTTGGCCCCTTTGTGCCTCAGGCTGTTTATGCAGTTGGACAGGAAAAACTATCCTATGTTTACTCAAAAGACTGTAATCGAGACGTCCAGTTATAGAAGCTCTGTGCGATGATGTCATGGTGTAAACAAGGAAAGTTAGGCTGATGAAAGGAGGTTTTAAAACGTTAAGTGGTTAATGAACATGTTGATTATGTTATCAAATCCAACAAGTCATAAGGTACTTCAACAAGAAGAAATCAGTGATTTTTAAAGAGGATCATCTGAGCAACTGAAACAGCCTAAAGATAATTATCTCAAAACAAACAAAATGGATGATTTGGATGAGAGGAGTGTATCAAATGGAAAACAGTTTTGGTGCTTTGGCATTAATTCCTCCAATTGTTGCCATTACAATGGCTTTGATCACGAAACAAACTATTCTATCATTATTGGCAGGCATTTGGGTTGGGACGACGATTATTTATGGATGGAATCCCTTCGTAGCCATTCCAATGATGATTTCGGATTACTTTTTCAGTGTCATTGGAAATAGCTGGAACGCAAGTATGATTACCCTGATCATTGCCTGTGGAGGATTTGTTTACATGATTCGGGTTTCAGGAGCTTCCAAAGCTTTTGGTGATGTAGTGGTGAACAAAATTAAAACCAGAAAAACGGCACAACTGGTCGCCTATTTCAGTGCCTTTGCGTTCATATATACAGAACCAACACTAACACTGGGAGCTATCATGAGGCCGATTACAGAAAAATTGAAGGTGTCCCGTGTAAAACTTGCCTATATTTGTGATGTGATGGGCTGCCCGTTTGCAGCGATGTCTCCCATCACAAGTTATGGCGTATATGCAACTGGTTTAGTAGCCACACAGATGATTGATTTGGGAATTGAAGGTAATCCATGGAATGTTTTCGTCAGATCAATTCCTATGAATTTTTACGCCCTGTTCGGAATGTTAGCACTGTTGTACGTCATTGTCCGATCAATTGACATTGGTCCTATGTATGAGGCAGAAAAGAGAGCTGTTGAGACAGGTCTTCTAATCGGTGAAAATGATAAGCCGATGACTGGCGATGACGAGAGTGAGTTTGATATTCTTGATGGTAAGCATCTGTCGATTTCAAATTTTCTTGTTCCTATTGGTGGCCTATTTACAGCATTGTTTGGAGTCATTCTTTGGACTGGTGAAGTAGCAGTAAACGGTGTTGGAGGGGCGTTCATGAGTGGAAACATTACACTGGGAATCATCACCGGATTCTTTGTTGGCGGTGCGCTGGCAGGTGTGATGGGAGCCAGATCCAACGTTTTCAGCTATAAAGAGATCATGGATAAGTTTGTTCGTGGTGTTGCTCTTAATACGCAAATTCCCATTATCCTTGTGCTGGCATGGTCCATTGGTTCAATCACAAGCGATATGAACTTAAGAGGATATCTTATCACTATCGTTGAAAATACGTCAATTGCTCCTGGTTTTATACCGGCACTGATATTCGTTGTGGGGGCGTTTGTCGGATTCTCAACAGGCAGCTCCTGGGGAGTATGGGCGATTATGATGCCCATCGGTCTTCCTATGGCACATGCCTTTGGCATACCGTTGACATTGATGATTGGAGCTGTTCTATCAGGTGGTGTATTTGGAGATCATTGTTCACCAATATCAGATACAACCATTTTAGCTTCCACAGCTGCTGGGGCTGACCATATCGAACATGTCAGAACGCAACTGCCCTATGCATTGACAGTGGGTTTATCAAGTGCAATAGGTTTTATTGCTGGTGGATTTATAAGTCCCCTATTTGGTATGATTGTTGCGGCAGCATCGATTGTCATAGGCTTAGCCATTATGACACATCGTTCAAACGAGTTGAAGCAAATACACGCCGCTAACAAATAGGATCGAACTGTCAGAATAGGGAAGGAGTGAGGTTCTTGGGGTGCTCTGTTAAGAATCATCAGACTGCGGATTATGTTTTTCATAATGCAAATGTGATCACTGTAACTGGCCCGGATCAGGAGGCGGTTGCTGTATTGGAAAACAAGATCATATTCGTGGGATCTGACAATGAAGTAAAACAGCACATCGGAAATCAAACGGAAGTGATAAACTGCCAGAGACAAACCGTTCTACCGGGAATCATAGACACACATAATCACCTGTGGGAAGCCGGCGTTCTTCTGAAAGGCATCATCACATTTGGCATTGAAGATTTCGAAACATTAAGATCAAAGATCAAAGAAAAGGTTCAAAGCAAAAAAAGTGGTGAGTGGCTTCATGGAGGCAGCTGGATCGAAACACAGTTTCGAGAAAACAGATTTCCTACAAGATTCGACATTGATGACGTATCTCCGGATAACCCAGTTGTCTTGGAGCGTATATTTGGTGCCAGTTTGGTTAATTCATGCGCACTGAGACTCGCTGGGATTACAGAAAATACGCCTGATCCAGAGGGTGGAAAAATCGAGAGGGATCAGATGACAGGCCAACCAACGGGACTACTGCACGGAAAAGCAGTGCTGTTGATCAGAGAAGCGATGGATGGTTTGTTTGGTTCAGATGTTTTCGGAGGAAATAAAGGAACCAGTTCCATTACTGATTACGAAGAGGCGATACGCTATGGCATGCCGTTCTACTTAAAACATGGCATTACGAGCATCGTTGAACCAGGTGTCAGTTCGGAAGTATGCAGAGCTTATCAGAATCTTTACATGAACTCGAAATTAAACATCCGTGTGAACTTGATGCCCAACTGGATAGGTTTTACATTAAACCAAGATGTTAACAAGATGGAAAGCTGGATTCGGGAAACAGGAGTATACACAGGATTTGGAGACGAGTGGGTGCGATTCGGTGGATTAAAGATGGCCATTGATGGAGGACTTACCTCCAAAACAGCTTGGATGAGTGAGCCGTACCTAAACGAAACCGAACCGCCCGACGTGAAATTAAGATTGGATGTCGGGCAATTGAAAAAATGGATTAAAGAAGCGCATGACCTGGGATGGAGCATTGGCATTCATGTGATGGGCGACAAAGCCATTGAAGCAGCGGTTGATGCTATTGATGAAGCGTGGAAGCAAAATCCTCAAAAACGTTATCATCATCTGATCCATGCGTATTATCCATCGGAAAAAAGCCTAAATCAAATGGCGCATTCAAACATAATGGTCTCCATACAACCCTCGTTTGTGTATGGCGAAGCAGATGGATATGATCAATTGTTGTCAAAAGAAATGCAAAGTACGTTTACACCTGCAAAAACCTATATGACAAAGGGGATCAACACAACCATCGGGACGGACATGCCCTGTGCACATGTCAACCCATTCTGGGGACTCTATTCTCTGGTGACCAGAAAGGGGCTTCAGGGCTATCAACTTGGCGCGGACGAATGTGTTTGTCTCCGAGATGCGATTCAAATGATGACTTATAATGGTGCGAAATTAACGGGTGAAGAAAACATCAAAGGAAGTATAGAAGAAGGCAAGCTGGCAGACTTGATCGTATTAGACCGTAACATTAATCACACCGATACAGAAGATTTGAAATCCATAAAGGTAGCATTAACAATGGTAGGTGGAAAGGTTGTTTATCAACATCAAGGTTCTGCTTCTATTGATTAAAGGAAGGATCAGGGTGGCTCTATGGTAGATCTAATGATCAAGAATGGCATGATAGTTTCAAAAGAAAGCATCTACCCAGGCAACATTGCAGTGCGGAATGGCATTGTTTGCGGCATATACTCAGACAAGAGTGAACTTGAAGCAACAGCCACTCTTGATGCACAAGGAATGCTCATATTTCCAGGAGTGATCGATTGCCATGTACACCTGAATGAACCGGGATACACGTGGCGTGAAGACTACTATCACGGCACAAAAGCGGCAGCCATCGGCGGTACGACAACTGTCATTGATATGCCTTTGCAAAACACCCCCCCACTTACTGATAAGGCTTCATTTGAAGCGAAAGAAAAAGCAGTATCTGCAAATGCTTTTGTAGACTATTGTTTATGGGGTGGGATGATCGACAATAATATCGAAAAACTGGAAGAACTCCGGGAATGTGGTGTTGTTGCTTTCAAAGCGTTCCTCAGCCCGGTGTCTGAAGGCTACACTTCCATGGATACTGGATTGATCAATGAAGCCTTTGAAAAGATGAAAACACATCATGTTCGAATGGGATTTCATTGTGAAGACTATTCCATCATTGCAAAAAGAGAAGCAAAGCTAAAGAACAAGAATAGCTGCACATGGGAAGACTATCTATATACGAGACCTCTGGTTGCAGAAATAATAGCCACACAAAATATCGTTAGCCTTGCGAAAGCAGCAAAAATGAAAGTTCATATTTGCCATGTAAGCCATCCGGATGTCGCACAGATCATTGAAAGAGCGCAGTTGGAAGGGGTGGATGTTACTGGAGAAACATGCCCCCATTACCTGATGTTCAGCGAGGATGACTTAATTGAAAAAGGCAGTTTATTCAAATGTGCACCACCTCTCAGGAGCAAAGAAAATGCGAATCAACTTTGGGAATACTTGGAACGAGGAGTTATCAGTTGCGTTGGATCAGATCATTCGCCCAGCACGAGCGATGAGAAAAATGAAACAGAACGGGGAGTGATGGGCGTTTGGGGCGGAATCAGTGGAATGCAGCATCTTTTGCCCATCATGTATCGAGAGGCAGTGGTACGCAGAGGTTTTTCTCCTTCTCTGATTACAAAAGTTCTTTGTGAAGGGCCAGCCAAAGCATTTGGAATATACGGTAAGAAAGGTGATATTGCCCTTGGATTTGATGCTGATTTTGTGATCTTCGACCCGAAAAAACCCTGGCAAGTTACGGAAGAAAGCTTGATGTATAAAAATAGATTAACAGCATTTCTTGGGCAAGAAGGGATTGGATGCCCCGTCAAGACAATTCTAAGAGGGCAAGTGGTGATGGAAAATGATCAGGTGAGAATCGAACAAGGATATGGAAAACTCATTCGCAGGGAACTGAGTATTGCTGAAGCCACTAGATAGCTATTTAAGCGAAACACCCGGATTAAAACCTGGGTGTTTCGTTTAAATGCAATTTCAGGGAGGAGAAATGAGTATTCGATGTAGTACAATGGTCAGTGAAAGATGATTTTTTGGCTGACAGGTGAGAGATGGGAGTAGTGATAAAAAGATGCTGTTATCGCAAATCATTGAGCTTGATTGCTTGAGTAACTGCAAAATAGTCGCGGGAAAATCTTCGATTAAGTTTAAGAAGGTGGAAGGCATCACCATCATGGAAGCACCAGACATTGCTGACTGGATCAAGGGCGGCGAGCTGATACTTACCAGCCTGTACTCAGTATGTGAAGATGAGCAACAGATGGAAGCACTGGTGAGAAGGCTGGCAGAAAACGGCGCCGCAGGATTGCTGGTCAAAGTGGGGCGGTTTATTGAACGAGTGCCCGAAGCAGTGGTCAACGCAGGAGATATTCATCAACTGCCAGTGATTCAAATCGCCGGTGATGTGAAATATGTGGACATCATGTATCCGGTGATGAATGAGTTGTTCAACCGCCAGCTGGTGCTGCTGGAGCATTATCGTCATTGCCACGACCGGTTTATTCAGCTGACGCTTCAGAATGGAAGTCTGGATGACATTGCCGCTGAACTGAAGCGGATCCTCCGCCGACCAGTGATTATATTTGACAGAGATCTGGAAACACTGGCTTTTACAGATGAACTATTTTCTGCTGTTAAAAAACTGGAGGGAAAAAAAGAGTGCGTCCCTCAGAGAACGAAAGGTACCTGCGCACTTTACCGCCAGAAGGTCGTTCTGGGATTTGAAAGTCCCCTCGCTGCACAGATGATTTTGGCATCAGTCAGTTTCTTTCATGAGGAAAAAGCCTATCTTGGCATTGTAGCTGATTCAGAAATGGGAGAAATGGAGTTTATCGCCATCGAAACTGCTGTTACCAATGTGGCTCTTGAACTGATGAAGCATATGGCAGTGGCAGAGGTGGAGCAGAAATACCAGAATGAGCTGATGGATGAAATCATTCACCATCGTTATCAGTCGCCGGAAGAAGTGCGTTTTCGGTCCAGGGCGCTGGGATGGAGTTTGGACCAGCCCCATACCGTCATTCTGCTTCAGATCCAGGATCACCAAGAGCAGCTCAGAAGTGAGTCAGGTATCAGTGCTTTGAAAAACCAAATGCACCGGATTCACGGAATCATCAGACGTATTTCTGTCCATTACACGCAACACTTGATTATCAGCCGCAAAAGCTACCGAATTTTGATGCTGTTTCCAATGAAAGATCATCGGTCATCTGCAGTGCTTAAATTCGCCCGGGAGTTGCAGAGTCAAGTCAGTGGTGAAGTGGTGGGCGTGAAGACGGTGATTGGCATTGGTACCACTTCGTGCAATGTGGAAGAAATCAGAAAAAGCTACGAAGAGGCCTTAAATGCCATCCACTTCGGGCAGAGAGTCCAGAATCAAAACAATATCATTTCATATGAAGAGCTGGGAATTTTTAAACTCTTGTGCCAGTTTGGCGATGTGGAGGGACTTCATAAGTTTATTCATCCTGGTTTAAAAAAACTCTGTCAGTATGACCAAGGGCGGGCGAATGAGCTCATTGACACCCTGGAGGCATACTTGAACCACCAGGGAAACGCCAAAAAAACAGCAGAAAATCTTTTTATCCACTATAAAACAGTCATGTATCGCATTAAACGCATCAAAGAAATCATGGAAGTGGATTTCGAAGACAGACAGGTGAAGCTGGAAATTGAAGTAGGTTTGAAAATACTTCATATGTTGCGGGAAAACAATCATCCTGGCGGCTTTTCAAAGATAACAGAATGAAGAAATGTTTATCCAAAATAGATAAAGCAATCGGTGGGCAATAGCGATACAATAAGTCTGTCAAATGATTTCTCTGGAATATCACCACTGGCAAGAAGGCCTAAGAAAGTATGCATTACTTGCATTTCAATAAAGATTACCATTGATTCAAGTGTGTTCTGACAGGTTCTAAAGGCTCATGGGTTGCCTTTAATAACCCAAATTAATTGAATGAGGAGACTGACCATGAAAAACAAGAAGCTCTTGATGATCCCGGGACCCACCCCGGTTGTCAGAAGAATACAGGATCAAATGGCCCGGGAGACCATTGCATTTGGAGATCCTGCGTTTGTGCAGGATTATAAAGACTTGATCAGTGACCTGAAAACCCTTTGGAGAGCATCCGGGGAGGTTTTCGTGGTGGCCGGTACCGGCACCATGGCCATGGAGATGGCGGTGGCCAATACGACTAAAGCAGGCGACAGAGTTCTGGTGGTATCTCACGGTTATTTTGGTGACCGTTTTGTAGAGCTTTGCCAGCGAAAAGGGCTTCAGGTGGATGTGCTGGCCAGTGAATGGGGCACCATTGTGCCGGTGGCTGAAATAGAAAAACAACTGTCTGAAAATACCTATCAGGCGGTGACCGTCTCCCATGTGGATACTTCAACAGGTGTGAGTGCACCGGTGGCTGAAATCGGTGAAATGATGAAACAGTATCCTGATACCATGTATATCGTTGACGGTGTTTGTGCCACCGGCGCAGCACCGGAATATGTGGATGACATGAATATTGACCTGCTCCTCACAGGCTCACAGAAAGCTTTTGGAGTTGCTCCCGGCATTGCAGTGGTATGGGCCAGTGAAAAAGCCGTTGCAAAAAGAAAAAGCCTGGGAACCATTCCAGAATACTACATTGATTTCGAAAAATGGTTACCGGTGATGCATGATCCGGCCAAGTACTTTGCCACACCGGCGGTAAACATGGTCTGGGCCGTGAAGGAAGCTGTTGAAATGATGAAGGAAGAAGGTCTGGAAAAGCGCTATGCCCGGCATGAAAAAATGGCCAGTGCCATGCAACAGGCGCTGGAAGGTCTGGGATTCACATTGTTGGCAGAAAAATCCTGCCGTGCAGTCACTCTATCCAATCTGATTTACCCCGAAGGAATCGATGACGCTGAGTTTCGAAAAGTGCTGGCGGAAGAAGGCATGATGGTTGCAGGAGGACTGGGTGCCTATGCCGGTAAAATGTTCCGATTGGGCCATATGGGAAACATTGACACACATGACATGGTTTCGGTCATCAGTGTGATTGAAAGGGCCCTTCATCGAGTGGGCTATCCTGTTGATCTGGGAAAAGGCGTGGGCATTCTCACAGCCGCACTTTTAAAAGGTGATCAGAATGGTTAAACGGCCGTCAGATCTGCGGCGTGAGTTGATCCATGAGCTGAAGGGCGGCAAGGGTACCATTGAGCTGAATCACTTCTTCGAGACAGCAGATTTTCATGGAACAGGTCGCCTTTATGGCATCAGCATCATCCAGCCAGGTGATTCCATCGGCATGCATCAACATGTGGGTGATCAGGAAGCCTACTTCATTCTGGAGGGGGAGGCCCTCTACTATGATAATGATCAGCCATACAAACTGAAACCCGGAGACTTCACCCTGTGCAGAGACGGTGAAAGCCATAGCATTGCCAACGCAGGCGATACAGATCTTAAGTATGTGGCGTTGATCATGTATACCACTTAAGCTACCCACTGACAGTCACACTACCGGCAGCATTCCTCCAGATCATTCAAGGAATGCTGCTTTTAAATGCGAAAGTTTTAAGAAAACAGCCTGATTTCATGAAGACCGCTTGCAGAACCACAAACACTTCCATAGACAACCAGGCGCCTTTGCGTATCGGAAGACATGACAGAAAAGAATCAAGAAATAAGATCTATAGTAACTGTTTTGGCATGGTCTCTGCAATTATAAATCGAGTCAATACAATGATACATACGATAATGCCTACTGCGCCCATAATTGAAAATACGACATTGGATATTTTGCTGAATGGGATTAACGAAGCTCCAACAATGGCGAGTATAGTAATACTGAGTATAATAACAAAACCCATTGCTTTGTTTCCGCGGTCATATCGCTTTGCAATCAAAAACAGTCTGCCGGAAATCGTTGAGTAGATTGCCAGTATAATAATAAAAGAGTAGATCACCGACAGTTTGGGCAGTAAGAAATGAACGACTGCCAGCATCGGTACTTCCGTGCCTGCGACATGATCCATCGATGTCAGTACCAGATATACGACAACGGCTGTAGTCATATAAAAAAATAAGGAAGAGAAAATGCCTGAGAAAACCGCTTCTCTTTTGCTGTTACATAATGAGCCTGTGGCTGAAGCCCATGCGAAACCAGAACCAATCAAAAGACCTGCTGATGAAAGTCCACTAAGATATGGATTTTGGATACCGAAGGTGTTTGCTCTTAGCATAAGGCCAGTTGAAACATAGTGTTCGGAATTAGCAGATCCGGCAACTGGACTGATGCCTGATGTTAAAAAAGCATATCCGCCACAAAACAAGACAAATAAAACAGTGCAGATGCACAGATAACTCAAAGCCTTTCTGAGTCTTTCCAAACCAAGATGGGCGGTGACAATACACAGAATTCCCATAATGGAAGCTCCTGCAAATGCAGGAAGACCACTATGCTGACTAATCGTTGCTCCTGCACCACTCATCATGGTAAAGGTCACGAAGATCATACTCACGTAAATATAATAGTCGAGCACAATACCGAAATACTTGCCACAGAAATAATGATAAACATCGCTGCTTTTATCAAAACGCTGTTCAAAGCCGATCACATAGATTGCGATTAATACCGCCATAGAGGCTAATAATGCAAGGAAAATACCTAAAAACGCAAACTTGCCACCCCAGGCAGCGAAAAACTGGAGTGCTTCCACGCCTGTCGCAAAGCCAGAACCGATATTGTATCCTGCAAAAGAGGCACTTGTTAACAATACTGATTTAAACACCAGTTTATCTTTTTTCATAATTTCCCCCATGGAGTTTGTGATGGAGTGGCAAAACAAAGACGTTCCAATATAAAATGATGAACTCTCACTGTATATTCGACAAAAAATCCGATTATCCTTTGAAGAGTTTGTTAAATTTTCACCACGAAAACACCTGGAACTACTTTCTTTCCGAAAGATCAGAAGACTGCCAAGTTAAAGACTGAATCGCAGGATCTTTCAACGGGGACAAAGGGCTGGCAGCATTCCTTGAATGGTGTAGGTGAGGCTGCTTTTAAATGCGAAAGTTTCAGTAAAACAGCCTGATTTCATGAATACTGCTTGCAGGACCACAGACACTTCCTTTAGAATGAGAACAGAATCAAAATGGATAAATGAATGAGTGTCATTAAGATGAAGATAGCATGCTTGATTTAGCGGCAGTGGGATAGGAGTGAATAAAATGGAAATAGTGGTCATTGGCGGCGGCGCATCGGGAATGGCGGCGGCTCTGGAGGCTGCCCGGTACGGCGGGCAGGTCACTCTTTTGGAAAAAGAAAACCGCGTGGGTAAAAAGCTGCTGGCCACAGGGAACGGCCGCTGCAACTATGCTAACCGGTTCGTTGAACCAAGTCGTTTTCATGGGCAGTGTCGGGAGATCATCCATGAGGTGCTGCAGGCAGTACCTGTTGATGAAGTGCTCACTTTCTTTCAACTGCTGGGGATTACCCCCAAAGAAGAAAGTGACGGCAAAATCATCCCCTACTCAGAACAGGGCTCCAATGTGTTGGACCTTCTGCGCTATGAACTGGAGCAGACAGGGGTGAAAACCCTGGTTGACTGGAAGGTGACAAGCCTGCGTCATCATCAGAAAGATTGGCTGATTCACTCAGAAAAAGGAGAAAGTCTCACAGCACACCGGGTGATTTTGGCCACCGGCGGCCGCGCCGGCAGCCAGTTTGGGGCCGATGACAGTGGCTACCGCCTGGCAGAAAGCCTGGGACACCACATCACTCCCCTTTGGCCGGCCCTGGTGCAGCTTCGACTGGAGGCCGACTGGCTGAAAGCCCTGAAGGGTGTGAAGTGGCAGGGAGCTGCATCGGTGGTGGAGCAGGGCATCGTGCTGCGTCGTGAGGCGGGAGAACTTCTGATCACCGATTATGGCATTTCAGGCCCCCCCATTCTACAGCTTTCCCGGCAGGCACATACATCTGCCAGTGATGACAATTCATCCCAAAAAGAGCTGTGGATTCACCTGTTACCTGAGTGGGAATCTGAAACCATCATGGATGAACTCATGAACCGTTTTCATGTCAACCCGGACAAACCGGCTGACCTATGCCTGCTGGGGCTTTTTCACAAGCGGCTGGTGCCGATATTGCTTAAAGCCGCAGGCATCTGGCCGCCCCACCTGCCAGCTCAACAGGTGAGCGCGGCTGCCATTAAAAAACTGGCGGGATTTTGCCGGTCATGGTCAGTACCCATCACCGGCACCCTGTCCTGGCAACAGGCCCAGATGACCGCCGGCGGTGTGGATACCCGTGAAATACACCCGGTCACCATGGCATCCACCAAAGCATCAAACTGTTATATCACCGGAGAACTCATGGATGTGGACGGTGACTGCGGCGGATTTAACCTATACTGGGCCTGGGCCACCGGTTTGCTGGCTGGACGTAACGCCGTTCTGAGTAAGGAATGAAAAGGATAAAGGAATAAAACGATGCGAGGACAGCTCAGTTTGAGCTGTCCTGAGGTTGTTGAAAAAGTCTATGAAAATAGGCTTTTTTTCTTGCAATCAAAAAGGAGATTCGCCCCTTGATGTCGAATATAGATATAAGGGGTGATTCGAATGATGACAAAGAGAGACCATGTTCA
>NZ_JBCITM010000012.1:0-110618 GCF_039414295.1 Anoxynatronum sibiricum | reverse complement strand
GCTGTATGACTTTGCTTTTTCAAACCTTCCGCTTCATCCTGATCCAGGCACTCTTGGATGAAAGCGCGGATTTCTTCCGTCACAACGGATGATATTCGTTCATAGGGTTTGCGCTCCCAGGGGACATAGTTGCCTTCGCAGTATTTCTTGACTGTATTTCTGGAGATGCCTAATGTTCGGGAAATTGCTCGTTGTGTCATACCTTCTTGGGTAAACATATGTCTGATTTGACCATACAGATCCACGTCCACGATCACACCTTTCACACTCCAATCAATTGATTTGATACTTTCAATTGTATAGGAGTTTGGATTAGGTGGCTCACTTTTTCATCAGCACAACTTATCTGGTGATTTTGGAGAGTGGCTCACTTTTTCATCAGCACAAAGCTTGTTTTTGGCTCACTATCAGATTAGCATAGGCAAAGACACCAACATTCGATCCAATCTCTGTTGCCAAATTTAAAATATCCTGCTCGATTGACTTCTCTTGCATGATTGCAAGGTCAACACCGTCTTTTAACTTATTGAAAAAAGAACCCGATTTAGGATTGGATCCTGAGATTTCAGAAAACAAGTCGCTGGTAAAAGAATGTGCTCTACTTATCTTCTCATTTTTAAATAGTTTATCCTTATTGGGTACAACATACTTTTCAATGGCATCTTCATAATGCAAAATTAGCCACAATTCAAAGCACGGACTGGTCACTACCAGAATATTGTCAACGCTTGATTTTTCAATAAAATCAACATAGTGCTCCGCGCTTTTATAACTATCTCGGTCGAACACAATAACAAATCTATCAATGCCTTTATCAAATTTTTCGTCGTGTTTTAATAATTTTTTCTTGTCTTCAATCAATTCCAGCAATTTTATAGGATGACTGAAACCGCTGATATCACCTTCTTTGTGAAGGATGACCAGCTCGATTTGACTGTTAATTCCGAGCTCTTTTCGATTGTTATTAATGCCTTGAAAATACTTTCTCTCTGTATTCGCACCTTCGAATATAACATAATATCTTCTTAGTGCTTCAATTTCAAGTTCTTCTTCAAATCTTGATGTCATTGACCTGTATTCTCTCAGTGGGCTCATTTTTATTCACCCACTTTGTTAAACAAGTTCTTAAACACTGGCACTGCACCATATCTTCCTTCCAAGTACGCTTTGCTCAGTTTTTTATCATACCGCTCCTTAAAACGATCCAACGAATAAAGATGTGAAACATTGTCTTTATTTCTCTCAACAAACCAGATTTCGTCACGTCTTAAAAGCTCCTGATCCATAATGGTAGATTCATGAGTTGAAATAATAAGCTGCGTGTTATTCTCCTCAAGATGCTCAAAAAAGAGTTCCAAGAACTTATACGTCAGCTTTGGATGTAGGCTTCGTTCTAACTCATCTATTACATATACCTTATTTTTTTCATTGCTGATTAAAATGTCTAATAAGTCAAACAGTCTTCTTGTCCCATCAGACTCTTCAGAGAACTCAAAGTCACTAGTAGCATTACCATGCTCCAGCATGATCGTCGTAATGACTGGGTCTTCACCCTTTGAGCCCTTTATGTTATAGAAAGCTGTATTGGTTCTTAGAGACGTCATGACTTCCATATTATCTTCAGACTCTTCAAGTTTGTTTTTGAAGGATTTCAGAACATCTTCAGCTATTTTCGTAGGTATTTTACTTTTCAAGTCGGAAACTGATATTTCCTCAATTTTAACTTTCGATATTCCCGTGTCAAAAAATTCAATTATTTCATTGATTCTATCACCTCCACTATCACCAAAAAAATATTCAAAGTGAGTAATGGGTTGGTCAGGGACTATCGTTACAAGATCCTCATCAAACCATTCAAAAACATCTCTGAAAAAGATCAGCTTAGACTCTTTATTCATCTTTTTATTTCTGTTCATTTCTTGTATAAATAAACCCGTTTTATTGTCTTCAAAGTCTATCTTATAGGTTTTAAAACGCATAGCGTCAATTTCATCGAGAATCAGATTTTCTCCAAGTTCGAATCTGTTGGTATCGGTTTCTCGTTCAAAAAGCATTTTTTGAGTGTCCTTTCCCGGCAAAAGCTCATAGAGCCATTCTGATTTAATCATCTGCTCACTCATTAAAAGACTAAAGCCATAGGCATAAAATTTACCATTTTTGAAAATTTCAAATTCAAATCTACTTTCTTTTTCTTGATTTTCAGAGAAAATTCTACAGTACATTTTACTGGATTCCATAGGGATTTTTTTCGTAATCACGTGCTTTGCAAATCGAATTGCATCAATTATGTTCGTTTTTCCTGAAGCGTTTGCACCATATATAGTCGCGTTTCGAAGCACAGACACCTTGTCCAAATCAATCACATGTTCTCTATTCGTTTTAAGTTTTTTAGCTGGAATCATCACCAGCTCTTGCCTATCGTTAAAGGATTTAAAGTTCTCGACGCTGAATCTTATAAGCATCACGCATGCCTCCTTAAGAGATTTTTTCTCTTTATCATTGTTACTCTCATTATAACCCCATTTTATTCCACTGTCAAAGTTAGCGGGATAATCAAGTCCAAAATAGCGCGCCATTTCCTCGGTAGCATTTCTGATTGAAAACGCCCTGAAGATCGGTTTTGCAGCCGATGTTCAGGGCGTTTTTGTTCAGTGATCTTTTATATTTAACGCACTTTTAATGTGGTTGATGTTTCTCATGTGGCTGGTGACGGTTCAGCAGCCTTTGCCAGGTAGCCGGCCATTTCCGATGCCGGAACCATACTGCCGCCGGTGGCCCATACCAGATGGGTGGCCTGGTGCATTTTTTCCTGAAGCTTCTGTTCAGCCAGCCACTGGGTGGTTTCCGGCAAGCCCATCAGTTGAAAGGGACCGGGCATCCCCGCCAGAGCAGACGGTTCCAGTTGAAGGTCTTCTGTTTCATCCAGCATAGCCAGCAACTGAAAGAGCATCTCGTCTGTCACGGTGTAAGCGCCTGCAAGCAGTGGTTTCATCATGGTGCACACCAGTCCGGAGGGACATCCCACCGCCAGACCGTCGGCGGCGGTGCAGTTATCCAGTCCGAAATCCTGGACACAAACGGCATCATGGGCCCCGGTGAGCAGGCCCAGAAGCACCGCCGGGGAATGAGTGGGTTCTGCAAAAAAACAATGCACATGATCCCCAAAAACCATCTTCAGTCCAAAGGCTACTCCTCCCGGGCCGCCTCCCACTCCGCAAGGCAGGTACACCATGAGGGGATGGTCAGCATTGACGGCGATGCCTGCCTCTTGAAACTGTTCCTTCAGCCGCAGGGCTGCCACCGCGTAACCCAAAAACAACGACTGGGAATTTTCATCATCCACAAAGTAACTGGCATGGTTCAGTGCCGACTCACGGCGGCCGGAGGCCACCGCCAGGCTGTAATCACTGGCATATTCACGCACAGTGACACCCCGCTCCCGCAACAGGTCTTTTTTCCACTCCCGGGCATCCTGAGACATGTGAACCGTCACCTGAAAGCCCATGCGGGCTCCCATGAGGCCGATACTCAAACCCAGATTTCCCGTGGAACCCACCTCTATGCGGTACTGGGAAAAAAACGCTCTGGCCGGGGGCGTGTCCAACACCCGGTAATCGTCATCAGGGTGCAGCAGCCCCCCATGGAGAGCCAGGGTTTCAGCATGGGCCAGCACCTCATAGATACCGCCCCTGGCTTTAATGGAGCCGGAAACCGGCAGGTGGCTGTCCAGCTTCAGCCACAGCTGCCCCGGCAATGATGCCATGAAAAATGTTTCGCCCCCCTGCTGCATGCGGGGAATGGCGCGAAGCGGTGATTCGATGATCCCTTCAGAAACTTTCAGCTCTGGAAATACCTGGGCCAGGTAAGGCGCAAAGCGGTCCAGTCGTCGGGAGGCTGCCATCATATCTGCCATTTGCAGCGGAAGATCCGGCAATGCTTTGGCGGTGGGGATTCGGTTGGGATTAAGCCACCAAAGGGGCGTCGCTTCTGTAAGGGGTTTTAATAGAGGAAGGGCTTCCAACCACTGTTCACGGGTTTTTCCAAGAATCATGGGACCGCCTCCTTTTTCTGTGTTCTTCAACACCTATGCTATCATTATCCTACGCCTACATCCGTGGCCAAAGCCTCTTCAGTTTCAGAAACCAGTGTTTCCATCAATGCCTTCACCGTGGTGATACCTTCAATGCGCCAGGCACTGCTGCCGGTGAAGATCAACCCTTCATCCAGGTTTCCCTGTACTGCCCGTATAAGCGCATCGGAAATGCAGTAAGGGGTTTCAGCAGGATTGCAGGGTTTCAGGCAGTTGGAACACCGCTCTGCCGGCACCCGCACTTGCCGCGTTTTTTCCATAAACGCGTTGATCACCGCCCGGCCCGGCATGCCCACAGGACTCAGCACCAGGTCGATGGTTTCTTTTACTGACTTCACGTAGGCTTCCTTAAAGCTGAGGTGGGCGTCACATTCTTCAGTGGCCACAAAGCGGGTTCCCATTTGAACACCGGCAGCTCCCATGTTCAGAAACCGGGCAATATCAGCCCCGTTGAAGATCCCGCCGGCGGCAATCACCGGGATTTTTTTGCGGTATTTTTCTTCGGTGGCTTTCATGGCTTCCAGTACATCCCGCACCAGGGTTTCCAGCTTAATGGGTGGGGTCTGCGTCAGTTCCTCCCGGGAGAATCCAAGATGACCGCCGGCTTCCGGCCCTTCCACAATCACCAGATCCGGTGAAACACCATGCTTACGGTCCCACATTTTGGCAATGAGGGCGGCGGCTTTACCTGAAGATACAATGGGTGCGATTTTGGTGGCCGACCCTTTCACAAGACCAGGCAGCTCTGAAGGGAGCCCTGCACCGGAAATAATCAGGTCAATTTTTTCTTCCACGGCAGCTTTCACCGTTTCTTTGTAGTGGTTGATGGCTGTCATCACATTGAGGCCAATGACCCCTTGGGGGCTTAACTCTTTGGCGGTGCGAATATGCCGCCGCAGGGCCCGTTCATTGGCCGCCTGGGTATTGGTGGCAAAGTCAGGCTCGTCAAAGCCCATTTGAACCCCAGCCATGACACCCACACCACCAGCATTGGCCACAGCTGCCGCCAGCCTTGAAAGAGACACCCCCACGCCCATGCCTCCCTGAATAATGGGTACCGGTACTGTCAGATCGCCAATGGTCAGTGGCGGTATTTTCATGTCATCGTCTCCTTGTCATCAATTCGTTTTTCGGCCTGTTGCCGTGATAGGTTCATTGTATCAGATTTGAATGTAAAAATAAAGTAGCAACTATTAAGATCTGGTCATAATTTTCATCAAATCATTAATGGTGTCTTATTTTAGCACCTCATTGGCGGTGACTCAGTGATCGTTCTCTTTAAATCAAAAAATATCTCTCTAAAAAAAACACCCGGCAAATGCCCGTAACAGGCTGCCAGGTGTTGCTCTTCACAGTTGTTTTGAGTGTCGAAAGCACTTGTGGACGCTGATGATCGTCATGATGAAGCGGAGGCGGCTGCATTGCGTTTTTTATTGCGCAGGTACAGCAGGCCATACACCACCACCACAATCACAATTCCTCCCACGTTGGTGACCATTCGTGGATCAATGAGCATCAGGCCGCCGGCTGCCAGCAGCAGCCGAGTCAATGGACCAATGCGTTCATTGGCAAACCCGCTGACACCCATGGCAATGGCGTACATGCCGATAAGAGCAGTGGCAAGGGAGAAGGCAAGGGAAACGGGCGCCCAGTCCACCAGTACCAACTCAGGATGCATGGCAAACATGTAAGGCACGAGATAAGCGGCAAAGGCCAGTTTGGAGGCTTCAACGCCGGTTTTAAAGGGATTGGAGCCGGCAATGCCTGAACCGGCAAAGGCGGCCAGGGCCACGGGAGGTGTGATATCGGCAATGATCCCAAAATAGAACACAAAGAGATGGGCGGCAATCACCGGAATCCCCAGCTCCACCAGTACCGGTGCAGCAATGGTGGCCTGAACGATGTAGTTGGCGGTGGTGGGCATGCCCATGCCCAGAATAATGGAGGCAAACATGGTGAACATCATGGCCAGATAGATGTTTCCGCCGGAAAGTAGCAGTATTCCTGTTGAAAACTTGACTCCCAGACCAGTGAGGGTGACAATGCCCACAATGATTCCGGCAGTGGCACAGGCCATGACCACCGGCAAAGCAGACCGGGCCCCTTCTTCCAGCCCTTCAACAATTTCGATCAGCTTCATTCGGGTATCTCTTCGAATAAAGGAGACGGCAATGGCAGAAATAATGGCAAAGAGGGCCGCCCGCATGGGGGTACGTCCCGATACGAGCAGGTAAACAATGACAAAGATGGGCAGTGCCAGAAACCATTTTTCTTTGATGAGACGGAAGGGGTTGGGAAGCTGATCCCGGGAAAGACCCTTCAAACCTGTTTTTTTGGCTTCCTGGTGAACCATCATGAACACGCCGGTAAAGTAAAGAAATGCAGGAATAGCTGCGGACAGGGCAATGGTGACATAGGGCAGGCCGGTGAATTCTGTCATGATGAAGGCAGCAGCTCCCATCACCGGCGGCATCAGCTGACCACCAGTGGAGGCGGCAGCTTCTGTTGCGGCGGCAAATTCAGGCCGGTAGCCAATACTTTTCATGAGAGGTATGGTGACAGAACCGGTACCAACAGTATTGGCAACCGAACTGCCGGAGATGGTTCCCTGACTGGCACTTGCAATGACTGCCGCCTTCGCAGGGCCACCCGTGGAACCACCGGCAACCCCCATGGCCAAATCAGTCAGCCAGTCGCCAATGCCTGTTTTTTTCAAGTAGGTGGCAAAGACCAGAAAGAGAAAGATAAAGGTGGATGACACACCGATGGGAATCCCTAAAATGGCTTCTGTGGACATCCACATATACGTGGCAATTCGTTGAATGCTGTAACCCCGGTGGGATAAAAATCCGGGGAACATGGGACCCAGATAGGCGTAGAGCAAAAAGACAGAGGCAACCGTCACCAGCACTGGTCCCGCGATTCGCCGGGTGGCTTCAAGAACCAAGAGCACTGCGACGATGGAGACTACGATGTCCAGCTGGGTATAGGCACCTGCACGATGAATAATCGCCCTGTAGTTCAGGATGTGATAAAAGGCGACATAGGCGCCCGCAGCGGCAAATATGTAATCGTACCAGGGAACCTTGTTTCCCTTAATGGCTTTTCTCATGGGATAGAGAATAAATACAAGAAACAGGGCAAACCCCACGTGCTGACCCCGCTGAATGGTGGTGGGGTACACTCCGAAGGCCGCTGTGTACAACTGAATACAGGACCAGGCGATGGCCACCACGGTGATGATCTTGCTGAGAATGCCGGCGAGACGGCGGTAGGCAAACTCCCGGTCGAACTTTGCCTTGATTTCTTCCTGCTTGGCTTCGTCTATTCCTCCCGCAATGAGAGTTTCCACCGTTGGTTCTTCTGTCTGGGATTCCTCTATGCGGGTTCCTTGCTTATTTTCGTTATCAGCCACAGTCTTCCCTCCTCAAACAAGTACTGTAATGCATTGGTCTGTCGCGGATGAATGGTGATGAAGCCTCCCGGACGCGACAGTTCCTGAAGGGGGATGGTCTTGTGACGAATCACCAGTGTATGATCGGCCACCATTTGGCCGATGCGCACCGGTAACGCTTCAAAGACCATGTCATAATTATAAACTCGAAACATGCCGTTCTTGATTTCCCACAAAGTGCTGCCTTCCGGCCCGGATGGCAGGTTGGGGCCATGCTCGTTAAAAAGCATTTCCTCAATGCCAATGGTCAGATCGTCATTGAGCCGGTAGACTTCTGTCACCGGCTGTCGGGTGACGGAATGAGTCCAAATAATGGTAAAGGTTTCACCCTTTTCAATGGGATACTGTGCCAAACGTGTGATGGATGATGGTTGCCGCTCTTCTTCATAAATCTGCAGCACCGCCACCGGCTTCAGGCGAAGCAGCAGCATGATGAACATCAGCCCTGCAATCAGCAGCCACCGCGGCTTCAGCTGCATTGCCTGCCGCTGTCTTTCGTTGTATGTCTTCAGGTTGCTCATTGAGATCAATGGTCCCTTCTCATAGACACCCTTTCGCCTCAACTAAAGTGGAAATTCATGAAAAGACCTCCGGGCGGTGCTGCCGCCCGGAAAAGTCTAAAGTCTTAAGAGTCTGATCTGCCAGACTGCATCAAAGCTGTTTTCCCGTTACATCATACCCTGCTCTTCATAGTAGCGTACAGCACCGGGATGAAAGTCTGTGGTAATCCCGTTCAGGGCATTCTCCAGCAAAATCTGGCTGCCGGTCTGGTGAGAACGGGTGATGGCATCTGTCTCTTCGTACATGTTTTTGACCAGATTATAAACCGTTTCTTCATCCATGTCATCCCGCACGTAGAGAACTGCCTGCAGGGCGATGGTGTGAATGTCAGGATAGTCGGTGCCCCGATAGCTGTAAGTACCGGCGGGAATCACCCAGGGTGCAATAAGGGGGAAGGAATCCTGCAAAGCTTCCAGTTCGTCACCGGTGATTTCCAGGAAGGCCACTTCCCGAACCGTCAGCAGGTCAACAATGGCTGAAGCCGGCGCGCCAAGAACGTTCCAGGCCGCATCCACATGGCCGTCTTTCATTTTATCAACCGCATCACCAAAGGTGTCGTTCACAACAGTCATTTCACCTTCACCAATGCCATAAGCTGCGAAAATATGGGGTGTGGTGGCAGCGGTTCCGCTTCCTGGAGGGCCGCCTGCCACGGTTTTGCCAATTTGATCGCGCATGGTGAGCACACCGCTCTCCACCAGGCCGACACCCTGAATGATTTCAGGATAGACAACGCCCACAGCCCGGAATCCCTGAACAGCGGTTCCGTCAAAAGAACCCTGTCCCAACCAGGCATCTTCAGCAATGTTGTTCATGGCCAACACAATATCCGCATCCCTGGTATTTAGCAGCCGCAGATTTTCCACGGAGGCTCCGGAAGGCTGAATGGTGACGTTCACATTGTCAATGTTGTCGTTCCACATGGCTGCAATGGCACCGCCCAGTGGGTAGTAGGTACCTGCTGTTCCGCCGGTGGCAAAGAGAAGTTCCTGAGATCCTGCAGAAGCTGCTGGTGCCGGAGCCGCAGCTTCTTCCCCATTTTCAGGTGCGGGTGCCGGCTCAGAAGCCCCACCGCCGCCACAACCCGCCAACATCAGGCTGAGTACCAATACCAGGGTCAATAACAAACTTACATGTCGCTTTTTCATAAAATCCCCCTTTTCATTTTCTTGACTGTTTGTTTTCCAGCCGCCTTTCTATGATCATGACTTCTCAGACAGCTGTTTAACACCGTCCAGAAGTCTTCGATCCACGTTGAATCTTATGGACTGCCGTTGGATTGCCTGGTTAATCAGATCAAACCCAGTATCTGTCGGGCTTCGTCCGGCGTGGCAATTTCTCTTCCCATGGATTTGGCGATGTTCAGCACCTGCTGCATCAACAGCCGGTTACTGGCCGGTGTTTTATCCGGCATGACCAGCACATCTTCGAGACCAGTGCGCACGTGGCCTCCCATGGCAATGGATAGGGCCAGCATCTGCACCTGAGCTCTTCCCACTCCCATGACACTGAAGGTGGACCCCTGGGGAAGGCTTTCAATCATATGCATGAGATTTTTGGGGGTTCCCGCAATGGAACCAGGAACATTCATCACCAGATTGAAATGGAGCGGGGCCTTCAGAACCCCTTTTTTCATCAAAAACTTGGCGTTATCAATCATGGCCACATCAAAGGCCTCAATTTCCGGTTTCACATGGTGTGCTGTCATTTTGTTGATGAGATGCTCAATGAGGTCCGGCGGGTTGGCATTCACCCCATTGGGAAAGTTGGATGAGCCGGTGGAGAGACTGGCCATTTCCACATTCAGGTCCAGCATCTGGCTGCGCCACTGGGCTGTGTTGCCACCGCCTCTGGCTCCTGTGGATACCTGCCGAATGAGGGAGACGCCTTCTTTCTCCATGATGTCCAGTACTTCCCCGAAAATCGACCGGTCGCAGGTGGGTCGCTGCTCTTCGTCTCTCACATGAATGTGGGCTATGGCGGCTCCCATGGCTTCGCACACCTTCAGATCTGCCACTATTTCAGCCGGTGTCACCGGTGTGGTGGGATTCAGCTCTTTTGTTGGCACATTCCCTGTGGGGGCAATGGTGATAATCAATTTATCCATTCAGAATTCTCCTCCATTCACTCGCTTCAATTGTCGGTTCACTCGCTTCAACTGACGTGCTTTGTGCGCAGACTGACTGGCGATGATGAACCGACCGGCCATCAACCCTTGACCTTATTCCCTGATGACCGTCTCCCATTAGAGGAGTTCCTCACAGGTTTTGGCAATGGCTGTGTGCAGACCTTCCATCAATTCATCCACCTCTTCCCTGGTGATGGTAATGGGTGGTGCCAGCAGGGTATCGTCTCCCCGGCTGCCATCCACCGATCCACCACCAGGATAGGGAACCAGTCCCGCATCCAGGCAATTGATCGTGAACTTACCTTTGCAATTGACTGCAGTGTCGAAGGGTTCTTTGCTTGTTTTTTCTTTCACAAATTCAATTCCCATCATCAGGCCTTTGCCCCGAATATCTCCCACAATGGGATACCGGTACAGCTCTTCGAGGCGTTTCCCAAAGTATGCGCCCTGAAGGTCGGCATTGGCCACGTAGCCTTCCCGTTCAATAATCTCCAGTACCTTCCAGGCAATGCCGCAGGAAAGGGGATTGCTGGCGTAGGTATGGCCGTGAATAAAATTACCGGAACCTTTTACCATGATGGTGTCAAATATTTCTTCGTTGCAGACGGCGGCTCCAATGGGTGTATAGCCTGAGCTCATGCCTTTGGCACAGGTGATGATGTCAGGCACCACCTGGTAGTGGTCGGAGGCAAAATGTTTACCCGTACGGCCAAATCCCGCCATGACCTCATCCATAATCAGCAGCACATCGTATTTGGTGCAGATCTCACGTACCATATCAAAATAGATTTTGTCAGGATGAACTCCCGGTATGGCCGACCCCACCACAGGTTCTGTAATAAAGGCAGCAACAGATGCCGCACCCTGCTTCAGAATTTCTGTTTCCAGCGCCTGGGCTGCCAGCCGGCTGGTTTCTTCCAGGGTGGCTGCATTCCAGGGATTGCGGTAATGGTAAAACTGAGGGATCTTGGGAAAATCAATGAGCATGGGCTCATAAATCTGCCGGCGTCCCGGAATACCGGTCATGGAAAGGGCGCCAAGGGTATTGCCATGGAAGGAGTTCCATTTGGTGATCACCTTCCATTTGGGACTGTCTTTACCATCCCGCTCCACAAAGTACTGGCGGGCCATTTTAATGGCGGTTTCTGTCGATTCCGAACCGCCGGAGACAAAATAGACGTGGTTCAAATCTCCCGGCGTCCATTGGCACACTTTTTCAGCGCATTTTTCAATGGTGTCCACCGTCCACCGGGACAGATGAGTAAAGGCCACCCGCTCCATTTGTTCTTTGGCGAAGGCTGCCACTTCTTTGTTGCCGTGGCCAATATTGGCGACGGCAGATCCTGAACAGGCATCAATGTACCGCCTGCCATCCTCACCCACAAGGTATACACCTTCTCCCCGTTCAATTCGGGGATACTTCCAGTTCTGGTTTCGATAAAACACATGGTTCTTTGGCGCTTTGTTCTGACTCATGCATTTTCCCCCTTTCTGATGCTTCGTCTAACCATGAAAAAGGTTCATAAAGACGACAAAAAATCCAGCAGAACAGGTTCTGGTGGCTGCTGCCCATTGAATAGGGTGACAACAGCGTAAACCAGATCCTGTATTACTGGATTTCACTCACTTTTCCATGATGGGGTGATCATCATGGATGTCAGTAAAGCAGCAGATCAGGCGATCTTATTCAGTTCTTATTTCAGGATTCTTTGTCGTTTAATACCGGTTCTGTGGACTGCCCGGAGTTTTTCCACTGAAAGTACCGCTCAATGGAGCCTTTGACGGCCACACAGACAGCTTTTTGAGCCAACCCATGGTAACGGCTTCGTATCAGCTCCACAATGGCCTCTGATTCCTCTTCGTGGACATTATGGCCCTGCAGCACTGCTTTCAGAAACTCTCGGGCTTCCCGGGTGAGCAGCGTGCAGGAAACATCCAGAATTTCACCGGTTTCCTGGTGGATAATGAGTCCAATCCCCACCACACGATGCATGGTTGCCGCCGGAATTTCGCCCGGCAGTTTGGCGTAAGAAATGAAGTAGACCGTCTCTTTTGGATAGGAGTTCATTTGCTTCACCACCGTTGCGAAATATTCGAAAGATTCTTGTTTAAAATTATACACATCTTCACATGATATTTCAATAGAAGAAAACGTTTTCATTTCAATATTGCCCTGAAAACGTTTGTATTGCAAGGAAAAAGGCAAAAAAAACAGGAATAATCCGAAAACGGTTAATCCTGACGATTCTTTCATTCTTTTTTTTAAGGTGCTTTTGACGCAATGTGGTTATTTTTGCAGAAAACAGCCTCAGCCCGAGTCATTGTGCCCCGATTTGCATCGATTCAAGTTGTTCCACTTCCACCGGCACGCAGGTAACCCCCCGACGTACCAGCACTGAAACTTTGTCCTGGGTTAACCGGGTGCCTTTGGTTAATAAGAGTAAACCCACATCATTATAAAGATCTTCTGATAAAACCATGCTGCCGTCACATTTGTCAATGGGAATCCGTTCTTTTTTCATGCATTGTTCCTCCTCCATGAGCTCTCCCTGCTGTCCATTTCGCGAACGGGAATTCTGTCAATCCCCATTGCTGCCAGTGTTATTTTTAATCCCGGTGTCAGATGCGTTCCTGCCGGCACAATCACCACGCCAAAAGGGTTCATCAAGTGTTCGGCTAAGCACATATTCTCATCACACGCAGCTGTTTTCAATATCCGTGTTCCCATGATCCAGTTCTCCTTATCTCATCTTTGATGGTATCAGAACCAGCATCTGTCAATGAAGTATATGCAAAGGTTTTCCCTGGAGATGTGCAAAAAGCGACCCGTAGTGAAAACGGGTCGCCGGATGTGACTCATATCATTGGTGGCACTGCCACCAGTCCCAGGCAACCCGACGATCATATTCCCCTCCCCTGGTTCATTGGCTGGGAACGTAGACTCGTGGCTTTGCGTCACCGCCTTTCGGACGGTTTTGCCATTTTCAGACTATTGAACTCAACTCCAACTTTTTATAATTGGTGCCGGAGTCCTATCTTATGTCAACATTATACCATGGGTTTGTTCCTTTTGTAAAGGTTTTCGTCCAACAATTGTGAATTTCCGCTCATTTTAATGGGCTCTCTGCATACTGGTTGCTTTATTCGGCAGCCTGCGTCTCCAGTGACGCATAGGCCGCTGCCAGGTGAGCCGCCACCCGGGCATTATGATACACCAGCTGCTTGTTTGCTGCCAGACTTTTACCTTCAGTTGCCCTGTGCAGCCAGGCGAGAATGAAAGGCGTGATTTCTTTTCCCCGAACACCCTGTGCCTCAGCAGCTTCAACTGCTTCGTCGATACTCTTGCCGATGAGCACCGGATCCATTTCATATGCTTCTGGAATGGGGTTGGCCACCACCATCCCACCCTTTAAGCCCAACCGCCATTTCAGCTGCATGGCCCGGGCGATTTCCTTCACATCCTCGACACAGTCGTCCACTCCATAGCCGCTGTCCCGCACATAAAATCCTGGAAATGCTTGGGTTTGATAGCCAACCACCGGCACACCGTGAGTTTCCAGCACTTCAAGGGTGAGTCCGATATCCAGGATTGACTTGGCACCGGCGCAAACCACTGCCACCGGGGTTTGTGCCAGCTCCATCAGATCTGCAGAAACATCAAAGGTTTCCGAGGCTCCCCGGTGAACCCCGCCAATACCCCCCGTGGCAAATACCCGAATGCCTGCCAGACTGGCACCGATCATGGTGGTGGCCACAGTGGTGGCACCATCCAGTTCTTTGGCCACAATCATGGGCAAGTCCCGGCGGCTCACTTTTCGAATACTGCTGTTTTTCCCCATATAGGTCAGTTCATCTGCGTTCAGTCCCACACGAATTTTTCCACCAATAACGGCGATGGTGGCCGGCGTAGCACCTTCCTGACGGATCATCGTTTCAGAAGTCTGCGCACTTTCAATGTTTTCGGGATAAGACATGCCATGGGTGATAATGGTGGACTCCAGAGCCACCACCGGTTTGCCCTGCTGAAGCGCTTCTTTCACTTCCGGTGCAATGACCAGCCGATCTTTTAATAGCTGATTCGATTCCATTTTCATCAATCTCCTTTGATCGTTCCTGAAAACAGCTGTTGCGTCAGCTGCCTTTCATGGATTTTTTTACCTTCACACCGGCTTGCATGAAGTTGAATTCCCCCTCATGCAATCGGCTGCTGCTTTATGTGGCCTTCGTTGTCAGCTTGTCTTTAAGGGCGTTGACTGTCTCCACAGACATGTCTTCGCTGACGGTGTGCCTGCTTAAAAGGGCCACTGCCGACGCCCGCACTGCAAATCTTGCAGTGGCTGCCATGGACCAGCCCTGAAGGTCACCATAAACCACGGCGGCCGTAAAGGCATCCCCTGCACCTGTGGCATTTACCGGCTGCAGGGGAATAGCGGGTGTCATGCCCTGCAGTGCTTCATCAGCATAATACACCCCCTGCTCTCCCAGGGTAATGAACAACTTTTTCACACCTTTGTTCAGCAGGCGGCGGGATGCTTCTTCCAAATCAGTCTTGCCGCTGATGGTCATCCCTGCCAGGTATCCCGCTTCCAGGCGATTCATTTTGATACAATGGAACTGGCCTGTGAGCATTTCCATCCGTCGGCATTTTCCGATGGAGACGGGATCAAGATAAATGCGTTTTTCAGGCCACCGACCCACCAGCCATGCCATGGTTTCGGTTGTCAGCCCGGCATCTGCCACAATGACAGCGGCTTTTTCCAGCAACGGTTCGCAGGTTTTCAGATGGTCCACTTTCAGCCGGTCCAAAATACGCATATCTGAAAGAGCCAGGGCCATATCTCCCTGCTCATCCATCATGGCCATATAGGTGGAAGAAGGATGATCTGCCACCTCCAGACTGCATGTCAGATCGATTCCCAGTTGCCGGCAGGATTCACGGATCTGGGTGCCGCCGGCATCATCTCCAATGGCTGTGATGAGGTTGGTTGAGATCCCCAGACGCACCAGATTTTCTGAAATGTTACGGGCCACGCCCCCCAGACATGATTCGATGCGGCCCGGGTTTGAATCCCGCATGCGAAGGGTTTTGTCGGTAAATCCCAACAGATCAATATTGGCAGCGCCGATGGCTGCCACGCAACTGCCCATGCCCATTCCTCCCCTTGTTGTAACTACTGTCATCATACCCTATTTTCAACACTCATGTCATCTGATTCTTATCAGATGAACCGGATTGCGCTGAATACCCGGCCACATTAAAAACGTCATGTCTTCCCATCCCTCAATTGCCCAGGTTCATTTCTTCATGTACAATAAGAGTGATCTTTTACCAATACATGAAACGGGGAATTTTCATGCCCAAGAAATCATCTTCAAGCCTGCGGCAAGCAATCCTGCGCTGGTTCATTCTGCTTCCATTGCTGCTCACTGTCATATTGCTGGCTTTTTTCATCGGCCTCTATGTACATGTCTTTGGCGTCCTTACCATGGAACGTTTTTCCCAGGTCTTACTGGAGAGCCTGCTGACTGTCCTGCTGGTGGTGTTGGCAGTGATCACTGCTGCCGGCGTGATCATCAACCGCCATTTTCGCCACATTGACCAATTGCTTCAGGAATTTGCAGCCTTTTTTTCTCAAGCAGCCACCCAGCCGGTTCAAATCGACGTGGCTGCTATCCCCTACCGGGAGTTGAAAACCATTGCACTAAGTGCCAACCGCCTGGTGATGGAACGGGACCGGCTCATGGCCCAAACCCAGGACAATGAAGAGAAGCTGCGTCAAATCACCGAAAACATGGACGAAGTTTTTTGGCTGGAATCAGCTGCTGAAGCAAAAGTGCTTTATGTCAACCCTTCTTTCGAACAGGTCTGGGGCCAGAGTTGCGACGCCCTGTATGCTGATCCCGCCATCTTTTTAAAGAGCGTTCACCCAGATGACCGGACTCTGGTTTCCCTTGGCAGCGATCGGCAAATGGAGCATCCTTTTGAGCGTGAATACCGCATCTGCCGCCCCAATGGCGAAATCAGGTGGATTTTTTCACGCTTCATTCCCGTTCGCAATGAGGCCCATGCAATTGTGCGCTATGCAGGCATCGCCCGGGATATTACCTGGCGTCGTCAAGCAGAGGAAGCACTGGTGAAAGCCAAAGAAGCTGCTGAATCTGCCAGCCAGGCCAAAAGCCGTTTTCTTGCCAATGTGAGCCACGAATTGCGGTCACCTCTCAATGGCATCATTGGTTTTTCCCAACTGTTGGACCTTGCCGATCTTCCCCCTGTGGAAGCAGAGTATGTCTATCATCTGAAATCCTCAGCCGAATCACTTCTTCATCTCATCAATGATCTGCTGGACTTGTCAAAAATGGAGGCGGGCAAGCTGCAGCTGGACCCCCACCCCTTTCATCTGCCTTCTTTTATGAAAGACACCCTGGCACCCTTTCAGATCACTGCCGCAGAAAAAAAGGTGACCCTTGCGCTAACCCTTGGCCCAGATATTCCCGAATGCTTGGAGGCAGACACACTGCGCCTGAAGCAGATTGTGAATAATCTGTTGAGCAATGCCCTGAAGTTCACCCACGAAGGAAGTGTTCAGGTTCATGTGCAGGCAACACCGCTGAATAACAGCCGCTTTACCCTGGAGCTGCGGGTGACAGATACAGGCATTGGTATCAACCCGCAAGAGCTGCAGCGTCTGTTTGATCCTTTCGAACAGGCAGACACTGCCACCACCCGGCAATATGGCGGCACTGGTCTGGGACTCTCCATCACCCACAAGCTGGCCCGCATGATGCAGGGAGACCTTCAGGCTGAAAGTCAGCCTGGCAAAGGCAGCTGCTTCACCTGCCGAGTGGAGATGGGTCAGTGCGAATAAAAAAACCGCCTGGGCGGTTAAATGTTGAAGACAAAGGAACTTGGCCAGGCCAGCAGGTTCCAGTCTTGTGTTTTTTTAGTCGAAATTCTCGAAAGCAGCACCTGAACTCACTGCGCTCAAACAGCAGGCGCTGAGGGTTAGGTGGTTGTTCTTAATGAACTCCTATTGACCCGACTGCTTTTTTTGATGGCGCAGGGTTAAAAAAACCATGCGCAACCGCACAAAGATCACCAGCACGAAAAAGATCACCATCACACCGCTAAAAAAGACACCCCAGGTGAATCCGCCAGAGGCGTTTTTTTCGCTGTCCGTCATCTCCGGATCACTGACCGCCTCTGCTGCCGGTGGCGCTGCTTCCTCCCATGGGACAGGGCCATCGGATACATCCACATCCTCCAGCAGGCTGCGCCGGGCGAAAACCTGCTCGCCGTCAAAATAGAAATCGTTATGACGTCCGTTGGTGTTCACGTAATACTTCAGGGCGGCCAGATCCCCCCGTCCGCCTGTCTCTTCTTCATAGTACAGGGACAGGGTACGAAAATGACCACTGTCGGCCCTGGCCATATACCAGGCGGGGCGGTATGCTTCGCCTTCCCGGTCCAGTGACATGATGGCAAAGTCCCCCACCTGGGGGCTTCCGTTTTCTGAGGTCATACCGAAGTAAGTGAAATGCCTGTCCACCAGAATGGTATCTGCTGAGGCTTTTCCCTGAAAGGTGCGAATGACTTTCACATCCAGTTGCGTTTCCCCTGCGCCGGTGATTTCTCCCAGCAGCAAGACAGTCTGTTCACCGTGAAGCATTCTGTAAAGCGCATCGGCAGCCACAACGGACTGAACCGAAATGACAAGAAAGGCCACAATCATGCACAGGGTGAGTTGAAACTGCTTCCTCTTTTGGATTTTTGCCAGGTTGCTTTTATGAACCTCTACTGTCAATCAGATCCCTCCATCTTCAATGTTTGACTGATTGAAACCATTTATGATTTTTTCAGTTTTCTTCCCAGTGCTTTCAAATCTTCGTCCACATACGTATGGCGAACGCTTTTCACATCAAATCGCAGCAAACGGAAAGATAACTGCACCACCGGCCCTGTGAGAACTGCTGTAATGACCGTTCCCAGACCCACGGTGCCGCCCAGCAGCCAACCGCCAACAAGGGCAGCCCCTTCCAGCAGGCCGCGAATTGTCCCCACTGAACGGCCGGTGCGTTTCAAGAGAGCCACCATCAAGCCGTCCCGTGGGCCGCAGCCCATGCCGGCACCAATATAAAGGACACTGGCAAGGCCGATGACAAACAGCCCGGCCACCATTTGAATCACACCGGTTAAAAAATGCTGCATGTGGGGCACCAGCCCGTTGAGCATGAGAAAATCGATGAACAACCCGATCAAAACCATATTGCCCAGTGTTCCCCAGCCAATGCGTTCGCCGGCAAAAAAATCGATGGCCACCACTGTCAGGCCCACCAGAATACTGGCCTGACCCATGGTCACTCCCAGCACATTGGAAAGGCCCTGGTGAAACACATCCCAGGGTGCCAGCCCAATATTGGCATGAATGGTCATCACAATGCCAACGGCAAATACAAAAAGACCAGTCAACATGCGCAATGTGCGCACGATATAGTGCTGCATGCCATCATCTCCTGCTTCAGATTTTCATCATCCCATGGGGATCAGTTGCTTTCATTTTCCAACCGGCTGAAGGCTTCTTCCGGTGACAGGGGTCGGGCAAACCAGTAGCCCTGCATCTGGTCACAGCCTTTTTCTTTCAGCCGCTCCTGCTGTTCAGCCGTTTCCACTCCTTCGGCGATGGTGTTCACCCGCATGCCCTGGGCCATGGTAATGATCGTATCGACAATGGTATCGGCATGGGTATCTTCCACCATCTGGTTGATAAAAGACCTGTCGATTTTCAGGGTATCAATGGGAAACTGGGTAAAATAGGCCAGAGAAGAGTATCCGGTGCCAAAATCATCAATGGCAATTCTGACGCCCATGGCCTTCAGTTGGCGCATTTTGGCCATTTTTTCCTGAACGCCCATCATGGCAATCCGTTCTGTGATTTCCAGCTCCAGGCAGTGAGCCGGCAGGCCAATTTCCACAAGGATTTCCTGCACCATGTTCACAAAAGAAGGCTGTTCAAACTGAAGTGCCGAAACGTTCACAGCCACCACCAGCCCCTCATGCCCAGCCTCATGCCACTCCCTGTTCCGGCGGCATGCTTCGCGCATCACCCACCGTCCGATTTCAATGATGTAACCGGTTTGTTCAGCCACATGAATCAGCCGGTTCACCGGCAGCGAATGATACCGTGGATGATGCCATCTCAGCAATGCCTCGTGGCCGGTGATCTGTTCGGTGTCAAGGCGAATCACCGGTTGATAGACCAGTTTCAGCTGGTTTTCTTCCAGTGCATGAAAAAGCTCCCGTTCAATATCCTGTTCTTCTTTCAAGGTTTCTTCAAGGCTTTCATTAAAAAGGTGGACGCCATTCCCACCCTTTTGCTTAATGAACAGCTTTGCCATGGTGGCCCGGTTCATCACTTCATCCAGTTCCCGGCCGGGCTGAAAGCTGCAGGTTCCCACGCTGGTGCGCAGCATATACTCGTTATCCTTCAAAGTCAGCAGTGTGTTGCAAGCCTCCCAGAGCCGCACCACCCGTTCTTCGAAGGCGTCTTCATGCTGTTCTCCCAAAAGCACCACAAACTCATCTCCAAAATGCCTGGCGGCACATTCCCCAGGCTGTAGGAATCGCTGAATTCGATCTGCCAGAGTGAGCAGCACCTCATTCCCCAGCTCATACCCGCTGATGCTGTTGATCCGCTTAAAGTCGTCCACAGACACAATGGCCAGGCCAGTGACTGCCTGGTGTTGTTGAAGCTTTTCCAGCTTGTAGGGAAGGTCCAGCAAAAATCCATGGTAATTGTTCAAATTTGTCAGGGGATCCTGGTAAGTCAGGTGTCTGATCTTCACCAGCATCTGGTTGAAGCTGGCTGCCGCCTGCCCCACTTCATTGGCAATCTTTTCATTGGCCCGTACATTCAAATTACCTGCCGCAGCTCTTTCAAAAACCGCCTTCATCTCAAGAATGGGGCGGGAAAGCGTTTCAGAGTAGGCCAGCGAGAACACCATCACCAGTACCAGGCCCAACCCGATGGCTGCCAGCACCCCCCGGGAAACAGCATTCACCTCCTGGTACATTTCAGCTTCCGGTATGGAAATGATAAAGGTCCATCCCGGGGTGTAGGGTATGGCCTGGTGCAGCGCCACCATGGCAGTACCCGCTTCATGGTAACGCTGGAGGCCGGACGCCTCCGTTACCAAAGCTTCGCTGATGTTCATCTCTTCACCAAATATTTCTGCCGCTGCCTGACGAAGGGTTTTTGTCGAATCCGGATGAGCCACCACCATGCCGTGCTGGTCCACTATCCAGCTGTAGCCGGTTTCCCGAAGGTTCACACTGCGCACAATGTCGTTGATGAACTCAATTTCAACCACTGCATTGATCAGGCCCACGGTTTCCCCGTTTCGCCGCACAGCCTGGGAGACAATGGTGATGGGTTTACCTGTTTCCACATAAGGGCTTAGAAAAGGACTGGATATCCATGTCTCTTCGCCTTCCAGAAAGATTTTTTGATACTGCTCCTGCTCTGAAACATTCACCACCAGCCCCCGGCTGGTGATGCCGCGTCCGTCGGGCCAGACAACGGTCAGATTGCGTTCAATGTCTTCCAGCACCATTTGGGGCAAAAAAGGATCTATCTGCTGACGATCCATGGACTGAATCACTTCTGACTGAGCCAGCATGCGTACCTGGTCGATATATATTTTCAGCTGCTTGCCCACTTCATTGGCTCTGGCATCGGCAATTTCCATGTACTGAGCTTCAATGACCGGCGGCAGTTTTCTCAGGCGCTGTTCTGTGAAAAAGCCCAGACCTGCAAAGAGGATCAGGGCTCCCAGTAACAGCCATGCCAGCATCTGTATGCGAATAGATTTCATGAATCATCAAGTCCTCAATTCTTTCCTTTTTTTACCGCCCAAGATTTCTCAATAGAAGCCCTGCCGTTGATCTTCGGGACAATCGGCGGCGCATGTGTCCATTATACCATATTCCTGGTGACAGGTAATCTATTTCAACCCCCTCCCTAAGCTGCCGGCAGGGGTTTCTCTCTGTTAATTATATCCACCGCATTTTTGCGTGCACTGTTTCTATTGCCATGAAAATGACCTGCTCCACTGAGCAGGTCATTTTCATGCCTTTTTCATCAGACAAGCCGGCTTATCAGGTTAACTACCGCTGAAAGGCCGGGTCCTGCGCGCCCCGCTGCAGTTCCTTTTTCACCACCATCACACCGGTGGCAGTTCCACAGAGAATCGGTTCTTCCAGCACTTCTGCCGCTGATTCAGACATGCCGGGGTCATTGACCAGTTGAATCACTTTGTAGGCTTCGAATTTCGCCTTTCGAGAGCTGTTGCCCATTTCTTCGATCCATCCGTGGTATTCCATGAAATCCCCTGCGTAAATGGGTGCCAGGAAATCCACCTGCTCATAGGCTCTAAAGAGGCCTTCATCGCCGTCAAGACGAATCAGCAGTTCAGTGGCCACATCTCCAAAAAAATCAAGGATTTTCGAACCATTAACCAGGTCACCTGCGTAGTGGGCATCGGCGGTACTCATGCGGGTGCGAATGATAACTTTTTCTCCGATCATGTCATTTCCTCCTGTTCCTGTTTTCATTTTTCCATTACTGCCAGCGGTCAGTTCATCAAAAAACGCCATGACAACAAGGAACTTCCTTGCATGCATAGCGCTCCATACCCTGGCTGGCAGCCAGTAAGCATGACAACAGAAGAAGTCTGTCTCCTTCTGTCAGGCATCCGCCGGGTCACCTGCCAGCTGCCTTCGGCAACGACAGCCTTCAGAGAAGCCTTCGAAGGTGACCCTTCTTAACATGCTTCCCTTACCCTGCCGATTGCACCTCTATTCATCTATCCTGTTGTCCACGGGCTTTCACGGTCATTATATGACAGCCCGTCACCGACTGTCAACCATATCAGGTTTCGGTGAACATGTTGGGATTTAGGTAGTCGCCATCCTGCAACTGTTTGATCACCCTGTCTTCCGGGTAATAACACCTACACCGTCAATGGCGATTTTCATCAAAGAACAGGAGTGACCTCCATGCTAAAATTCATTTTTATTGTCCTTTTTGTGTTATGGCTTTTGGGAATGGTTTCCAGCAACACCATGGGTGGGTTTATCCACATTCTGCTGGTGTTGGCTGTGGGTGCCGTTCTCATTCGAATCATACAGGGCCGTAATCCCTTTAAGTAATGGGTGTGGATTGTTCAATCTGATGCCCTGACCTTTGGGTCAGGGTGTTTGCCGTTTGAAGCAATGTGTCTGATGATCGTTCACCAGGCCGATGGCCTGCATATGGGCGTACATGATGGTGGGCCCCACAAAGGTCATGCCCCGCTTTTTAAGGTCCTTCGAAATTTCCACCGATAATGGTGTCTGTGCGGGAATCTCTTCAAGATGCTGAAAACAGTTGATCACCGGCACATGGTTCACAAAGCCCCAGATGTAATTGTCAAAAGAGCCGAACTCCCGCTGAATCTCCAGAAACACCCTGGCGTTCTTCACCGCAGATCTCACTTTCAGCCGATTGCGAATGATTGCCGGATTTTGGAGCAGTGCCTCGATTTTAGATTCATCATAAGCGGCCACTTTTTCCGGCTCAAAGTTATCAAAGGCCTGGCGATAGCCTTCACGGCGCTTGAGAATGGTCGCCCAGGATAGACCTGCCTGCGCTCCTTCCAGCACCAGCATTTCGAAATGCTTCCTCTCATCATGAAGGGGAACGCCCCATTCTTCGTCATGATATGCCACATAAAGAGGGTTTTTCAGATCCACCCAGCCACAGCGGGGAAGGTCACGTCCATGGTCATGGCCTGCCATCATGCCACTCCTTTCATGTCGGCGTGTTCAGCAGCGTGTCAGTATTTTTCAGTTGATGCCCCGGTTTAGCCACCAGGTGGCTCCGTTAAGATATCCCGCAAACAATACCCACGCCAGATAGGGCAGCATTAGATAAGCTGCCAGTTTGTCAATGGTGTAAAAAAGGAAAATTGTCAGGCCGATTACAAAAAGGAGCAGCAGCAGTTCCACAAAAGCAACTCCCCTGAAATTCAATGTAAAGTAAAGGTACGGCCATAGTAGATTAAGTCCCAGCTGTACAAAGAACACAGCCAGCGCCCGCTTCACCTCGCCCCGCTGAATACCCGCTGAAAAAACCCGAAAAGCCGCGATTCCCATCAATGTATATAACATTGTCCAGACTGGACCAAACACCCAGCCCGGAGGCGATAAAGGCGGTTTAGCCAGCTCTGTGTAGATTGTACTGTATGGCCGGGTCATGAGATCCTCCCCTTCAAAATCACAGATAACAGCAGGGTACAAAAAACCACCGAACACATAGAATTCGGCGGCTTCACTCATCTTTGATGCCTGTCACTGATCAACCGGTTTAGACACCTTTTCCAAAACCGTTGCCGCGACGGGTGGGTTTCATGCGACTTTTTGCACCCTGCATTTTTTCGTCGCTGTCTTTCATAAACTTGCTGATTTTGTCATCAAGGGTCAGAGAATCGACGCGCTGGGGTGCGCCCCATTCCAGTTCTGCCGGTGCGGGGGTCTTCTTCTTTCTTTCGGCCGCCTGGCGTATGGACAAACTGATCTTGCCATCGCTGCCAATGGCCAGCACCTTGACTTTGACCTTTTCCTTGTCACTGATATAATCCCGGATATTTTTGACGTAGTCGTCAGCCACCTCCGAGATATGTACAAGGCCTGTTTTGCCTTCTCCAAGATCGATAAACGCCCCGAAATTGGTAATGCCTGCAACGGTACCTTCGATAATCTTTCCAACCTCAACCGGCATAAACTGTTTACTCCTCCTTGTTATATGATCCCACTATCTTACAACTGTCATTATAGCACATTTTCTGTAAAAAAGAACCTTCTATTTTCCGGATTTTGCTCAGAAATCCATCCAATTCAATCTTTTCCATGCTGAATGTCCACAAGCACCCACTCATCTTCTTTCACCATCTTCAGATTCTTTCGGGCAATGGATTCAATATAGGCATCATCGGTGATGTTCTCCAGTGTTCCCCTCAGCCGCTGAATTTCCTTTTCCAGTTCATCGATTCTGTCCTGTATCTGTTGTTCTTCTCTGGCAAGATTGCGGCTTTCCTGCTCTTGCATATACCAGGTGCGCAGACTGGAGAAAACCAGCAGCAGTAGAAACAGCCAAAGGATTTTTCGGCCAAAACTGGATTTTCGACGGCGTTGTTTCATGGGAACCGCTCCTTTAATCCGGCAGCATCCGCATCGCCGCCAGGTTTAATGACTGGTAGGTTACTCTTTGATCAGACGATAGAGACTGTCGGCTTCTTCTTTTTTCACATGCTCTGTTACCTGCAGCACTTCCACCTCAAGGGGCGGCTGGCTGATGGCCAGGGTGAGCCGGTCACCCACCGCCACCTCACTGCCGGCTTTTGCTGTTTTTCCATTGATGACAACCAACCCTTTATCACAGGCCTCCCGGGCAATGGTGCGACGTTTGATGATCCGGGCGACTTTCAGGTATTTATCGAGACGCATGGCTTCCTCCTCATAACAACAAAATCAGGCCTAGGCCTGATTTTATTGCATCCTCTGTCAGTGTCCCGCTTCAGCAGTTTTCATCAGGACAAGGTTCACAATTTATCCGTTAATTTTTTCTTTCAGTGTTTTACCTGCTTTGAAAACAGGTGCCTTGGAAGCCGGAATATCAATCACTTGGTCCGGATTTCTGGGGTTTCTGCCTTTTCTTGGCTTTCTTTCACGAACATCGAAGGTGCCAAAGCCCACCAGTTGTACTTTTCCACCTTCAACCAGTGTTTCTTCAACAGTCTCCATAAAAGCGTTCAGGGCTGTTTCTGCATCCTTCTTGGTCAGTCCGCTCATTTCTGCCATTTTTGCTACTAATTCCGCTTTGTTCACAAAATCCCCTCCTTAAATATTTAGGAAAATGATACGATTCCTTTGCTGTCTATCTCACCAGAGCGGCCCGGTTCTTCACCTTCCGCTCAACTGGTTTAAATGTGTTCCGCGCCGCTGATTCCCTGATTCACTCAAGTCTGTTCCCGGCGGGTCTTTTCTTTCGCCTTTTGGATCGCCCAAATAGCTTTCACATCCTCCGGTGTTTCGGCGGTTTCATCACCGAAGACATGGGGATGTCTGAAAATGATTTTTTGGGTGATGCCATGAATTACTTCATGCATGGTAAACGCGCCCCGCTCTTTGGCAATCTGACTGTGAAAGACTACCTGCAGCAATACATCGCCCAACTCTTCACACAAGTCATCATCATCGCCACCGTCGATGGCATCCAGCACTTCCTGACTTTCTTCTGTCAGATAAGGTTTTAGGCTCTCATGGGTTTGTTTTCGATCCCAGGGACAACCATCGCTGCCACGTAGTTTTTCCAACATGTCCATAAGATGATTCATATTATAATGTATTTTAGAAAACCTGTCAACCCTTGCAATATAAATACTTGTAAGGTAATCGAGGTCTTTTTGATGATCCAACTGGTACAGTGGAATCTCTCGCACCTCTTCCACCCCAACAACTCCAGCACTTTTAATGACCTTTATCGGTTGTTCGGCATCGTAATAATGCATGAGGCCCAATTTCAGTTCTGAGGCCACGTAGGGATCATAGACCTGGGTGATGATCACATCCATGTTGGTGTCGGGGGGCTGCTGGTGAAAAGACAGGGCATCAATGAGCATGAACCCATCCACAGGGTCGTGATCAACGAGGGGGAAAATGACATCCAGAAAGCTCATGGCTGGCAGGATTTTCAGGGTGATGTCCGCCGCCAGGGCCGGCGTTTCTTCCTCAGAAACGGCCTGCAGGGCTTTGCGCAGCAGCCGGACAGTTTCTTCTGCCACATTGGGGTGGCCGGGCACAGCGTAAAGCAGATCCCCTTCTGAAGATAAGGCCAGTACCTGACGCACAATTTCCCGGTAAACATCTTCAAAGTTCTCTTCCGTTTCATAGACATGATCGAAGGTTTGAAAGTGGATGCCCTGGGCCTTCAGGTCTGCCACCAGGGGATGTTTTTCTGTGCGCAGGCGAATGGACGGGTGGGCTTTCAACAGCTGCCATGTTCCCAGAGGCAGCTGCTCCAGGGCACCTGGCCCCAAGCCGGCGATGGTGAGGGTGGGCATGACAAAAACCTCCTTTGCGGGTTCATCAGCTTACTTTCTGCTTTCAGCAAAGCTTCCAGTTCATTAACAGCAACGATTTTGACGTCCTTTCTTTTCTTCAGTCCTAATCCGTCAGCCTGACCTTATTGCATCAATTTCAGCTTTCGAAACAGAGCCGCCATTTGCCGGCCTTTGGGAAGCATGTCAAAGTCACGTTCTTCCAGTGAGTTGGTTTTTAAAAGCATGAGGCCGTAAACCAGGGCACCAGCGCTGACAGCAGCCAGCACAGCCAGGGTATTACCGGTAACGGGCTCCATCACCCGGTGAAGGCCATAGGCCACAGTTGCCATCACGCCCACACAGAGCAGCGGTTTGTAAACCATTTGAGTTCTGTCCAGTTTCAGGCCCGTTAAGCGTTTCACCGCCCGGAGATTGAGGATAAAGGCCACAAAATAGGCAGTAACGGTGCCAATGGCGGCACCTCTCACGTGGAGAAAAGTGGCGGTGAGAGTATAGGTGATCACCAGTTTAAAGAGAGCACCGGTCATCAAGTTGCGTACCGGGATATCGGGGCGTCCCAACCCCTGAATAATGCCTGTCAGGGTTTGAAGCTGGGTGAGAAACAGGACCGCAAAGCCCATGATAAACATGATCTGCCCCAGAGAAGCAGGTTCAGCCGGGAAGAGCATGCGCATGATGGGATCGGCCAGTGCCACCAGGCCCGCTGAAGCCGGAAGCCCCAGCATCATACTCACCCGGAACACGGAAGCGCTGTCTGCCCGCACACTGGCCCAGTCATCTCGGGCGGCAGCGTCTGAGACAGCGGGCACAATGCTCATGGCCAGGGCAATGGTGATCACCTGGGGCAGATTCACCATGGTGGAAGCCATGCCCTGAAGCTGGCCATAAAGGGAGTTGGCCTGCTCATAAGTGTATCCGCTGGCCTGGAGCCGACGCAAAACAATAGCGGTGTCCAGCATGTTAATAAGGGGCATGACAGCGGCTCCAATGGCAATGGGCACTGCAATCTTCAGCACGTTCCTGATAATGGCAGGGGTGGATTCCGGTTCCATTCCCAGCTGATCCGTCACCGGGAAGGTTTCGCGACGACGGCGCCGGGTGTAAAAATAAATCATAAACCCCAGGGCAGCCACACCGCCGGCACCAGCCCCCAGAACAGCGCCGGCTGCAGCAATGGGTTCACCCATTGTCCGCAGCAGCAGAAAAGCAAGAGAAAGCCCCACCACCACTCTGCCCAGCTGCTCCACCACTTGCGACAAGGCAGTGGGTTTCATGTCTTTCATGCCCTGAAAATAACCTCGGTAGGCCGCCAGAATTGAGATGAAAAAAATGGTAGGCGCCAGTGCCAGCACTGCGTGATAAGCCAGCGGACTTTCAAAAACCACATCCACCAGATAGCGGGCTCCAAAAGCCAGCAGCAATGAACCTGCCAGCCCCAAAAAAGTGAGCAGTTTCAGAGTGGTGAGAAAGATGGCATGGGCATGGGCGTGCTGTCCTTTGGCTTTTTTCTCAGACACCAGCTTTGAAACAGCAGTGGGAAATCCAGCATAGGTGAAGGCCAGCAGAAAATTGTAGACGGTGTACCCCACCTGGTAATAACCCATGCCCTCAGACCCCATGGCCCGACCCAGGGGAATACGGAACAGCGCTCCCATAATTTTCACCAGAATGCCTGCGGCTCCCAGAAACATGGCGCCCTTCAAATAGGTTTCCTTTTTACTCATGATGTGTTTCCTCCCAAGGCAGCCATCGACACGACGATGGATTAACCGCAGTAAAAACCGACAGTGGTTTGCCAGCCCCTTGGCCCACACACCACTGTCAGTCATCGGTCCGGTTTGTCTGTCTGCTGCCGGATGCTTTCTTCAGTTCTTTCCCGCAACAGGTTTCACCTGTACGCGAGTCTTTACAGACTCTCCCGGCGCTGAACCTCTGCAGACTCTCTGAGGGCTTCGATATGAGCCATCAGCTGGTCTTGTTGCAGCTGGGAAATGATGTACTCTTTCGCTTCTTCGAAATCATCAGTTTCGTTGATACGCTCATTTACCAGAATCAAATGCCATCCAAACTCTGTCTGCACCGGTTCGCTGATGTCACCTGCTTCCATGCTGAAGGCAGCATTTTCAAAGGCGGGTACCATTTGCCCCCGGCCGAAGGATCCCAGGTCTCCCCCCTGTGCCGCCGAAGGGCAGGTGGAATGCTCAGCTGCCAGCAAGGCAAAGTCTGCGCCTTGATCCAGCTGACTTCGCAGCTCACGGGCTTTTTCCTCTGTGTCTACCAGAATATGGCTGGCAGCCACCTGGTCGAAGGTGAAGAGATCGGGGTTGGCATCGAAGTAGGCCAGGGCATCTTCATCTGTCACTTCAATATGCGACAGGTAGTGGTCCTGAAACTCCATCATCAGCAGTTCTTTTTCCATTTCCCGTCGAAAATAGGTTTCATCGATGTTGTTTTGCTCCATGAAATTCATCAGTTCTTCATCGTCTTTAATGAAACCCATGAACATTTCCATGGTTTCATTGAACTCTTCCTCATTCAGGGCGATGTCATGGGAAGCTGCTTCCTGCAGAATGATTTCTGTGAAAATCAGTCTTTCCAGCACCTGTTCCTTGATGGTATCCAGCAGGGTCATGCCTTCTTCGTTGTCAGGTTCATCAAAGAACCCGGGACCCATTTCCATCTCATAGTTCATTTTCATCAATGCCAGGGTGTTTTCAAAATCCTGGTTGGAAATGGGTGTCCCATTCACCACAGCCACAGCATCTTCAGGAATTGCCGTTTCACCATTCCCACCGCAGGCCGTCAACAGCAGGGTAACTGCCAGCAGCACCAACAGGAGGTTGACACCCTTCTTACGCTGCAGCATTCTTTTCTCTACATTTAAAATCAATCCATTCAGCTCCTTTTAAGTTCTTTCCAGCCACCCGACTCATGTGCTGTTCAGCGCCAGGTCGAATAATTGCAAACTGGTTGATCCTTCACCCATGTATACGGTAAAAGGACAGGTTTCGTTTCATCTGCTACAGGTTATGTTGTTCATCATCCGGTTATGCTGTTCATTATACAGGAAATAGGTGCATTTGGATACGGTGAATCACGCTGCCGCGTCTCCTGAAAGGATCTCCACAATGGCTGTCAGTTCCCGCAGCAGCTGGCTTGCGTCTCGTATGACAGCTGCCTTGTAGGTGAAATAGGGCTGTTGGCCGGCATTGAACTGAATGCGCCGACCAAAATCATGAATGACTCTGGCCAATGCTTCCGGGTTCAGGCGCAGCCCTGAGCCAAACTGAATGCGAATGGTGTCGTCTTTCTGGGAAATCTGGCTGATGCCCGCTTTCAGCGCCATGGCCTTGAGGGCGGAAACGGTCACCAGGTTGCGTACAATGCCTGGGATATCCCCAAACCGGTCTTCAATTTCATTTTCAACTTCATACCGGTCTTCGATGCTGCGTATGGCAGCAATTTTTTTATAAATATCAATTTTGTGACCGGCATTTCCAATGTACTCTTTGGGAATGTAAGCATCCACGTTGAGCTCAATGGCGACCTCCGGTTCGGCTTCAACAGTTTCACCCCGGGTTTTCTGCATGGTTTCCTCCAGCAGTTTTACATAGAGATCGTACCCAATGGCGGCCATGTGGCCATGCTGTTCGCCTCCCAGCAGATTGCCGGCGCCCCTGATTTCCAGGTCACGCATGGCAATTTTAAAGCCAGAGCCAAACTCAGTGAACTCCTTGATGGCCTTCAACCGTTTTTCTGCCACTTCCGACAATATCTTGTCCCGCTGAAACATGAGGTAGGCATAGCCCTGACGAGTGGAGCGTCCCACCCGTCCCCTCAGCTGATAGAGCTGGGAGAGGCCCAGCTGGTCGGCGTCGTGAACCAGTATGGTGTTGGCGTTGGGAATGTCCAGTCCGTTTTCGATGATGGTGGTGCATACCAGCACATCGTAGTGTCCTTCATAATAGTCCAGCATCACTTTCTCCAGTTCAGTTTCGTTCATCTGCCCGTGACCAACGCCAATGCGCAGCTCCGGGAACCTGTCTGCCAGCTGATTGGCGATGGTGTAAATTCCCTCCACCCGGTTGTAGAGGTAGTACACCTGCCCGCCCCGGGAGGTTTCACGGAGAATGGCGTCTGCCACCAGAGACGGGTTCCATGCCACCACATAGGTTTGCACCGGGAAACGTTCCTCCGGCGGGTCTTCGATGACACTCATGTCCCGAATGCCGCTCATGGCCATGTGAAGGGTGCGGGGAATGGGGGTGGCGGTGAGGGTGAGCACATCCACATTGGCTTTCAACTGCTTCAGCCGTTCCTTATGCTTCACCCCGAAACGCTGTTCTTCATCCACAATGAGCAGGCCCAGATCTTTAAAAGCAACGTCTTTTGACAGCAGGCGGTGGGTGCCGATCACCACGTCCACCAATCCGTTTTTAATGTCTTTCATGATTTTTTGAATTTGGGTGGGGGTGCGGAAACGGCTGAGCATTTCCACCCGCACCGGAAAGGGAGAAAACCGTTCCCGGAAGGTGTTGAAATGCTGCTGAGCCAAAATGGTGGTGGGTACCAGCACGGCACACTGCTTGCTGTCGGCGGCACACTTGAAAGCGGCTCTGAGAGCCACCTCGGTTTTGCCATAACCCACATCGCCACAGAGAAGACGGTCCATGGGGCGTTCTGCTTCCATATCTGCCTTCACTTCTTCAATGGATTTCAGCTGATCCGGGGTTTCCTCATAGGGAAACAGGTATTCAAACTGCTGCTGCAGCTCTGTGTCCGGCGAGAAGACGTACCCCTTCTGCCGGTTCCGCTTGGCGTAAAGCTCCAGCAGATCGTCGGCCATGTCTTCGATGGCTTTTTTGACCCGGCTCTTGGTTTTGGCCCAGTCGGCACCACCCAGCCGGTTCATGCGGGGTGTTTTGTCTTCCGCTCCAATGTATTTTTGAATCATATCCATCTGATCGGTGGGCACATACAAATGATCGGCACCGGCATAACTGATTTTCAGATAGTCCCGGGTGATACCGTCCACCGTCAGGCTTTCAATGCCTTCGTACCGGCCAATACCGTGATTTTCGTGCACCACAAAGCTGCCGGGTTTCAATTCAACAAAGGACTGAATGGCACGGCCGTCACGGCGGCGGGGTCTGGTGGTTTTCTTTTTATGGGCGCCAAAAAGCTCATAATCTGACAGTAGCAGGTACTGGCATCCCACATATTCAAATCCCCGGTGAACACTGCCTGGGAGAATGGTCACCTTCCCGGACGGAAGGGCTTCGGAAGTGATGGCAGCGCTGTCTCCGGCGCCTCCGCCGGTGTTCCCGGCATCACCTCCGGCGAGATACTGCACCGGCAGTCCGGCTTCCCGAAGCGCATCTGTCAGTTTCAGTGCTTTTTCCTTGGTGGCCGCCAACAATACCAGGCGATACTGTTTTTTCACAAGATTTCTTAATTCGTCGAAAAGCCAGTTCATTTTCCCCTGAAAGCTGGGAACACTGCGGGTGACAAAATTCACCACTGTCTGCGCCGGAAACTCTTTTTCGCTTCGGGGAAGCAGGTGGAGTGTCACCACTGTTTTTTCCCTGATTTTAACCACCAGCTCTGAGTAGGTGAACAGACAATGAGCCTGTATGGGCAGCACCTGCTGCCTTTCAAGTAATACGGTGAAATGTTCCTTCCACTCATCCATTGCTCCTTCGGCCCGGCTGCGCAACCGCTGTGGCTCGTCCAACAGTACCAGACTGCCGGGCATCAGGTAGTCCAGCAGAGAGGCGGCCTTTTCGTAAGCCAGATCCTGCAGGCCCTCCATGTCATGAGGCACCCGGTTTTCTTCAAGGCGCACCACTAAATGGGCGCACCGTTCCGACGGTTCACAGCCTGCGGCATCACCGCTTCCCGGACGGGACTGGTTCTTCATCCGTTTCAGGGTGTCCACCACCCGCCGGCGGTCTTTTTCTTCCAGGATCCATTCAGTGGCAGGACTAATGGTGATGGCACTGATTTTATCGATGGATTGCTGGGTGGCCAGATCAAAATAACGGATGGAATCAACTTCTTCATCAAAGAGTTCAATTCGACAGGGGGCCGTTTCCACCGGCGAAAACAGGTCGATGATATCACCACGAATACTGAACTGACCTTTTTCCTCCACCTGGTCGGCGCGCTGATAACCCTGGGCCACCAGCATGTGCAGCATGGTTTCCCGGGGAATGGTTTCGCCCACGCGGAAGGTAAGCTGCAGCCGTCGAAAAAGGGCGGGAGGCGGTAATTTCACAAAAAGAGCGTCCATGGAGGCCGTGATCACGGCGGGTTGCTCTGCCGCCAGAAATGCCAGTGTTTTCAAACGCTCATCACCCGTGCTGACACTGCTGGCTTCCGTCTCATACAGCACTGGTTGACGGGAGGGAAAATGATGAGCCTGGGCACCCAAATAAAAGCTCAGGTCCTCCGCCAGCTGGCGGGCCTGAACTTCTGTTTCAGTGATCAGCAACAACTGTCTGCCCCGATGGAGTTGCAGGGCGGCGGCCAGATGGGATTTTTGGGAATCAACAAGCCCATAGACCCCCAGAGTATGTTCTTTGGTTCTTAAAGCGTCGGTGAGCTGCACAAACTCCCTGGATTGCTGGAGTGGCTGCAGCGCGACAGAGGCAGATAAATTCATGGCTGATTCGCTTCCTTTTCCTGTGCCGATTCGTTGGCCGGTTTTTCCTGTACCGGCTCTTCCGGTTTCCGGTTGTACCGGTTCATGGCCATTTGAATGCCTTCTTGCACAAAGCATTGGGCTGCTTCCGCCGCCGTGGTTACTGCATCCCGCATCACCGGAATTTCCTCCGGTGTGAAGCGGGCCAGCACAAAGCTGGCGGCATCCTGCCACAGGGGCTTGCCGATTCCCACCCGTAAACGGGGAAATTCTGTGGTGCCTAGATGCTGAATGATGGATTTCATCCCATTGTGAGACCCGGCACTGCCTTTCTGGCGCAGCCGGACCTCCCCCGGTGCAAAATCCATGTCGTCGTACACCACCATCAACCGGTCCGGTGTCAGTTGGTAATAGCGCATCCAATGGCCGATGCTTTCGCCGCTGAGGTTCATATAGGTTTGGGGTTTCACCAGTAATACTTTTTCTGATCCCACCCGAATTTCGGCAAAATGGGATTTGAATTTTTTCTGGTTCACCGCCGTTTGTTGGCCTGCCGCCAGGGCGTCAATCACGTGAAACCCGATATTGTGGCGGGTGGCATCGTATTTGCCGCCGGGGTTACCCAGTCCTGCTATGATGATCATGGTTGGTTCCTCCTGAAAGACGTTGAGGATCAGCCCGTTCTGCAGGCTGATCCTGGGAATGAGTCGATGATAGGCGGTCTTTGCCATCAATGCGTGCATCACCGGTGTCACCGGTGCTGCGTTTATGGTTGAAGCTGCGGCATTGAAAACAGATGACTCGGGATGATGCATCCTGGCAATTAATCAAAAAGGGTGGAAACCGACTTGTTTTTATAGATGCGGCTGATGGCTTCTGCAAACACAGGTGCCACTGTGACGGTTTTAATTTTATCCAGTTGTTTTTCCGGTGGCAGGGGAATGGTGTTGGCGGCCACCAGTTCAGTGATATCAGAGTTCTTGATACACTCAATGGCCGGTCCCGAAAATACCGGATGGGTACAACAGGCATAGACATCCAGAGCGCCAAACTTTTTCAGGGCCTTGGACGCTTCAGTGATGGTACCGGCGGTGTCGATCATGTCATCCACCAGAATGGCGGTATACCCCTTGATGTCCCCGATGATGTTCATCACCTCTGCCACGTTGTCTTTGGGGCGGCGTTTGTCAATGATGGCAATGGGTGCTTCCAGGTATTGGGCGAAGTTTCTGGCCCGGGTGACACTTCCCATATCCGGGGAAACGATCACCGGATTTTTCAGCTTTTTCTTTTGAAAGTACTCCACCAGAATGGGCACTCCCAGCAAGTGATCCACGGGAATGTTGAAGAATCCCTGAATCTGGGAAGCGTGGAGGTCCATGGTGAGGATGCGGTCGGCACCGGAAACGGTGACCAGGTCGGCAATGAGTTTGGCTGTGATGGGATCCCGGGCCTTGGCTTTTCGATCCTGGCGGGCATACCCGTAGTAGGGGACCACCGCCGTGATACGACCAGCCGACGCCCGTTTCATGGCATCGATCATAATCAGCAGTTCCATCCAGTGTTCATTCACCGGCGGACAAGTGGGCTGCACCACGTAAACGTCTGCACCGCGGACGGTTTCGTTAATGTTGACGGCAATTTCACCATCACTGAAGGTGCTGACCAGCGCCCGTCCCAATGGGACACCCAGCTCGGTGGCGATTTCTGCCGCCAGCTCCGGGTTGGCGTTACCGGTAAAAATCTTGATTTCATTGCCACTGGTATTCATGAGTACACAATTCCTCCTTAGGGATGTTTGGGATCAGGAGCGCTTGTTCCAGCCCTGAATGTTTCGCTGACGCTGCCGGGCGATGGCCAGGGCGTCTGCGGGCACGTTTTGGTTGATGGTGGAGCCGGCGGCCACATAGCCCCCCTTTTCCACCACCACCGGGGCCACCAGATTGGAGTTGCTGCCGATGAAGGCATCGTCCTCCACGATGGTCCGGGATTTTTTCCTGCCGTCATAATTCACAAAGACAACCCCACAGCCAATGTTCACATTCCGGCCCACATCGGCATCGCCGATATAAGCCAGATGGGCGGCCCGGGAATCATCGCCGATCACTGATTTTTTAACCTCAACAAAATCGCCGATACGCACCCGCTTCCCCACATGGGTTTCCGGGCGCAGATAGGCGTAAGGGCCGACGGTGGTGTCATCATCCACAAATGCCTGGCAAAGGGTTGAGTGGGTAATCTGCACACGATTTCCCAGGGTTGCGTCGGTTAATCGACTGTTTTGACCGATGATACAGGTTTCGCCGATGGTGGTGTTGCCCTCCAGCATCACACCGGGTTCAATAAGGGTATCCCGGCCGATGGTGACTTCCGGGCCTATGTAAGTGTTTTCAGGATGAATCAAGGTTACACCTGCAGCCATGTGGGCTTCATTAATGCGCCGCCTGAAAATACCTTCCACCTGGGCCAGCTGGGTTCTTGAGTTGACTGCCATGATTTCCTCTGGGTCCGTCAGAAAGTGAACCCCTACCCGCTGCCCCGATTCACGCAACAGTGCCAATGTATCTGTCAGGTAATACTCCTGTTGCCGGTTGGCATTGGAAAGCTGGGGAAGCACTTGCAACAGTGCTTTTCCACTGAAGCAGTAGGTGCCTGAATTGATTTCATCAATTTGCTTTTCTTCATGACAGGCGTCTTTTTCTTCCACAATGCCCAGCAGCTCCTGCCGGTCATTTCGGAGAATGCGCCCATACCCGAAGGGTTGTGACAGCCGGGCAGAAAGTACCGTGGCTGCATTCTGACGTTGCTGATGTTCCCGGGCCAGGGCTTCCAGGGTTTCGGGCCGAAGCAGGGGGGCATCACCACACAGCACCAATACCAGCGCATCGGGTTGAATCAGGTGGGCTGCCATTTGAACGGCATGGCCTGTTCCCAACTGCTGTTCCTGGAGCACACTGGCTGTGCCGGGAGGAAGTACTGCCTTCACTTCGTCCGCTCCGTGGCCCACCACAACAATCAGATGATCTGCCCCTGATTGCTGTGCCCCTTCCAGCACATGGAGCACCAGCGGTTTTCCGACTGCCTGATGCAGGACTTTGGGAAGGGCTGACTTCATCCGGGTGCCTTCACCGGCTGCCAGGATGATAGCTTGTTTTTTCATTCAGTCACCTCTTTAAACGCTTTTTGCCGAGGCGGTTTCACCTCGGCTGCTGAATCGTCACATCATGCTCTTTAGGGGAGATGGAATCACCCCCTTCTTAGTTTACCTGATTTTCCTGCAGGAAGAAAGGACTATTTACCGGAAAAACCCGAAAAAATAGAAAGAAAACCGCAGAACCCGGAAATTTGTTCCCAGTTCTGCGGTGTTATATGTTTTCATCAAATTGCCGGCTTTCGGAACGTGCTTTTCCGGAAGAAGCCGTCCGTGCTGCACCTTTGCCTGATTCAGGCCTTTTTCTGTCTGTATCCACCGGGGATCAACCTTAACAGCTAAATGCCCGGGTCCTCTCCCATGTGACCGGACTCTCCCTCCCCTGCTGACTCGGCTTCTTCCTCATCGTTCATCTGTTCATACTTGACAAAAATCGCATCCTGAATCTTGTTCCGCGTTGATGAGTTGATGGGGTGGGCAATATCGCGGAAATCACCCTCTCCCATTTTGCGGCTTGGCATGGCGATGAATAGCCCGTTCTGCCCTTCGATGATTTTAATATCATGCACCACAAATTCATCGTCGAAGGTTACAGAAACGATGGCTTTCATTTTACCTTCCGCTGCCACTTTTCGAATGCGTACGTCGGTTACTTGCATCTGTCCTTCACCACCTTCCCGCAGTCTTCTTTCCAGTGTCTATCCAGCAAGTGCATATGCCGATGCTCCTGGTGGAAGGATTGTTGCACCTCTTTCAGGAAACGGCTATTTTAAAGGCTTGCAGCGAGCACCTTCCCGGTGCAGCGGGGGATCAGCACGCCGCTTGCTTTCAAAATCTGAGTTGTGACAGCTGATTCACTCCGGCCGCCACCATGGTTGATACGTATTACTTGGCGTTACTCCTTCCAAAGCGCTTCATTGGGAGAAATCAAGACTTCACCCGTTTCTTCATTCACAGATTCCAGATACAGCAGAGGCGTGCAGGGGCCGCTGCGTTTCTGCCGGGGTTCACGGGTGGCCATGAGCACCCCGCTGCCCACCACACGGGCGTCAAATTCTTTCATTAAGTCATGCATGCCCCTGGCGGTACCGCCGCCCCGCATGAAATCATCGATCATCACCACCCGGGAACCAGCAGGAATCGCCCGCCTGGAAAGTACCATCTGCTGGATGGTGCCCGTGGACCCGGAACGATAGTTCACACTGATGGTGGAGCCTTCAGTCACCCGACTGGTGCGCCGCACGATCACCAGGGGGCGATTCACCAGCCGGGCCGTCATAAAGGCCAGGGGAACCCCTTTGGTTTCCACGGTAACCACCATATCTGCTTCTTTGAAATCAAGGTGTTGGGCCAGCATCTCCGCCATGGACTGAACCATATCGGGTGAACTGATGAGATCGGTATAGTAGAGGTATCCCCCGGTGAGAATCCGTTCAGGCTTGATCAGCTCTTCAGTCAGCTGCTGCAAAAAAAGCTGCTGGGCTTCCCGGGGCATCCGGGGAATCAGCCGTATACCACCACCCGCTCCCGTGGCCGAATGGATCTCCCCGATTTCCAGGGATTCCAAGGTGCGCTTTACCACACCCAAATCTTCACTGAGGGCTGACTTCAGGGCATCCAACTGCTGACTGAAGGTTCCCAGACCAAACTGACGATTGGGATGATTGGTTAAAATACTGGTCATGGCAGCAATGCGTTCACTGCGCTTGTATCGTGACTGGGACATGGCACTTCTTCCTTCCTGAAAAAATGAACGTTTCCATTTTTTTATTCCATTTTATTCGTTTTTTCAGGATTCGGCAAGTGGACGGCCCGGAAGATAAAATATCACAAAGCAGTCCGGGTTCCCTTCGTGTATAATAAGGGAAACACCACAAAAAAATACGGCAAAATCTTACACAGTATATACCCTGCTGACCAGCATTCAAACAACCTGGCATTCACGTTTTGTCAGCTTTTGTAGTGAACCTCGCTCATTCAGACCCTGAAAACAACTGATGAAATCAGAAAGGACGATCCACCCCATGCTGACGCCTACACCCAACCACAACAAGGTTTCCCTCGCAATGCCCGAAGTCCATGAACTGCCTGCCACACTTGAAGGCGTAACCCATGTGCATCTGGTGGGCATCGGCGGCATCGGCATGAGCGGTTTGGCTCATCTGCTGCTGAAACAGGGCCTTCAGGTATCCGGTTCAGACCGGAGTGATTCTCCCATCACCCGGCGGCTGGCCGCCGAAGGAGCCCGCATTTTCACCGGCCATCACGCCGCCAACCTTCAGCAGCCCGACTGGCTGGTGTATTCTGCCGCCATCCCCGCCGACAACCCGGAGCGGGCAGCCGCGAGAGAAAAGGGTATTCTGCAAATGGACCGGGCAGCCCTGCTGGGCATTCTCATGAAACAGTATCCCCATTCCATTTCTGTTGCCGGCAGTCATGGAAAAACCACCACCACGGCACTGTTGGCCATGCTGCTGGAATGGGGCGGTCTTGATCCCACCATTTTGGTGGGGGGCGAGCTCGATGCCATCGGCGGCAATGTGAAGGCCGGCGGCGGTTCGGTGATGCTCACCGAAGCCTGCGAATATCAGGGCAGCTTTCTCCGGTTTCCCGCCCGTATCGGGTTGGTGCTGAACATCGACCTGGACCACCTTGATTACTTCCCTGATCTGGCGGCCATTCAGGCAGTCTTTCGCCAGTTTGTGCGCCAGCTCCCCTCCGACGGCCTGCTGGTGATGCCTGCCAATGATACCAACAGCCAATTTCTGGCTCAGGAAGCTCCCTGTCGGGTGATCACCATCGAGGTGGATCCCCCGCCAAATGAACTTGCCCCCCTTGCCCTGTCCGACGGCTCTCAGCAGCTTCAGGCTGTGGCTCTGGCCCCGCTGCCAGGCGGCTGCTGGTCTTTCAGCCTGCTGAAAAACAGGACTGATCTGGGCCGCTTTCACTTGGGAATTCCCGGCAAACACAATGTGCACAATGCCCTGGCTGCCCTGGCAGTAGCCCTGGAGCTGGGAGTGGAAATTCACCGTCTCCAGGAACTGTTGCCCCGTTTCACCGGCATCCACCGCCGTTTCGAAACCCACGGCCACTGGGCGGGGGTGACAGTGGTGGACGACTACGCCCACCACCCGGCAGAAATCACCGCCACCCTGGCAGCCGCCCGCACGTTGCTGGAAGAAGCACCCCTGGCAGGGGCACCTCTGGCAGAAGCTTCTCTCACAGCGACGGCGCCACCCCTTTGCCCCGACACCACACACCACCGCATCGTTTGCATTTTTCAGCCCCACACCTACACCCGCACCCATGCCCTGCTCCATGATTTCGCCCAGGCACTGGCTCTGGCAGATGTGGTGGTGGTCACCGAGATTTATGCCGCCCGGGAGCCGGATAACGGTCTGGTGCACAGCCGGGATCTGGTGGATCTGGTCTCTGCCAGGGGCACCCATGCCAGCTACTGTCCTGATTACCAGGCTGCTGCCAGAACAGCCGCCGCCGCCGCTGAACCCGGTGACCTGATCATCACCATGGGTGCCGGGCCGGTGAATGAGGCAGTACCCCTCATCAGTGAAGCATTACTCGACAGAACTCCCAACGCTGACACACCTGACCCGCTTTCATATTGATGAATTTCCATTGATCCTGCAGTAACTTTTCTTCACAACCAACCCTCGATTGTTTGAAAAGACAGCATTTGATGGGCAGTCAAACGCAAACCGGCAGCATCAGAACACTTCTTCTGATGCTGCCGGTTTTTTGAGTGATTCACCATCTCTTCATTTTACTGATTCTTGACACCGACTGCTTACTCCGGCTCCCAAATAGCCCGGAGGATAAATTCTCCGGCACCCGCCGGCATGGTAATGGTTTCTCCCAGCTGATACGGGGTTCCTGAACCATCGCTCTGGGTGTTCCATTCTTTCAGGGTGAATCCTGCTTTGGTCCAGCCATCACCATCAAACAGAGTGAAAGCGGTTCCCACTTCAACAAAGCTTTCAAGACGGCTCTGGCCCGGCTCAGTGCCGTAATAGCGGGGGCTTCGAAAGCTTTTCCAAACGGCATACAATGTCACATCACTGTTCCCCATGGTCATATAGTGGTAGGCCGGTCCTATCAGCCAGGCTTCGCCGCTGCCATCCGCCGCCCGGTTCCACCCTGAAAAGGAGTAGGTGACGCTGCCATCCACTTTTTTCATTCTTTCAGGCTCGACAAACGCATTCCAACGCAACCGCACTGTTTCCCCTTCATAGTACTTGCCTGGATCCACCGGAGGCGTTCCCGCGGTATTGCCGTTGCCATCATAAAACACCTGATAACCCGGTCTTACCTCCGCCGGTATGGTGGTACTTGCCATGACTTCCGTCGACTGGGCATCATAGAAAGTCACTTCAATATCATGGTTGCCCGCCTGCTGAAAAGAAGCCCGAAAAAGGGTGGTATCGTTGGCGACAGGAAAGCTGCCCGAAGCGGGAAACCGCTGCAGAATTTGGATCCAGTCGCCACTGCTGTGCTTGAATTCCAGCATACTGCCAAGGGGCATGGTGAACATGGCGTATGTCGCTTTCCCCGTATCATCATTTCCCACCATACTGAGCTCAAACTCCCGGGTGTCTCCCACAGGAAAAATCGGCACGGTAGCAGCATCCACCGTCATTCCCACTGTTGGTGCAGGTGCCACCGTCACGTTGCACACCGCTTTTTTGGTTCCGTCTCCCGATGCAGTGGCCGTGATGGCGGCACTTCCCGGTGCTACAGGTGTCACCACTCCATTGGCCACCGTTGCCACACCAGCGTCACTGGTGGACCAAAGCACACCTTTGTTGCTGGCGTTGGCAGGCGTCACAGTGGCAGTTAATGTGCCCGACACACCCCCAGCCACCAGCGACAGAGTGCTCGGAGATACCTGAACGCCACTTACTGCAATGGTTTCAACCTGTCCAGTACCGCCGCCACCGCCACCACCGCCGACAGCCGGAGCCGCAGTGGTTGGCGCGGTTGTCTGGTTTCGCTGCTGCTCAACCGCTTCTTTACCCGTTCCTTCAACGGTGCCAATGTTACCCGTTGCTGTCATGGTCAGCGTGTCGTTGTTCACCATCAGTTTTTCCACCCGGGTCTGCGGCGATAAGGTCAGCGACCCTTCTGCCGCAGAGGCAGTGACCACAATGTCACTGATGCTGGTGTCACCAGCAGTGGTGATGATGACGCCAGCTGCCTCCACCATCAACAGGTCAAAGGATCCTTCAAGAATCAGCTCCTGGCCGGCAGCATCTTCCGCGAGAATGATTTCCAGCCCATGAGCATCCACTGCCACAATGCGCACTGCTTCACCGTTGCCCGTCTTCACATATACCTGCCAGTATTGGCCGCCATTGATATGAATACTCTCCGCACCACCGCCATGAATATGGGTGCTGCCCCATACCCTAAGCTGGTTCAGCGTCACCGTTCCATCACCGACCCGTTCATCAATCACCAGTTCTCCCGTGATTTCATAGTTTTGCAGGGTGACTCCCGTCGAAGCCACCACCACGTTTCCTTCAATGGCTTCTATTCCAGTTTCCGGGCCATATACCCCCGGCGTATCGAAGACCTTGACTGCCTCCAGTGCTGGTTGATTCACCGATGCCCCAGGCATGAAAAGGGCTCTTCCGCCGGCAGCATCCCACTGGTAGGGAATATCCAAAGCAGCCGCCAGCCGTGAAACAGGAATCATGGTACGTCCAGGCGGAACAATCACCGCTTCGGTATCCATGACCATGAACAGCTCATCGTTCTTCATCAAGTTTCGGGAGCCAATCACTAGTTCAATCTGATCCGACCCCTTTTCCACTGTCACCCGGCGGGCATTGGCGTCCCAATGAACATCTGCTCCCAGGGCTTCTGCCACAAACCGTACCGGCACCATGGTGCGGCCCTGCTGAATATAGGGCACCGCATCTGAAGCCTGCCAGATACCATCCACCGTATAGCCGGCTTCTCCCATGGTGAAGGCCACTGTTGTCGCTCCCACAGAAGAAACCGTCAGGGTGATCACCAGCAGGACACCCAACAAACATCTGAAGATTTGACATTGAGGTTGCTTATTTTCATGCATGGATTTTCTCCTTTCCATCAAAACTCCCCGCTATTTCAGTTCAATGGTGTCCAGCATGCCAAACATCAGGTCTTCTGTAGCTTCATCGGCACTGCTGTGCATGGCCAGTCCAATCTCAATTCGCTCACCATCTTTCACCGCACTCATTTTAAACTGTTGGCTGCCGTACATTTCAAAAACGGTGGAGTAGAAGGTAAGTCCCCAGTGTTCGAAGGTTTCAACAGGTGAACCATCGTAGTCGGCAGCCAGACCCTCCATGGCCTTCTCTGCATCGCCGTCACTTAACCCACTGCCCCTTACCCACACTTCCACCGCATTATTCCCCTGGTAAGCCTGAAGCCCGCCACTGATGTCCATCACATTCCAGCCATCAGGGATCACCATGGACACTTTTTCAGTCTCATAACGCTCTCCTTCAATGGGCGGCCCGAAGAGTTCGCTGCCCGGACCGTCCACATCCGCCACCGATTCAGCCTGGGCCGGCGGTTCCGGCGCCTGGGCTTCGTTACCCCCAGAACCACCGCAGGCAGTAAGCATGAGCACCAATCCCAGCATCAAAATCAGCATTCCCCTGCCTCTGCGACTCATTAAAACGTCATTCCACCATTTCATTTGTTTCATTTGTCTCAACCTCCCTTTCCTGATCCCTTCTCATATTCGCTACGCTTCCTTCTATCACGACCCATTCATAAGGTCGTGTGACCTCAACTGTTTTTTTCACGCACCCATGCCCGCTTTTTCAAAGATAGGCGGGCACCTTTAGGCCGCTTGGCATCTTAAGGCAGCCTGACATACTCTGATCGGGTATAGAAGACTTCGATGACAATGGTGTTGGCATCAACGACACGCACCTCTGTTTCAAAGGAACTTGATTCATTTTCAAACTCAGCTGTCAGCATGTTCCCGGCCGTTTTCCAGGTGCCGCCTATGGGCTCATCCTTTTTCCAGGATCCCGTGTGCCAGGTTTCTTCGCTGTCACCGGCACCCGGTGTGGCATAATAAGTCATGGCAGATCCGTCTTTCTCGAATGTCAGCACACTTCTTTCCACCATTACATTGGAAGGTTCCTTCATCCATGATCCAATTAACAGCTCTTCAAGGGGGGCATCAGCACTGACGGCCTGACTGCCTGATTCAGAGGCCGCAGCAGGTTGATCACCCGTTGCAGCGGGTTGACTCCCGGGTTCATCAGAAGAAGCCTGGTTCAGACTCAGAACAATGTGAAAAACCACATCTTCTGCCGTGCCTGTAATGTCTCCCCCGCCGGTCAGGGTCCACCCTGCTTCCGCTTCGTCATATTCAAAGGTGCCGGTCCACTCAAAGGGGTCTCCCCAAAGGGTTCCGGTCAATATGAGACTCTTGTCGACCACAGCCGCATTCAGTTCAGGGCCGGCAAGGTCATCGACAAAATACAATTCTGCCGCACCTTCACTGTCGTCGGAAAGGGAAAGAATCAAGCGGCTGTCCAGCGTTAACCCTTCCATCTCCTTGTATGCCTCGGCATCTGCCCCGCTGATTTCTGCCAGCAATTGGGTCCCTGTCCATTCACCTGAAAAATCAATGGTTTGATCCTTCTCTTCCGCTTTTGCTTCCGTTTCCGCTCCTGTTTCCACTTCCGCTTTTGCGCCGCAGCCAGCGGCCGCCACCAGCATTACCAAAATCAGAATCAGCAGTGTTTTTCCTGATTGATATGTGACTGTACGCATCTCATCCTCCTTTATCTTGAGCGTTACCTGATTCAAAGCGTTACATGATCCAAAACCATTCACCATCCAACAATCATCCACTTCCGTATAGACTACCACGACTACCGCGCGTTGGAACATGGTACCTCACCGGCATTGACACATCTGTCCTGCGCGCATTCCATACACTGACGCAATGGGACAGGGTATCCCTGTCTGCATCCGATGGAAATTGATGGCATCTGATGAAAAATCATGTTACGACTTTCTTTTCAGCCACATCCCCGTTCCCGTTACCAGTACCATCAGCACAAGACCAGGGATCAGCCAGCCCACAAGTCCAGATTGTTTTGTTAATGAGTGATTGTTCGCTGTTTCATTTCCTATATCGACATCATTCCCTTCGTTTTTCTCATTTTCTTCATCAGATCTATTTGTCGTGTCTGGCGTTACCGTCACCGAAGCTGCTGCCACCCAGTCCGGTGGCAGCACCACTGGTGCGTAGTCGCTGACAAAGGCTCCCATTTCCAGAAACACCGGATCGATGACCCACTGGCCCCACATATTAATGGCCCCCCAGCGCCTTTCAGTGTTCATCACCGGGCACAGCCCTTCGTTAAAGCTGCCCGCCATGGGAAAAACCGGATCAATGACCATCGCTCCTTCCAGATCAATAAATCCAACAACCTGCTGAAATTGCTCATGGTTAATTTGACTGGTTTCGTCGGTGAACATCATCACCCCGCTCAGACCGTTCCGAAAACCAAAGACCTGCTCGTAGGGTCCGCTAATGACCAACCTTCCCGAAAGATCGGCGTATCCCTGGGTGCCGTCGGCGGCGATCACCGGCAGCATCCCATAGCGAAAGCCTTCTCCCCGGTCGGCATTGAAGTAGAGAAGACCTTGTATGGGGGGTTCCAGGGGAATTTCCCTGCCATCCAGGGTGACGATGCAGTGGTCTCCGCCCCGGGAAGCGACCCCATAACCTTCATAAAAATCGGAAAGGGTATCGTAGTCTTTCAGCCACAACAGGTCACCCTGCCGGTTCACCAATCCGTGACTGTCATAGAGCCTGACCACGGCTACCCCTTCCACAAAGGAGGATACCCAGTCATACTGAGGCGGTACGATTTCTTCACCTTCAAGATTCACGAAACCCCACTGCAGCAGTTCACATACCGGTGCCATGCCTTCCCGAAAATCACCAGCCAGGTAGTATTTGAAATGGGTGAGCAGACTGCCGTCTGGGCGAAGAAAACCATAGGCCGGGTCTTCCGCCAAGGTTTCACCCAGGTACACTGAGGCCCAGGCAGCTCCTTCCCTGAATGACCCACCTGCGTCGTAGATGGGTTCGATCACCATTTTTCCCTGGGGGTTGATCCACCCCCATTGCTGAAACCATTCGTCCAGCGCCACTGCTGCCAGGCCTTCCGAAAAAGGCTGGGCCAGGGTGAACTGGGGTGCAATGACGATTTCACCTTCCATATTCATGTATCCATAAAGCCCTGAATCTGTTTCCCTCACGGGAATCAAGCCCTCCTGAAATCCTTCCCGGGGGTCATTTTCCAGTGTCGGCCCGTCCGGGTCTGCCTCCAACACGTATCCGTCAGGCAGAGGAATCACCCGGCCGCTGCGATGAACCAACCCATTGTACTCTGCGTAGCCCCAGGCTTCTGCGGGAACTGGGGCAGCAAGAAGCACCATCATCACCAGCGTCAACGCCAACACTTTTAACCTAAAAACCCTCAACGCTGCCGTTCTCGGAAGGTTATGCAGGCTTTTTTGATACAGCTGTTTCAACATGGCTGTTCCCCTCTTTCAACACTTACACACCCAGCAGTTATACACCGTGCATGGCCTTATTTTTGTTGCCTTCATCTTCAGCCCCAGCCGGTGCCTCATCTGATGCTGTCAGCCTGGCCAGCACTTCCGACCAGTTTTCCGCCAATGTCACCAGCGCCGCCACATCTTCCGGCTTTTCGATGCCCCAGTTGAGAAAAAGGCCGGTTTCATCACCACCCAGAAATACTGGCTGCCGGGCTGCCGGCAGTTTCCCAGCCCAGACTGGCAAGGCCTGTGCGACAATTTCCAGTAAAGGGGCCAGTCTTTCCGGCGCCTTTGCATACAGCCTGTACCGCGGCTCCATTCCCTTTGGCCATGCAGCCGGTTTCAGAACCCCCTCTTCCGGGTGTACGCCGTAGTTTTCCAGCAGACGGCTCATCATGCCTGCCGGCAACTCACTTCCCGGGTCTGGAATCATCATCACCGGAACCTCACTGAACTGTTCCAGCACCAGCCGCGTATAAGCCGGCAGTGTCCGCTGCCCTTTTAGCTCCATTTTTCCCCTTGACTCAAGACGCCACGAAGTCCCTGCGGCTGTGACACCTTCCAGCGTGAAAAGCCTGTTGCGCTCTTCGGGATGTTGATGATCCACCACACCGCCTCCTTTTCCAGGGTAAAAGTGCCACCCCCTGGCGGCTGCCAGTTGCGTCAGCTGCTGATCCCTGTCTTTTTTGCCTTTCATCAACCGCCAGGCCATGAAGCCGAAGCCGAAGAGAAACAACAGTGGAACCAGCAGGTCTGTCATTCTCATACCTCTCACTCCTTATCTTCTTTCCACAGAGAGTCCTTCGGGTTCCAGTGCTTGCATCATGGCTTTCACCGACATCATGCCGTTATCAATTACCAGATTACCCGCAGTCGTTTCCAGTAGAATTTTCTTTTTCAGCATCTTCTCTTCTGCCGTAATACGGCTCACGCTCTTTCGGGGAATGCACAGCATCTGTTCCGCATCATTCCCATATTGTTTAAAAACGCCCATGCGCACCACTGATTCCAGGGAAATAAGATACTGGCTTTTGAAATAGATGTGTGCATCGGTGATGACCAACTCTCCCAGCATTCGGTTTCCCTCCACCAGCAAATTGGTGGTCCATTTGCCTCTCTCTTGTTCTCCCTCTTGCAACATGATAACCCTCCTCTCAATCTGGGCCCGTCTCTGAATCACTTTCAGTATAGACTGCGGGTTTCAAGGCTGTCGATTCACAACTGTCATCGAAACTGTCACACAGAATGTCATCAATGTTGTCACTTCATTTCCCCGGCAGATCCCTGTGATCTGTAGCCATTGCAACGGGCTGGTGTTGACTTTATCGCTCTGTCAATGAAAGATTGAATGTTTTTTCATTTTTCTGGTATGATGGATATAAAGGGGGTAACCGTATGCACGGCGAATCTGTTCACCTGTTGTCGGATCTACTCTTCCTGAAAAGCCTCTGGCTCGTGACTCTCCTGATCCTTGTCACGGTGACTGCCACTGTGGTTCTCTTTCGTTTGCAGCGAGGGGTTCTGTTTGATACTTTTTTCTTTCTGTCATGCCTGCTGGGCTTCTGGCTCTTTTTCCGCCTGGTACAGCTGGTGCATCCCACTTTAATCGCCTATCCCCTGCGGCCATGGATCGACACCCTCTGGACATTGCCGCTGTTCTATCACTCTTTTCAGGGCTGGCGCCTTATTTCCCGCCGGCATGTGAGACAACGCCTTTTGTTTCCATTATTCTGGTGGTTTTTTCCCTGCAGCTGGTTCCTGGTATCTCTTTGGACACTGCCACTGCCTGAATCCGCCTCTCCTCTGACTGACCCGCTGCTGGCGGCAGTCACCCTGATGATTCTTGTGCTGGTGCCCCTGCTGCTGAAAAAGACTTCTCTTTATCGCGAAAAAAACCTTGATAACATCATTCAAGCCTTCCCCCTGGCAGCGGTGGTGACCGACACCAGCGGTTGCCCCATCCATTACAACACCTATTATGAAGCACATTTTCAGGCAGTGTCCCGCCTCAACCCGAAACAATTGAAATCCCTTTCCCTGCAACCGGAATCCACCTTCACCGCCGAAGGACTTTGGGAAAAAACAGGTCTGACGCCCCTTGATCCAACCGCCGCCTATTCACTGCGTGTGCAGCCGGCAGGCCCCGGCTTTGTGCTGGCGTTGGAAAACATCACCCTTCCCCGCCTTCAGATTCAGCAGCTTCATGAGAAAACCCGAAATCTGGAACAGGTGAACCAGCTGTTGAAAGTCAGTCTTGCCGGCACAGCCGACCAGGCTGCCCAGCAGGAGCGGCGTTTTTTTCTGCGAGAAATGAACCAGTTATTGCGGCACGAGCTCACCGACCTGCACGAAGCCGTTGCCGCCTCTCTCAACACCAAATCAGCTGGGGCTTTTCACCGGCAGGTCATTCAGGTGCGCCTGCAAGCGATTCATTGCCATCAACTGCTGCGGTTATACCTTTACCGCGTCAGATCCAGTCTGTTTCCCCTGCGTCACCTGGCAGCCCTGATGCAGGCGTTATGTCAGGCTTATCTCCCCCTGGGACTTGCCATTGACCTGATCCCCACCGGCAGCCGATCCATGCCGCTGCGACAGGCCGAATGCCTTTATCGCTGCCTTTTTGCATGCTTACAGGCCCTCGTTTTAGAGCTGCATCCTTCATCTCAAGACGACACCGCACCCATTCCCATCATGCTGCAATTGACTGCCACCCCCCAGCACCTTACTTTGCTGTTAATGGATACGGCTCCCCGTTCCCACGCTGCAGAAAGCAACCTGTTATTACCGGATTTATTCTGGCTGATGGATGGCACGCTTACCCGCAGCGGCGGCAGTGATGTGCAGCGAACCACCCTCTCACTGCCCCTGAAAGCCGGTGATGATTCATGATCTGGCTGATTCCAATGCTCACCCTCACCTGTTTGGCCTCCTTCATCGGCGTCGTTTTCTTTCATAAGCTTTTTTCAGCCGCAACGCCTTTTTGGCCCGGCATGTTGCTGCGAATCGGCTTCTCTGTGCTGCATCTTTTCTTTTTACTGGAAATGCTGCAGCACCGGTTTTCCATGCCTGTCACACCGCTGGCCCCCGCCACCGTATTGCCTCAGATCAGCACCTTCCTGGCGTTGGGAATTCTATTCCTCTATGCTTATTATCTCTTCTGGATGAAAACATCCCCCCAGGCGGCTGCGCCAGTGTATGCCCAAACCCTCTGGTGGGGAGCCCTCATGATTTTTCCCGGTGCCCTCTATGCTCTCCTGACCTGGCTGCGTCATCCGGCGGTGATCAACTCCGGCGTCATCACCCTGCAGGCTGCTTCCCTTACAGGGCTGGCGAGTGCCGGTTTTGAGGCCGGCCTTTTTCTGCTGTCCCTGGCGCCTTACATCAAGCAGCATTTCACCCCACTGGCCCTGCGTCAGTTGATTGACCGCCTCTATCAACCTGTGGCCGTCACCGACTCCCGTGATCGAGTTGTCATGGTAAACCCTGCTTTTGAAAGACTGGCCCGCCAGCTTCATACCACTTCTTCCGACGATCACTGGCCTTTGTTTCTCGACCGGCTGACAACACAGCCTTCCGGCAGTTTTCATGTACACACACGACCGCTGGCAGCTTTCTCAAGGTCCAGCCACGTACACGTAATCCAGGATCTGCGCAGCTTTGTCACTCGCGCCCACCAGCTGGAGCAGCTGAATGAAGAGTTGTCTCACAGTAACCGGATTCTGAAAGACTTGATGAGCCGCCGCTTTGACATTGCCCGAAATCAGGAACGGCAGGTGATGGTCCAACAGATTCATGATCGTCTGGGCCAATGCATTGGCTTTGTGGCCGCCGCCGCCGATACCGCCTTGCAGGAGATGCCCCATGACCTGGACAAAGGAACCCGGCGGATGGAAAAAGCCCTGGAAATGCTCCTTGCCTTTGATGAAGAAACCCTGAACACACCCATGCCCCAGCACTTTTGTCAGGAACTGACCACCCTGGCTGCCATCTATCGGGAGATTGGCATCAACGTTCATCTTTCCCAACTTCCAGAGCTTCTCCCCGCACCCATTTGCCACGCGTTGACAGAAGTCTGCCGGGAGGCCTTCATCAACGCCGTCTGTCACGGCGCTGCTCACCAGCTGGAAGTGACTTGTGAACAAACAGCTGAATCCCTGCATTTCATGATTCGGGATGACGGCCACAGCACAACTCCCCTGGAGGAGGGGATGGGGATCAGCGGCATGCGCCGCCGCATCCACCAGCTCAAGGGCCAGCTGATTCTGAAGCCATCTGCCCAGGGCTTTACCGTCAAAGTGACCCTGCCGCTGGAATCAGCACCAACAGCATCACCATCCCCTTCACCCCATCACCAGACTGCCGTTGGTCGGCAGGCCGTTTTTGAAGACGAGAGGAGCCATGCATATGATTCGCGTTGTGATCGTTGATGACCAGACCCTTTTTCGGGAAATGCTTCAGGAAAACCTACAGCGGGATTCCCGGTTTCAGGTGGTGGGGAATGCCTGCAACGGCGAAGAAGCCGTTGCACTGTGCCGTTCACTGGTACCGGACCTGATACTGATGGACCTGCAAATGCCCCTGATGGACGGTGCCGCCGCCACCCGGTGCATCAAAAAAGAGCACCCGGAAATCCGGGTGCTGGTGCTCACCACCTTTGATGATGAAGAAACCATGCTGCCGGCATTAAAGGCCGGCATTGATGGCTACGTGCTGAAAACCACCTCAGGCAATGATCTTTTTTCTGCCATGGAGAACTGCATGAAAGGCTTCAAAGTGCTGGACGAAAGCGCTTTTACACGACTGGTTGACGCCGACACCGGGGGTGAACCTTCGACAGCAGCCAGGATGGGCGACACCGATGATCTTTCATCTTCTGGTGACCCTTCTTTGCCACCCACTGAATCCCTGCAGGAAAAAAATCCAGAATTCTCCGTCATGGAACTGAACATTTTGCGCCTGCTGCTGGAGGGCTATGACAGCGAATCCATCGCCAGGCAGCTCTATATTTCCTATGGTACCCTGCGCAACTACATCTCCCGGATGCTGACCCGCCATGGGTTTCGGGACCGGGTGCAGCTGGTGGCTTACTGCGTGAAAAAAAAATATTTGTAGCAAGAGAGCTCGCCGAAAACTTCTATCCGCATCATCAAAGCAATTTACCGCATTGAAGAAGATATAACATACGTGATCATCATAGCTATCAGGTATTCTCCAGGTGATTTCTGATACGAATCCCTTCGCCGCGAATGCTTCTCTCTGTTTTCAACAACTCGCATTTCTTGTGCGCATGTCTTTTTTTGACATCAAAAGAGGCCCATCACTGGCACAAGTCGGTGGCAGGCCTCTTTTTTTCTTCGATGAATGAATCCTCCCAGAGCGAGTCCCTTACATTGAGATTTCTTTCCCCTGGAAAAAAGATTTATTTCACCAGACGGGAAATAGCCTTAAACTCATCGGTTCCCGCCACCCGGCACAGCTCAAAGAGAATGGACTCGGCGGAGGAAATCACCGCCCCCTCCTGAGCCATACGGCGCAGGGCAATGGCTTTGTCTTCCGGTTTTCGGGAAGACACGCAGTCTTCAATGACCACAGGCTGATAGCCGTTTTCCACCAGGTCCAGCACTGTCTGCAGTACGCAGACATGGGTTTCAATGCCAAAGAGAATCACGGTTTTTCGTCCCGTTTTCCGAAGTTTCTCTTCGAAGGCGGCATCGTCATAGCAGGAAAATGCCATCTTTTCCAGTGCCTCATCGGTGTTCACCAACTCCTGAAGCGCCGGCAGGGTCTTGCCCAGGCCCCGCACATACTGCTCTGTTACCAGCACTGGTACCCCCAGATGCTGCAGGCCCTTCACCAGCATCACCTGCTTTTGAAGCACCTGGTCCATTTCATGAATGTGGGGCGCCAGTTTTTCCTGCACATCAATGAGCACGCCCACCGCCTGATCTTTTTGTACGCGCATGTTTCTCCTCCTTTACAGTTTCACCAGAAGATCATGCTTCCGGCTGAGCCCGAATAATTTCCACATCATACCCGTCGGGGTCGGTGACAAAATAATAACGGGGCGGGCTTCCCGGCAGGCCCATGAGCTTGGTCACCGGATATCCCATTTGTTCATGCCGCTCACGGGAAGCCTCCAGATCATTCACCGTCATAGCCATATGACTGAAGCCATTGCCCACTTCGTAGGGCTCTTCTCTGTCGTAGTTGTAGGTCAGTTCAATTTCAAAATGCCCGGCTTCGTCACTGAGAAACACCAGGTCAAAATCATGCTCGGGAAAAGACTTCCGACGGGTTTCCTTCAGCCCCAGTCCTTCGGTATAAAACTTCAGGGATGCCTCCAGGTCTTTCACCCGCAGGCAGGTATGCACCAGTTTATACTGCATGTCATCACACCTTTCCAGTTCTTTTTGTCTCGTCCGGTCAGCCGGATCAAATCAGTCCTTCTGCCTTTCATTGTATCACGAAAGTGATGGCAGTAAAACACCGCCGGCGAATGCATCAGGCACTCTCCGGCGGCAAACAAGTTGCGAATATAGACTATGATGGATCACCAATGGCTCAACATCCCATGTTAAAGAATGGCAGATGCCATTTGAGGTTGAAGACAAAGGGCTTTGGCCCGGCCAGCTGACTCCAATCTTGTTTGAACTTTGTAAGTGCCACTTAAACTTCGTAGGTGCCCTTCACCAGACAGTTGCCTTCATGCATCATCAAACGGCCTCTGGCAATGACAGACTCCAGTTCCATATCGTTGTTCACCAACAGCAGGTCGGCGTCTGCCCCCACCGCCACCCGGCCTTTGTGTTGCAAGTACAGGGCATTTGCCACGTGAATGGTGAAAAAGGGAAGGGCTTCTTCAAGGGCGAATCCTTCTTCAACCACCAGGTACCGCAACGACTCCCAAAAACTGGACACCTGAGAAACCCCAATCTTCAGCATGACCCCTTTTTCGTCGTAAGTGGACCAGCTGCCGTAACCATCAGAGCTGATGGTGATGTTCTCCAGAGGCACCTGCTTCTCCCGGGCCATTTGAATCACCCGGTGGGCCGGCCATTCCTGGTAGGTGCCGCAGGTGATATCAATAATTCCCCCGTTTTTGGCAAATTCAAGGGCCTCTTTAAGCAGACTTTCAGCCCGGTTCACATGGGTGGGCCGAATGGTGGTAATGGGAATATCGGTGGTTTCCAACACCTCTCTGATCATTCCCATTCCCCTGCGACCGCTTCCCATGTGGGCGATGAGGGCTCCCGCTTTGCCGGAAAGCATGCCGGCGGTGCGCACATCAGACGCCAGGCGGGCCAGCTCTGCCGGTGTGAGGCTGGAAGAACGGTGGTCTGAAAGAGCCACCTTGCCACCGATGATTTCGTCGATAAAAACAATATCTTTCCGAACAGACCCAGTGAGGGTGACACTGGGATATTCATAAGAACCGGTGTGGGCATAAGCGGTGACGCCCTCTTCCTTCAAGGCTTTGGCCTTGGCCACCAGATTTTCCACGCTGCGGGTGGAAGCGTCGGTTCCCAGCAGGCCCACCACAGTGGTGATGCCCGCCTCCACCAGCCTGGAAAGGGTGATTTCAGGCACCCGGGTTTTAAAGCTGCCTTCACCACCGCCACCGGTGATGTGGACGTGCTGGTCGATGAGCCCCGGCATCAGTCGTTTGCCGGCACCGTCAATCACCATCACATCCGGGTGGTTCAGTTCAATGGCTTCGCCCATCAAGAGAATGGTTTCGCCGCCCAGAAGCACGTCCTGCACTCCCTGGAAGGCTGGTGCGTAGATGGATGCTTGTTTGATTAAGATCATGGCTATGACTCCTTTAACACCAAAGTCTTTCCTTGGGGAAAGCCGTTGTTCATCGGGGAATGAGGTGTTTGATTCCCTTACCTCTTCATACCCTTGTTGCTCATGGACTATTCGGCAGCTGCTGCTGCGTCAGCTACCGGTGCCTTTGACGTTGATGCTTTCTTAGCGGCATCTTTCGTTTCGTCCGAATTCAATGGGGCAATGCCAATGCCGGTGAAGGCGAGAATGATGGCAAACACAATTCCCATGTAGTTCAAAATGGCCCAGGGCAGGTACTGGATGGTGGGCACCCCCAGGGTGGCGGTCATATAAGCGCCCGCCGCCGACCAGGGAATGAGGGGTACCAGCACGGTTCCCGAATCTTCCAGGGTGCGGGACAGGTTCTTGGGATGCAGGTTGCGTTTTACGTAGCCATCTCTAAACAGCTCACCGGGAATGAGGATGGACAGGTAGGAGCTGCCGGTAACGAAGGCCACGGTGAAACATGAGGCGATGGTGGACAAAATGACGCCGGCGTTGGTTTTCACCCGTGACAGCAAGGCATTCAACACCACATCCAGCATACCGGCTTTGCTGATGATCCCGGCAAAACCCATGGCACTGAAAATCAGCACCGTGGTGCCTGTGACAGAAGCCACCCCGCCCCGGTTAATAAGCCGGGTCACTTCATTGATCACTTCGCCTTCAAAGCCCGTCATGGAAACATTGAATCCATTGATGAGAGAAGCAAAGCCATTCAGGAAAGTGAAACCCTGTACCGCCACACCGACGACAAGGGTCACCAGAGAGGTGCCCAGCATGGTGGGAATGGTGGGCCATTTTTTCAGTGAACCAAGAATGATCAGCACCACCGGCAACAGGAGAAGGGGGCTCCAGCTGAACATGCTGCTTAGTTGGTCCTGAAGGGTAATCACCATTTCAGGGGTGGAGACATCACCAGATGCCCGAAGTCCGACAATAAGATACACCACAATGGACACCAGAGCCGCAGGCACTGTGGTATACATCATGTGTTTAATGTGCTCGTACAGCTCACTGCCCGCCGCAATGGGCGCCAGGTTGGTGGTATCGGAGAGGGGGGAGATTTTATCGCCAAAGTAAGCTCCAGCCACCACTGCACCTGCCGTGGCGGGGAGTGAAACCCCCAAGCCGCCGGCAATGCCCATGAGGGCCACCCCGATGGTGCCGGCTGATCCCCAGGAGGTGCCTGTCACCGTGGAGAGAATGGCAGAAATCAGAAACGCCGTTACCAACAGAAAGCGGGGATTCACAATTTCAACCCCATAATAAATGATCATGGGAACGGTGCCGGCAAACATGAAGGCCCCAATAAGGAACCCCACGCTCCACAGAATCAGCGTGGCCGGCAGAGCTTTGGAGATTTTTTCGATGATGCCTTCCTGCATTTCCTGCCACGATAACCCCAACCGCCAGGCAATGGCACCGGCGAAAAAGGCAGACAGGATCAGCATGGGCTCCGTCCGAAACTTCAGGTACCCCACGCCAATGGTCAGCGCCAGCACCATGAAAACAATGGGGGCGATGGACTGTCCGAAAGTGGGGGCTTTTCTTTCCAGTTGCTTGTTGTTCATCGTCACTCTTCCTTTCTGATATGGATGATGGATGATTCCGTTCTATTCATCCATCAAAGCAAGAAGCATGCCAGTCATGGGAAGAATGATTTTTCAAGGATTATCGATTATTGGAAATGGCGGACACCCCCGGCATTGGATAATTTTATCCATCTATTGGTTGCTTTCATCCATGCCAGCCCCAACATTTCTCCACTTCTGAAGAAGTGCCGCACCCTTTCGGGTAAGATGACATCCCTGGTGCGACCCCGCCGATGCCAGCAGCTCCTTTTCTGTCAGTTCCATCAACAACCGTCTGATTTTTCCTTCTCCCAGGGGATACGCCTGTTCCTCCGCCAGATTAGCCAGCATTTTTCGCCCCACACCAGTACCGCCGCAACTGTCAATTTGGTTTAACACCCAATATTCGTCCCGGTTCAGCAGCGGGAGCTCCGGCACCTGTTTGTCGGTGGGAAGATATCCGTAAAGCGCTTCCATACCGATGCGCTCACCTTCATAAATCAGAGAAAGGTATTCCACCAGGTTCATCAATTCACGCACATTGCCCCGCCAGCGGTGCTGCTCTAAAAAGGCAAGGGCCTCTGCCTCAAACAGGTCTGTCAGGTCCATGTGGTGATGCCTTCCAAAGCTGATACGGCAAAAGTGTTGGAGGAGGTAAGGAATGTCTTCCCGACGGTGGCGCAGGGGAATGGTTTTCAGCGGCAGAATGTTCAGGCGAAAAAACAAGTCTTCCCGAAAAGCTCCCTGATCCACCATTTGCATCAGATTTCGGTTGGTGGCGGCAATCACCCGCACATCCACGGGAATCTCCTCCAACGCGCCCACCCGCCTGATCCGTTTTTCCTCCAGCACCCGCAGCAGTTTCACCTGAAAGGACAGGGGCGCTTCTCCGATTTCATCAATGAAAATAGTGCCGCCGCTGGCAATTTCAAAGAGTCCCCGTTTGCCGCCTTTCAGAGCTCCGGTGAAAGAACCTTCTTCATAGCCAAAAAGCTCACTCTCCAGCAAACTGGGAGATACTGCTGCAATATTGACCGGCACAAAGGCTTCTCTTTTTCGCAGCGAATGCTGGTGAATGGCCTGGGCCAATATTTCCTTGCCTGTGCCGTTTTCTCCCTGAATCAGAATGGTGGCGTCGGTGCGGGCAAACTGCCTGGCCCGTTTCAGCACCAGCTTCATTGCCGGGTGAAGGGTGAGGTAGTCCTGAAAATCATGGCGCTTTCGCTGCATGCTCTTTTGCCTGCTGCGGCGAATGGTGTGGTCCCATTTGGATATCTGATCGCCGTCACCCACAGTGATCAGATACCCCAGCCGGTCATCAAAACTGATTTTGCGCACTTCAAAAAGACATTCCCTTCCCTCCAGATCTGAAATCCAGGAATGGCCGTCTGTTAATGGATTACTTCCCAGTGGGAGCCATGAATCCAGGGGCTGATAGAGTAAATCCTTCCGCTTTTTTCCCATGAGGGAAGCGCCCCGCTGGTTCAGATTCACCACCCGCCCCTCTTCATCCACGTGAATCAGACCGGTATCCACGCTGTTGAACACCGCTTCAAGTTGTTTTTCTGAAGCCAGAGCTGTTCTGCGCTTTTCTTCAATGAGATGGGTGATGGTCACAATGTCCTTTAAATACCCGGTGACAACGCTTTTGGTGAACACGTCTTCCAGCCCCAGCTGTTGCACGATTCCGTGAATGCTCTGAACATCAAGAATGCGGCTGCCAATGTTGATGAGCCGTCGGGGCGGGTACGGCACCAAGTCCACCTCTCCCGGGGTGATGACCACCTCTGCTTTGAAAGGAAGCGGACTTCCCGGCGAATAGAGCAGGTATTCAATGTGATCCAGACCAATTTCCACCAGCTGATCCCGGGCTTCCCGGGCCGTGTTGGCAAAGTCGTTGACCAGCAGCACCCGACTTCCCCGGGGCAGGCTAATGACATCGCCTATATTGCGGTGATTGATCACCCGCCGGGCCACCATCCAGGGGATGGATGGTTCACCACTTTTCAGAATCACCTTCGCCAGCGCCTCGCTGCTGAACAGCAGCAGGTCTGCATGTAGAATCGGCCGCTCCACCTCCGAGGCCAGCCGGGTTTCAACCGTTACCTTACCTTTCAGCAGTGCCGTCAATTGACTTTGAATGGCTTCCCCTGTGGGAACTCCCATGGTGATAACGGTGATTTTCTGCATCCTCTCGCCTCCCGTTATGGTTTCATATCGCATATTATATCATGACAAAGAGTCAAAGCCACCTCTGGCGGCTTTGCAGTGAACAGGCAATAAGGAACAATGAATACAAAAGACAAACCTAATCCCCATGCTAGCACTTTATCAACAGCTTCTTTACGAAGGCCGTTTCAATAGCCACAAGCAAAACCGCCTGCCGATTGTTTCTTCGACAGGCGGTGATTGGCGATTACCCGGTGTGATCGGCTCGCAGATAAAGGTTTTTGATGGGCATTAGCGCCAGTCATCCAGCGATTTGGTTTCACCGGCAACTCGATCTCTTTCTTCCAGCATCAAGGCTTCTGTTTCTTCCAGCATCATCAGACGTTCCATTCGAAAAACCTGATGAATCACATGCAGCAGGGCATCTCTTCTTTTTTGAGATCCCAGGTACAGGGCCGCTGCAAACACCAACAGGCCTGCCGTCAGGATCACCGGATGATGGGCTTTCATCTGAGAGAAGATTCCTCCGGCAATGGCTGTAATCATCAGCAATCCCAACAGAGAAAAGCCGCCTTTTATAATGTTGAAAATCATTTCCTGGATAGTAACGGGTTTTTTAAAAGTATTTGGTTTCAAGTGGTGATTCACAAGATCAGCTCCATTCATTTTCACAATTCGTTATTAATATTCAAAGTGTGCGATTTCAGTTTAAGACACACAAAAACAGACACCCCATACGAAGCAGATGCCTGTTGCCCGCAAAATTACGTTCAAGCAATCGTACCGAAGGTTACGCCACGAACCCCTTGCACGCGCCCACCATCACATGGATCACATTCACAAGGAATTCGACAGATATGGAAGTCAGTCGAGACGCCGCGCTTTTTCCAGCCTGGGTGTTCATCATCCAAACGCCCAACCCCACGGTCATCATGGTAACAGCTGTTGTTGCCATCATCAGGTGTTTCATGTTTCGATTCATCATTTCGCGGCACCTCCTTTCTCCCTTTATCTGTTAATCGATCCGATCACATGCACCATTGTATCAGATGCTTTCTAAACAAAATCTAAACAACCCTGTGTTTTTTTCTGTTTGCTTGCTTTCCACGAGCTGCGCTTCCCCCAGCACGGCTTCCAACGCATTGACCACTTGTGTGTCATAGAGAACGCCTTTGTTTTTTCTGAGTTCCTCCAGTGCCGCTTTCTCACCCAGTGCCGGGCGATAGGGCCGGTGGGATGCCATGGCATCAAACACATCGGCCACTGCCACAATTTTTGACTCCACCATCATCTCTTTTCCTGCGAGCCCCCGGGGATAGCCCGAACCATTGACCCGCTCATGATGCTGATGGACAATTTCCGCCAGCGGCCAGGTGAATGAAACCCCCTGCAACAGCAAAAATCCGTGGGCAGCATGTTCTTGCACCAGCATCATCTCAATGTTACTGAGCCTCCCCGGTTTGCAGAGAATGTCGGTGGGAATGCCGATCTTGCCAATATCATGAATCGCCCCGGCCAGTTCGATGCTTTCAAGCCGATCCGCCGTCAGCCCCATTTTCCGGCCAATGGCAACCGCCATAGCTGCCACATTTTGCTGGTGTCCGGCAGTATAAGGATCTTTTAGTTCCACCATTTTTTCCAGGATGCGAATCATGCCTTTCAGGTTGCGGTGGGCTTCTTCCACTTTAGTCGTCAGTTGATCGGCGGGCTGTTGGTTCTCCATTGCAGCGTGCATTTGCTCCCGCGGGGTTTCAGAGGGGTACATGGAACATCTCCTTTCTTGTGGCCGGATCGGCACAGGTACTTTCATACCTGCATGGCAGAGAGAAACTGACCTTGCTCCCCTCCCAAAGCTGGCTTTCAATGATGAGTCCGGTGCCGTAAAGACGCTGCAGCCGGGTGTGAATGTTCCGCAAGCCCACACTGCCCGATTCACCGGTTATGGAAAGCACCTGAGCTGCCTGATGGTCTGTCATCCCTTTCCCATCGTCCACCACTTCCACAGACAGCTTTTCATCTTGCTCTATCACGCGCACCAGAACGGTTCCGCCGCCTTCCTTCTGACGGATCCCGTGACGAATGGCGTTTTCCACCAGTGGCTGCAGGGTAACAGGGGGCAACAGACAATCTGACGGTGCTTCAATCTGAAAAAGTACCTGAATATCAGGGAACCGAGCTTTTTCGATGGCGACATAGGCATCTGTCAGGGCCAGTTCTTTTTCAAGCGTCACCGTTTCATGTAAATTCTCAAAGCACAGACTGCCCCGCAGGTAACGGGCCAGAGAAAGAATTAGATGCCCTGCCTCCTGACTGCCATTTTCACAATGGGCGGCGATGGTATTCAGGGCATTATACAGAAAGTGGGGTTTGATCTGAGCCTGTAAAAATGCCACTTCTGCCGCCATGGCGGCAGCAACTGATTTTTTGAGCTGAAGCAGGGTGGCCACCCGGGCAATCAGCTCTGTCTCTTCAAAGGGTTTATGAAGAAAATCATTGCCGCCGGCGTCAAAGCCCAGCGCCAGATCCTGCTCACCATAGCGGGCCGTGAGAAAGATCACCGGCAGCTGAAAGCTGGTGTACTGCTTTCTGATTTCCCGGCACACCTCAAAACCGTTCATCCGGGGCATCATCACGTCCACAATGCATAGGTCCGGCTCATTTCCAGCTGCCAGCATTTCCAGTGCCTGCTGCCCTGTCAGTGCATGAATGGTGCGGTACCCCTTCAGTGACAGCACATTGACCAGGGATTGAATGTTCACCGGTTCGTCATCCACCAGCATAATGGTGAACTCGCTTTTTTCCACCGCAGGCAAGTGAATTTCGGTTACCGGCTGAACATAAAAGGAGTGGGATTCATGGGCTGTGACCTGCTGTGGGAATGGCTCCGTTTCACCGGTGTTTTTTCCATAATCCCGGCATGGCAGGCGGTTGTCGCCGGATGCCAGGGGCATGGTGAAGGTGAAGGTGGTTCCTTTTCCCAGTGTAGAAGTCACCGCTATGGTTCCCCCGTGGAGTTCCACCAGCTGCCGGGTGATGGACAGCCCCAGACCGGTGCCTCCGCCTTCTTTTTCAGGAGAATAGCCACTTTGCTTAAAAGCTTCAAAAACCTGATCCAATCGGTCCTCCGGAATACCGATGCCTGTGTCTTCCACTGCCAGTCGCATCATTCCGTTGATGATTTCAGCACTGATGGTGATGGTTCCTTTTTCGGTATACTTGACGGCATTGCCAATAAGGTTGAAGAGAATCTGACTCATCCGGTTCTCATCTGCCCAGATCATGTCCATTTCCCGGGGAACCTGGTTCACCAGGCAGATCTCTTTATGATCAATTTGGTGTCGGAACAGTTCCACCACCATGGCCAGAATGCTTGAAATATCTGTGTTTTTCAGATGCAGACGGATATCTCTGTTTTTGATCCGGGAAAAGTCCAATATGTCGTTCACAAGGCTGGAAAGCCTCCGGGCACTGACTAGCACCAGCTTTAGATTTTTCCGCTGGTTGGGTGCCAGTGGTCCGCCAATGCCTTTTAGCAGACCATCCACCAGTGAGATAATCCCGTTAAGAGGGGTGCGCAGCTCGTGGGAGGTGTTGGCTAAGAATTCGTCTTTCAGCCGGTCCAGCTGCCGGTTTTTCTCTTCCGCTTCTTTGCGCTCTGTTATGTCGGTGATGAATCCTTCAATAGCCGTCACTTCCCCCAGGCTGTTTTCAAAGAGCCTCCCCTGCTCCCAAGCCCACAGCATTTCTCCCTGCCTTGTGTTTACCTGATATTCACTGCAAAAGGTTTCTTTCTGCGCCAGGCATTCCTGCCATTTTTGCCATAGAAGGTTCTGGTACGCCGGTGCAACCAGTTTTTCCGGCACCAGCATCTCTTTCAAGTTAGCCTCTTTTCTGATCAACTCTTCCGGGTGATATCCCACCAGTTCGTGACACTGTTGTGAGACATACACCATATGCCACCCGTCTTCCCGCCGTTCACACCGGTATGCCACGCCGGGCAGGTTGGACAGCAGCACCGCCTTGCTCCGTTCGCTTTCTTTCAGGGCTTCCATCGCTTCCTTCTGCCGGGTGATATCCCGGTGGGTGCCAATGGCCCGCAGCGGTTTTCCCGATGCTGTCCACTCCACAATTTTTCCGATGGATAAAATCCACTTGTAGCTGCCATCATCACAGCGCATCCGAAATTCATTCCAATACCGGGAATCTTCTCCCCGGGCATAGTCTCCCAGCCATGACCGCACCTGCTCCCTGTCTTCCGCGTGAAGCAGGTTGAAAAAGTCCTCCACATCCACCCGAATGTCACCGGGATGATAGCCCAGCATTTGGGCCCACCGGTCGGAGATTTGATTTTCACCCGTCATGATATTCCAGTCCCAGACGCCGTCGCCGCTGTTTTCCACGGCAAACTGCCAACGTTCTTCAATGCGCCGCAGTCGTTCTTCTGTCAACTTCTTTTCAGTGGCATCCTCCACAATGACGATGACATCCGTGACTTCACCCACCGAATCTTTAACGGGTGCGAAGAAAACTCTCAGCGGCGTCACTTTTTTAGCTGTTTCCGATGCATAACCCCCCTCATAGAAGGCATCCTCTCCCCCCAGGGCTCTTCTCAGCGCCTTGGTGTATGCCTGATCTTTAAGGTTTAATGCATTCAGTCCCACAATGGCCTCTCTGCTGGAGCCAATCATGCGAATTAACAGCTCGTTGCAATGGGTGATGTAGCCCTCCACATTGACATGGTAAATTCCCAGAGGGGCATGCTCAAAAATACGCCGGTACTTTTCTTCACTCCTTTTCAACGCCTCTTCTTCCTGCTTCCGCCGGGTGATGTCTCTGACAGTGACCAATGCCCGGGGCTCTCCTTCATCGTTATAGAAAGTGGTTCCACGGGCTTCCAGCCATTGATAGCCTTTTTCAGGATGATAGTTGCGGTAGGTCACCTGTTCATCTCCCATGGCGTTGAATCCCCGCTGGAAAACAGCCTTCACCCGCTCCCGGTCATCGGGATGGATGGAATGAAAACAGTTGGTTCCCAGAAGGCCATCGGTTTTGCCAAAGCAGCGTTCATAGGAAGGAGACAAATACCGATAGCAGCCCTGCCTGTCCAGTTCTATCATCACATCCTGCATATGCGCCACCATGAGTTCCAGCTTGATCAGCCGTCTTTGCAGTGCCGTTATTTGTTGGTCTGCCATTGGTTTGCCTCCTTTCCGGCGGGTTTTCAGTGGATAGGTAATAAGGAATAGTGGATAGAAAAGCAAAACCTTAAAAAACTTTATCCACAGCCTTTTTGCGCATACTATTTCCTTAGCCACAAAAAACAGACAACCCCGTTGCGGTTGCCTGTTGGTCTGCTCGATTGATGTCCCATTCATAAGTGCTGCTACAGCTTCAGTTGGGCTGCTGTTTTGACAACAACTGGCCCCGCGAAGCCCATTCTATCACAGTGTTTCTAAACAAAATCTCAACAACTTAAACAACTTCAACTGCTTCGATAGCTTCAATGCTGCTGGCATTTACTTGCTTTCAGGCACCAGGTTTTCCATGGGCACCCAGCCGGCAGCGCCCGTCGTTGTTCGACACCAGCCCCACTCATTCAGCTCTTTTACCAGCTCCAGCATCTGTCCCATCTCCACCGTCAGCTCAAAGGCATCGTAGTCTTCTGTCACGAAGGTGCCTTCTGCAGTTTCCTTCAGGATTTGTGCCGGCACCCAGCCAGCCTGCTCTCCCCCAGGCGTGGTGCAGTGAGTCCAGTTTTGCCAGTAGGTTGCCTGTTCACCAGGAATCACCCGTTCCCCCTGCTTTAGTTGAATGGGCTTATCCGTTTCAGGTTCATGGCTTTTGATCACTTGGTATTTCACGACGACCGCCTCCTTTTTCTGATTTCCATTCACTGGCCAGCATGGCATACACCACATGATCCACATAATGGTCATAAAGCCATTCTGCTTCTCTCAAAACACCTTCTGCGACAAATCTCAACTGTTGGGGAATGGCCCGGCTCTTGTGGTTGCCGGTGGCACACCGAATCTCCACACGGTTCAGGGAACGGGTAAATGAAGCGGTGATGGCTGGTCCCCGCATGGAAGCCCTCATGCCTGCTGAAGGTTCAGAGCCCTTTGACTATAAGCGCATGGCCTTTGGCGGCTTTGCAACCCTGGTGGATTATTGACCTGAAGACAAAGGGATTTGGCCAGAACAGCTGATTCCAATCTTGTGTGTTTTTGCAAGATTTCCAAGGCTGCCCTTTACCAAATCCCTTGTCTTCATCATATTTTGTTTGCAGTCTGAAGCCCGTACCAGAACGGTGTGGGCTTTTCCTTGAACTACCGGCTATACTACCAGGCAGCTTCCTCCACCAGTTCCACTTCTTCCGGCGAACCACCCCGCAGGGTGTCGTAAAGTTGTACATAAGTAGCTTCGTAATAGGGGTGCACGAAGAACACGCCGATACCCAGCATCAACCCTCCCAAAATGTACCACCCTAAGAATGACAGGTCCAGCACAAACATGGCCCATTTGTGCCCTTCGGTTAACACCATGCTTTGTTTAATGGCGGCATCTGCATTCAGCGTCGGGTCTTCTGCCAGAATATAGGGTACCATCCGGTATTCATAATGCTTGATGACTCCTGGTATGATCAGCAGCAGTGTCCAGAGAAAATTGTACAGTCCCCGGAGAAACATCACTTTCACCACATTCAGATAATGCTTTGATCGAAACACCCAGGCCAAGTCTCCCACGTCAGGTTCTTCACTCAGACCCCGCAGAAAGAAGGTACGACCGCCCACATCAAGGGGCGCTCCCACCAATATGCGGAAAGCCATGAAAACAGCAATGCCGCCAATAAACATACCCAATGAGATAAAGACAATGGTGGAGATCCCAATCTTTTCAAAAAGCCAGTTGGTGGGAACAGGGCTGCCGCCACCGGAAAAAACCTCTCCCAGCTCCACTCCTATCCCTGAGCCTCCACGGTTGCCTCCTCGGCCGCCACCGCCGCCGTTTTGCATCATGTACTCATTACCTCCGGTGATGGCGATCACCAGGGCGATGAGAAAAGACTTCCAGTAGTGCTTGCGCAAAAAATCCTTGGCATTGCTTTTCAGTTCCGCTCTTGTCCACAACATTTGTCGTTTCATTCCTTTCAGTTTCTTTCCAATGGGCGTCAATCACCGTTCTCTGTTTCATCGGTGGTTTATCAGCTTCCAGTTGATCTTCTTCCATCATTGACGCGAGTCCCATCAAAAAAGTCTGCCACCTCACAAAAAACCAATGATTCATTCAGTCAGTTAACGTTCTCCTGACACACCGCTTTTTTTCCGATAGTGCTTACGAAACTGAAGGGGGGTTTTGTTTTCTTTTTGCTGAAACATGCGAATAAAGTGACTCTGGCTGTTAAAACCACTGTCCATGCCCACTTCGGTAATACTTTTTTCAGTGAAATAAAGCTCGTTCTTGGCAAAGGCAATTTTTTTAAGTAGAATATATTGCTTAATGGTAAACCCGGTAACTTCTTTAAAGGAATGAGCCAGGTAATATTTGTTCACATAAAATTCCTCCGCCAGAAACTCCAGAGAAATGGGCTTTTTGAAATGCTCATCGATGAAAGCCTGAATTTCAAAAATGCGCCTTTCAGCCTTGTCGATGTTCTGAATGGGAAAGTATTGCCGGTAACCTCTGAACAGAAGCACCATCAGCTGTGACAAAAGGCCAGTGAACTCAATCTGCCAGAACTCCTCCTTCTTCTGATGAATACCACCGAGGGCTTCGAAAAGCTGCTGGATGGGCTGCACATCTTCGGTGCGCAGCTGAAACCCGTTCTTAAAATCTTTGGGACGAATTTTAAAAATGGACAGCAAGGCAGGGTCTTTCATCACACTGTCAAAATAATCGGCTTCAATGATAATAATGTACCGGGAGTAAGGGGTTTTGTAGGTTTGCATGCGATGCTTCTCCAGGTTGTTAATGAAAATCAGGCTATGGGTGTTGAAATGGCGAATTTGATCATTTATGGTGAAAACCGATTCGCCCTCTGTCACCAAAATCATCTCATACCCAATATGAAAATGATCCGACAACCCTTGATTTTGAGCGGTTAGAGTGCGATAGTTCATATCAATCCGGTTATGTTCCATAGTGCCTCCTTTTGTCCACAGCAACTTTCATCAATTTTTGAGCAACTTATCAGTATGAACCTGCCATCCCCTTCACTATAATGAAGTTGACCATAAAGATCAACCAGATGATTCGTGATCTGACTTGATCTGTGAAAATCACTCAACCGGCTGCAGCGGGAGTGGCAGGAGGTTATGTCTTGGCAAATTTCAATCAAACAAGTCTTGGAAAATTTCAATATAAAGATCTGGAACAACTGAAAGCAGATGTGCAGGAACTGAACCTGTCCATTCAAGTTTCAGAAGATCTCTCGGTACTGGGCCGTCCGGTTTCGTTGAAAAACCACGTGATCCCTAATTCCCTGGCAACCCTTCCCATGGAAGGCGGCGATGCCGACGCCAATGGAAGCCCCACCGAAATGACCCTTCGAAAGTATGAAAAAATGGCACGGGGCGGCGCCGGTCTCATCTGGGTTGAAGCTGTCAGCGTCACGAAAGACGGCCGCTCCAATGACAAGCAGCTCTGGATAAAGGAAGATAACTGGGAAGATTTCAAAGCCCTGAACGACCTGATTAAAAAAACCGCCCGGGAAGCCTACGGGCCTGACTTCAATCCCATCACCATCATTCAGCTGAACCACTCTGGCCGCTATCACAAAGTGAATGGAAAACCCAGCCCGGTGATCGCCACCCACAAGCAGCGGCTGGATGACCGCCTGGGCATTGACGACACCTATCCCCTGGTGACCGATGATTACCTGGATGAGCTGCAGGCCACTTTTTTAAGTGCCGCCCGCCTCAGCCGCAAAGCCGGTTTTGACGGGGTGGATATTAAGGCCTGTCACGGCTACCTGCTCTGCGAGCTTCTTTCAGCCTTTGAGCGGGAAGGCCGCTACGGCGGCAGTTTTGAAAACCGCACCCGCATGATGCTGGAAGTGGTGGACGCCGTGAAAAAAGATGCCCAATGTGAGGGGCTGATCCTGGCCACCCGCATGAATATCTATGATGCCCAGCCGTATCCCCAGGGCTGGGGCGTGTCGGAAGCCAGTGGCAGCAACATTGATCTGACAGAGCCCAAGCTGCTGATGCAGCTGCTTCTGGACCGGGGCGTGGAAGTTTTCGGTCTCACCATGGGGAACCCCTATTTCATTCCCCACATCAACAAACCTTATGACATGGGTGCTTACGTGCCTGATGAAATGGCCATCGAGAGTTGTGAAAGACTCATTCGGGAAATCGGTTCCATTCAGCAGGATTTCCCCCAGGCTGTGGTGGTGGGCGTTGGCTACAGCTGGTTTCGTCAGTTTGCCGCCCAGGTGGCTGCCGGCAGCGCCAAACAGGGGTTGTGCCGCATGGCGGGCTTTGGCCGGGAAGCCATTGCTTACCCGGATTTTGCCCGGGATATACTGACCCACGAAGCTCTGAACCGCAGCCTGGTCTGTATTTCCTGCAGCAAATGCAGTGAACTTAAATCAAAAATAGGCACCTGTGGCTGTGTGGTGCGGGATGCAGACGTTTACCTGCCGATGTACAAGAACCTGAAGTCTAAGGAAGCAGCTGACCAGGCCGTCGAAACCGCGGCACAGCCAGTCACAGGCAGTCAAACAGCTTCTAAGGAGGTGCGTTAAACTGAAAAAAGTGGCAGTCGTCACAGGCGGCACCCGGGGCATCGGCTTTGGCATTGTGAAGGAGCTCTATGCCGATGGCTACCAGGTGGCCTGTCTGGGACGCACCCTCAACGAAACCGCCGCCCAACTGGTGGCATCCTCTCAGGGAAACGTTCGCTTTGTTGCCTCAGATCTGGGTTCAACAGAAAAAATCCAGGCATCTCTGGATGAAGTCATGGCTGTTTTCGGCCGCATCGATGTGCTGGTGAACAACGCCGGCGTCGCCCCCAAAGAACGCCTGGATCTGCTGGAAACCACCCCGGAAAGCTTTGATTTTGTGGTGAACACCAACCTGAAGGGCACTTTCTTCATGACCCAGAAGGCGGCCAACCTGATGCTTCAGCAGCAGGACCGGCCAGTCCCCCCCAAAATCATCAACATTGCTTCCCTGTCCTCCTACACCTCTTCCGTGAACCGGGGAGAATACTGTATTTCAAAAGCCGGCATCAGCATGGTCACCACCCTTTTCGCAGACCGGCTGGCAGAACAGGGGATTCTGGTCTACGAGATTCGCCCAGGCATCATTAAAACCGACATGACCGCCAAGGTGAGCGAAAAATATGACCGTCTCATCAATGACGGCCTGCTGCCCATCCGGCGGTGGGGAACACCCGAAGACATTGCCGCCGCCGCGAGTCTTCTGTGCTCACCCAAAATGACCTACTCCACTGGCGATGTCATCAACGTGGACGGCGGGTTCCATTTAAGGAGGCTTTAGCAACGGTGAATCTGAAGCAAGAAACGTCACACAGCCCACAGACGGTCACCCTGCACCAGCATCCCCTTACGGTACACACCTGTCATACGGTGGTGGTGGGGTCAGGAGCGGCCAGTCTCAACGCCGCCGACACCCTTCACCGCATGGGGCAGACCGACATCGCCCTGGTGACCGACGGCATGAACCGGGGCACCTCCCGGAACACCGGCTCTGACAAACAGACCTATTACAAGCAGTCCACCTCTTTCACCGATGCCGACAGTCCCCTTAAAATGGCCCGCACCCTGTTTAACGGCGGTGCCATGCACGGCGACGTCGCTCTGGTGGAAGCGGCTCTGTCACTGAAAAGCTTCTATAACCTGGTGGGCATTGGCGTGCCGTTCCCCCATGACACCTATGGCCAGTACGTGGGCTACCAAACAGACCACGATGAAAACAGCCGGGCCAGCTCGGTGGGTCCCTTAACCTCCCGGTATATGACCGAAAAGCTGGAAGCCCAGGTGCGCCGCAATGGCACCCCCATCTTTGACCGCCATCTGGTCATTGGCATAATCACCACCCCCGGGGAAAACGGTGACCCAACAGCCACCGGCCTGCTCACCCTTAACATGGAGGCCATTGATGACACCGGCTACGGCCTGACCCTTTTTAACTGCCGCAACATCATTTATGGCACCGGAGGCCCCGCCTCCATTTACCATCGCTCCGTGTTTCCCAAAAGCCAGGCAGGCGCCACAGGCATCGCCCTGGAAGCCGGGGCCAAGGCTCACAACCTGACAGAGTGGCAGTACGGCATCGCCTCCACCAAATTCCGGTGGAACCTGTCGGGCACTTACCAACAGGTAATTCCCCGGTATGTGTCCACCAACGCCGATGGCGGCGACGAGACGGAGTTTCTGGAAGATTTTTTCCAGGAGCCAACACCCCTGCTGGACGCCATTTTCTTAAAAGGCTACCAGTGGCCCTTTGATTCCAGAAAGCTGCTGGAAAACGGTTCCTCCCTGGTGGATCTGCTGATTTACATTGAAACCCAGGTGAAAGGCCGGCGGGTGTTTATGGATTTTCGCCGCAACCCCCGGTGTGCCGATGAACAGGGCACTCTAAACTTCGACCTGCTGGGCGAGACGGCACGCCAGTACCTGGCCAACTCGCAGGCACTGCTGCCCACCCCCATTGAACGGCTGAAGAAAATGAATCCCCTGGCCATCGACCTGTACCGCACCCACGGCATCGATCTGGAACAGGAATACCTGGAAATCGATGTCTGTGCCCAGCACCAAAACGGCGGGCTGGCCGGCAACCATTGGTGGGAGAGTAATGTGAAGCACTTCTTCCCCGTGGGTGAAGCCAATGGCACCCTGGGCATTTACCGCCCCGGCGGTTCCGCCCTCAATGCCACCCAGGTGGGCAGTTACCGGGCGGCAGAATATATCTGCCACCGCTACACCCAGCCGCCGGCAGCCACCGACACTTTTTTGACCCAGGCAGAAGGCTTGGTACAGCACCGCCTGAAGCTGCTGAAAAAACTGGTGATAGACCCGGCACGGCCCTCCAATGTACTGGCTTTTCAACAGGAGCTCCAGCGGCAGATGTCTCGGTCCGGCGCTTTTATCCGGTCCCGGCAGTCCCTGACTGAGACCCTGTACCGTTTTCAGAATGAGCTGGCCCGATTTCCGGACCAGATTCACATTTGCCATCTGAAAGAACTCCCTTCAGTTTTCCGGGTGTATGACATGCTCATCGCCCAAATCGCCTGCCTCAGTGCCATGGTGGCCTATGATGAAAGGCAGGGCGACAGCCGGGGATCTTACCTCATTGACCATGAGGAAGGCACCCACCGCATCAGCCACCAGGGAATGCACTTTGCCTTCTCCCTGGACCGGGATTTCCGGGACCAGGTTTGTGAGACCTTTGTCAAACTTGACCCAGAAGCCAGCAGCTCTGACGCACCTAATGCGACAGCTCCGGCTCCGGTGAAGGTGACACACCAATGGGTGAAGGCACGCCCCATCCCCGAATACACCACCTGGTTTGAAAACGTATGGGCGGATTTTCGGGAACAAAAAATATTTGATGAGAAGAGAGGATGAAAAGAATGAAAAAAATGCACTTACACAAAGGTTTGGCTTTCTTATTGATTGGCCTGATGTTGATCACCCTGACTGCCTGCGGCGGTTCAAGCAACGAGCCGGCACCAGCGGCTTCTGAAACACCGGCGGCCTCTGAGGCTCCTGCCGAAGCACCTGCCAGCGATGAAGTGTTTGAACTGAAATTTGCCCACGTGGTGCGCCCCACCACCCCCAAGGGTGCTGCCGCAGATGAGTTCAAGCGTCTGCTGGAAGAGCGCAGCAACGGCCGTATCACCGTCACGGTTTTCCCTGATTCCCAAATGGGTACCGACCAGGAAATCAACGAGCAAATCCTCACCGGCACCCTGGATATCAACGCCCCCTTCTTCTCCACCGTCACCTCTTTTGTTTCTGAGTTTGAGCTTTTTGACCTGCCTTACCTGTTCACCAGCGAAGAGCAAATCTTCAACGCTCTACACGGTGAAGTGGGCGACAAGTTCAACGAATACCTGCAGGAAAAGGGCCTGGTGGGCCTGGGTTACTGGAGTGGCGGCTTTAAGCAGTTGACCAACAACGTGCGTCCCGTTAAAAGTGTTGAAGACCTGGACGGTCTGAAAATCCGCGTGAGCCAAAGCCCGCTGCTGGTTTCCCAGTTCCGTGCCATCAACGCCGGCGGTATTTCTGTTCCTTTCAGCGAGCTGTACTCTGCCCTGCAAACCGGCACCGTTGACGGCCAGGAAAACCCCTTCTCCAACATTGCCAGCCGTAAGTTCTACGAAGTGCAGGACTACATGACCATCAGCGACCACGGTTTCATGGGGTATGCCCTGATTATGAGCAAAGCCAAGTACGACGCCATGCCTGCAGACCTTCAGGCTTTGCTGCAGGAAGTCTCCAATGAAGTGGCTGCATGGCAGTGGGAGCAAACCGCCGCCATGGATTCCGAATACCTGCAGGAAATCATTGATGCCGGTATGATCGTTGATGAGTTCGGCCCTGCTGAAAAAGAAGCCTACCGGGCTGCCACAGCTGTTGTGTACGACGAGTTTGCCGCCAAGGAAAATGGCCAGGAACTGCTGGACCTGGTGGAGCAATACACCCGGTAGTGAAGCTCCTGAAAAATGAAGACCCTGGAAGGATCATGCAACGGAGCAGGAACACCAGCTGTTCCCGCTCCGTTTTTAATATCCTGTTGACCGGCCTCTGTTGATTTGGCCCCTGTGATCCGATATGATATTGAATGACGTTGCATGACTTTGAAGACCGTTGAATACCGTTGATAGTTCTTTTTTTGATCCCCTGTACCTGTTCTGTGTTGGATTTCAAAACCGATAGGATGTGCTTTATGAAAAACATTGTTAATCTACTGAATAAAACCGAAGAAGTGATTGCCTCCAGCCTGCTGATTCTCACCTCTGTGCTGGTGTTTGTTCAGGTGGTGCTCCGGTATCAGTTCAACTATTCCCTGGCCTGGTCAGAGGAGCTGGCCCGCCTGATGATTGCCTGGTTCATCTTTTTGGGTGCCAGCATGGCGGTGAAGGAGAACGCCCATGTGAACATGGATGCTGCCTTCATTCTGCTGAAGGGTAAAGCCAAAATAGCGGTTGGCATTCTCATCGATCTGATTAACATCGCTTTTTGTGCCCTTGTGGTTTTTGCCGGCATCAACATGGTCAAAGCAGCCATGGCCATCAATTCCACCGCCACCTCCATCGATCTTCCCCTGTGGATCTTTTATGCTTCTGTGCCCGTGGGCGTCGCCCTCATGCTGATTCGCTACCTCTTTAAACTGAAAGACAAAATCATTCTGCTGGCCGCTGGTGAACCCGATGCTGCCGACGAGAAAGGAGCCTCTTAATGGTCCTCTTAATTTCATTTATTGTGCTCCTTTTACTGGGAGTGCCCATTGCCATTACCACCGGACTATCCACCATTCTGGCCATGATGGACCAGGGCATCGCCCTGACCACAGCGGTACAGCGCATGTTTTCCGGCGTTGACTCTTTCAGCCTCATGGCCATTCCCTTCTTTATATTCTCAGGGGATATCATGCTGAAAGGCGGGGCCTCCAAACGCCTCATTGATTTTGCCAACAAACTGTTCGGATGGATCACCGGCGGCCTGCCCATCACTGCCGTCATTTCATCCATGTTTTTTGCTGCTCTTTCAGGGTCCAGCCCGGCCACCGTAGCCGGTGTGGGAGGCGTGATGATTCCCAACCTGGTGGAAAAAAAGTATCCAAAGAAGTTCAGCGTGGGCCTCATGTGCGCCGCCGGTTCCCTGGGAATCATTATCCCTCCCAGCATTACCATGATGACCTACGGCGTGGTTTCTGAGCAGTCCATCAGCCGGCTTTTCATGGCGGCCATTGTTCCCGGAATTTTTATTGGCATGACCCTGGTGCTGTACAGCTATATCTACGCCCGCATCATGAAGCACGAAAAATCAGCGGTGCCCACCTTTCGCGAAGTGCTCACCGCCTTCAAAAGTGCTTTTTTCAGCATTATGATGCCGGTGATCATTCTGGGAGGCATTTACCTGGGCTTCGCCACTCCCACCGAAGCAGCGGCAGTGGCCATCATCTACAGCCTGGTGATTTCTCTGCTGATTTACCGGGAGATCAAACCTGCTGACGTGATGGGCATCGCCCGAAAGTCGGTTATCACCTCGGCTATGATCATGTTTGTCATTGCCAATTCAAAAATTTTTAGCTGGTTCCTCACCTTCCAGCAGATTCCCGGCAAAGTGGCCGAAAGCGTGCTGAGCCTGGAAAGCAATCCCATTGTTATTTTACTGGCCATCAACGTGATTCTCCTGTTTGTGGGCATGATCATGGACTCCAGCGCGGCGGTGCTGATTCTGACACCTCTGTTTCTCCCCATTGTCATGGATCTGGGGGTTGATCCCATCCACTTTGGGGTGATTATGATTGTCAACCTGGCCATCGGCATGCTGACGCCCCCCTTCGGCCTGAACCTCTTTGTGGCCTCGGGCATCTCAGGCCTCTCCATACCCAATGTGGTGCGGGGAACCCTGCCCTTTATAGCCGTGCTGATTATCAACCTGATGATTATCACCTTTGTGCCCCAGCTTTCACTGATGCTGGTGAAGTAGTGTCGAACAAAACCGCCTGCCTCTCAGATTGACTGAGAGACAGGCGGTTTTTGACTGGCATGATTTCAAGAATCATTTTGTGAATCTCTTTGTTTGGCTCGTTGTGAGCGCACCTGAACTTCCACCATTTCGATCAGGTTTTCTGCTTGAAAAGGCTTTGCCAGGTATTCATCCACTCCTGCCGCCAGACACGCTTCCCGGTCACCCGGCAGTGCTTTTGCTGTCACTGCGATAATGGGTGTATGAATCCCTTTTCTTTCATCCATTTTCCGCACTTTTTGGGTTGCCTCAGATCCATCCAGCACGGGCATGTGCATGTCCATTAAAATCATGTCAAATCGTTTCTCCTGGCATAGTGCAATGGCCACCCGTCCATTTTCAGCCTGAGTCACCTGCCAGCCTCTTTTTTCTCCAATTCGATCGATGACAAACCGCATGTTTTCATCATCATCCGCCACCAATAGCTGAATGAGGTTCTCTGTTCCTGCACTGTCAGCTTTCTTTTCTTCTTCCAGTGATTCCGTCTGTGCAGCAGGCACTGATACCTCTGTGGTAAAGAAAAAACGGCTGCCCTTCCCCTCCTGACTTTCCACCCATAGGTGCCCCTTCATCATCCCAACGATGGACTTGCAGATGGCCAGTCCAAGACCCGTACCATCATATGCTTGCTTTGCGCCATTTTTCACCTGAGCAAATCTGTTGAAAATTCTTTCCTGATCTTCCAGGGGAATTCCTACACCGGTATCCTTCACCGTCCATTGCAACATCATCTGCTGGTCCTGACGCTTCACCATCTCGACAGATAACTGAATGCTCCCTTCCTTGGTGAATTTAAGTGCGTTACCAAGCAAATTTATCAGTACCTGTTTCAGCCTCATGGAATCACTTTTCAAAAGGTGGGGAATTTCTTTGTCCCGGTGGATTCTAAACGCCAACCCTTTCATTTTAATCATGGGAGCAAAAACCATTTCAACAGCGTGCAGCACTTCGTCCAGCACAAACTCATGATTGTCCATCTGGTGGCCGCTGTCTTCCATTTTTGCATAGTCAAGAATATTATTAATCAGGTTCAGCAGCAAATCAGAAGATGTATGGGCAAGAATGGCCAGTTCCTGCTGCTCTTCCGTCAGTTCGGTCAGCTGCATTAAGTGAATCATCCCCACCAGACCGTTAAGGGGGGTGCGTATCTCATGGCTCATGCTGGCCAGAAACCTGCTTTTTTCCTGCAGGGCCTCATCGGAAATTTTGACGGCTTTTTTCATTTCCGCATTGGCTTTTCTCAGGGCCGCATTTGTTTGCCTGTTTTCGGTCACATCAATTCCCATGGCCTGATAGCGCAGCGCCACTCCCGCTTCATCGAAAATGGCCCGGTATCGCCATTGACGCCATCTGGTTTCCCCCTTTTTCACCCGGCTGAAGGTACCAATGCAGAAAGGTTTTTCTGGGGTCAGTGACAGGTAGCTTTTTGCCACACTTTCACGTTTTTCTTCTGGCAGAAGCTCTAAAAAGCGACGGCCAATCAATTCCGCTTCCGTCATTCCATAATCGTTGCAGTAATATTGGTTCACATAGGTCAGGGTGCTGTCCGGCAAAAATTCCTTAAACTGGGCTGGCATCCCGTCAACCAACCTGCGAAACCGATTTTCACTGTCGCCCAATCCTGTTTCTTTTTCTTTTTGCTCCGTGTTATCCTTTAGAACTCCCGTGGCGCAGAGAATCCGACCAGAAGCATCCACTTCCACCTCTCCTATTTCAAGGATACAGCGAACGGCACCGTCATTTTTTCGGATAATGCGATATTCCCGTTCATATTCACCCCCCTGGTGTTGTTCATCCACGACCATTTGACTCACCCTTGTCAGGTCATCTGGATGAACGCTTTCGAGGAATCCTTCATGTGTATGGGAAAACGCCTCGGGTGTTACTCCGAAAATAGAATACATTTCATGGGACCAGGTGATCTGATTGGTTTGATAATCCTTTATAAAGCAGCCGGCAGATGTCATTCGCTCCATCATATCCTGTACCTTTTGACTCTTTTTCATCGATAGCACTCCTTTGAAGATGCGGGTCAACGTTCGTTTGTTTTTCCCATCAACTGATGAATCAAGATTTCCAGTTTCGTATCTCCAAAGGGCTTTGCCAGGCATTCATCCACGCCGGCCTCGAGGCACTTTTCCCTGGAATCGGCAAGCACATCTGCCGTCAGCGCAATGATGGGCATTGGAGAGTGTCTGTCATTGATTTTTCCAGAATACATGTGAAATAGAAACTGCTGCCGACGCCTTCCTGACTCTCAAACCATATGGCACCTCCCATTTTTTCCACCAGTCCCTGGCAGATGGACAGCCCCAGCCCACTCCCCCCATATTGACGGGTCGTCGATAAATCGGCCTGGCTAAAGCTTTGGAACAAAACATGTCTTTGATGGCTTGAAATTCCTATACCTGTATCTTTCACAGCAAATTCAAGTTTGATCTGGCGTGTGTTCTTTATGTCAATTGGTTTCACCCTCACCGTGATGGTTCCGGCATGTGTAAATTTAACGGCATTCCCAATGAGATTGGATAACACCTGTCTGATTCGGAAAGGGTCGCCTCTCAGAAGCGGCAGTTCACCCCCGTCATGAAGATGAATCTGCAAATCCTTTTTCGCCGCAGCTACCCGAAAGACGTCTGCCGCTTCCTGCACCACCCTTTTCAATTCGAAATCGATGGTTTCCAGCTCGATTTTCCCGGCTTCTATTTGAGAATAATCAAGAATGTCTGTAATGACTTTTATCAGCACATCAGACGTGGTTCTTGATATTTTGACATACTCCTTCTGTTCATCTGAAAGGGGCGTCATTTCAAGCAGCTGCAGCATGCCCGTCAGTCCATTCAGCGGCGTTCTGATTTCATGGGACATATTGACAAGAAACTGGCTTTTTACTGCATTGGCAGCTTCAGCTTCTTCCTTCGCTTTGATCATTTCCATTTCAGCCTTCTTGCGCACCGTAATTTCTTCCAATATGACCCGCCAAACTGTTACCCCATCGACATCAGCTGCAACAGCCGTGGTCAGATGGGCCCAGAAAGGTGACTCTCCCGAACACACCAGTCTCAGTTCACATTCCTGAGACTGGTTGGTCTCAAGCACTTCTTTTCGATGAAAGTAATAGACATCCTGGTCTTCTTTGAGAATGAAGCTGGTGAATGGTCGCTGGACCATTTCTTTTCGCGAGGCTCCCAGTAAATTAGCCGCCGTGAGGTTTGTCTCAAGTATCAGTCCTTCTTCGCTTAACGTACAGTACCCCACCGGTGCCAAATCGTACAGATCAAAATATCGCTCCCGGGAAGTGATTAACTCTGCCTGCATCGTTCTCAGCTCTTCATTCTGAATTTCCAGTTCAATTTGATGAACCTGCAACTCATGAAGTGTTTCGCTGATCTCCCTGGGAAGTGGTGACGCATCCTCCGCAGCCACCCCCACCGGTCTGCCTCTGATCAGCTCTTCAGCCTGTTCCCGCAGTCGCTGGTCAACACCCTTGTCTTTCTCATTTGTTTTCTGGTTTTCGGTTGTCATGCAGGTTCCTTCCTTTCTCAATTGCTAAAGGAGGTGATATCACGCCATTATTTCCGGTTCACAAAGGTCAGTACGGCTCCTTCGATCACATTTTCGAGGGTACGATAGGGCTGAATGTACATGGTGTACTGGTTGCCTTCAATCGACTGCACTTCCACCTCTTTTGGAACAAGGGTGTCCAAGACCGCCCGGGTATCCTCTACCAGGCTGTCATAGCCCATCAGGTTGTTGACGATATGCCCCACCGGGCGCCCCACATCACTCAGAATCAGATTAATGATCTGTGTGGCGGTGGGCGTAAACCGCATGATGCGCAGCTGATGATCCACAAACACGGTGGCGATCCCTGTACCTGCCAGCAAGTTGTTCATGTCGCTGTTGACCCTTGACAGGTCGGTCACCTTATTCTGCAGCTCTGCATTCACCGTTGCCAATTCTTCAACCATTGATTGCAATTCTTCCTTCGATGTTTCCAGCTCTTCATTGGTTGACTGAAGCTCTTCGTTCACAGATTGCATTTCTTCATTGGATGACTTAAGCTCTTCATTGGAAGTTTCCAGTTCTTCGTTGGTCGCCTGAAGGTATTCTTCCATCTCTTGGAGTTCCTGTTTGAGACGTGCATTGCGCAGGTCATTTTCAGGATCATGCGCCATTTCCTTCACGGTACACTGATCGATGACAGGCATTGGCTCAGGAGCTTCTTCCAGAATGATGAGGTACAGGGACTCTTTCTCTGAAGATAGTGTCTTGGTGAAAACGGATCGAATGGTCATGTTTACCATGGTGAAATCGCCATTGATCTTCACCTTCAACCCCTGATGCCGGGCGGTTTCTTTGGAGGCCGCCACCTTGTGAAGCGCCGTTGTCAGGGGGCGTTTTAATCCTTCTCTGGCCATTCTGATGATGTTTCTGTCAAATTCACCCGGCGCCGGCTCCAGGTACTTGCCGCTTTGACCATGGAGATAGAGCAAATCGCCTTTCTCATTGACCAGTGCCCCTGCCAAATTCATGTGCTGCAACAGCCCTTGATCGGTCAGATAGCGCAAGGTGGGTTCTGTGGTGTTGGCCCTTTTTCCCTTTGATGGATGAGAAGTCCGCTCATCGGCGACCGCCGCCGGGGGCAGGTATTGCCTGACGATGTCTCTATTGGTCAGCGGGTTGTTTTCTTTGCGCTGGTAGATCTTGTGTTTGCGATCCATGTGCGAAAACATTTCGCTGAACTCCCCCACAGATTCTGAAGTGCCTAAAAATAGAATTCCACCTGTGTTTAATGCGTAGTGAAACAGGGGTATCAGTTTTTTCTGCATGTCACTGCCCATATAGATCAGCAGGTTTCGGCAGCTAATGAGATCAATCCTTGAAAAAGGCGGGTCTTTCACCACGCTCTGCTCTGAAAAAATCAACAGATCACGAATGTTTTTTCTCACCCGATAAAAACCCGGACTGCCATTGGTGCGATTGGTACCGTGGGCCTCATTTGGTTCAGGTGTAAAATGCCGGGCCAGTCGCTCTTCTGAAATATCGGTGGCGATACCGGCAGGATAAATACCGGCGCGCGCTGTCGCAATGGCTCTCTGATCAATATCAGTGGCAAAAATGTGAATTTGGTCATTTCGTTTCATCTTCTCCTGATATTCGGAAATCAGAATGGCAAGGGAATAGGCTTCTTCACCGGTGGAACAGCCAGGCACCCAGATGCGCAGGGGGATCTCTGGGGGTCTGTTTGCAAAAAGGGTTTCAACATGTTTTTCCAGGGCTTCAAAGGCTTCTGGGTCTCGAAAAAAGCTGGTAACCCCAATGAGGAGATCGCGAAAAAGTGCCTCCACCTCCTGGGGAGTCTGCTGCATGTATTTCACATATTCTTCAAGGGTATCTGTTTGATGCACCGCCATGCGTCTTTCAATGCGGCGGTTAATGGTACTGGGCTTGTATTGGGAAAAATCATGCCCTGTCTGGTTTCTCAGCAGCGAAAATATTTTCTTCTGCACATCTTCAGTGACCTGCGTCGCTTCAACCGGCAGAACCGATTTGCCATAATGGTGGGCTGCATAAGCCATCAATTGTGCCGGCATCTCTTCAGGAGAAAGCGTGTAGTCCGCCAGGTTTGTCGCGATGACACTTCTTGGCATTCCGTCATAATCAGAGGAATCCGGGTCCTGTGCCATGACCATGCCGCCTTCTTCTTTTACCGCTCTTACGCCAAGGGTGCCATCACTGCCGGTGCCAGACAGCACAATACAGATGGCGCGTTCATGCTGATCTTGTGCCAGCGAACGGAAAAAGAAATCAATGGGCAGCCGCTGCCCCCGGGGGGCCGTCGGTTTCTCAAGTTGCAATGCACCCTGCGAAAGTGATAAGTTATAGTTAGGCGGAATAATGTACACACAGTTGGGTAAAACAACCATGCCATCCTCCACTTCATACACTTTCATATGCATATCAGTGAGCCGCCGGATCAAATCTGCCAGCAGGCTTTTATGATCGGGTGCCAAATGCTGCACCAGGACAAAGGCCATGTCAGGCTGTTTGTCAGCAGGCATTCCTGAAAAAAAAGCTTCGAAAGCTGCTAAGCCGCCTGCGGAAGCGCCAATACCGACAATGGGAAACTGGTTTTTTGAGGAGTGTTCTGTTTTCTCTTCCGGCATAAAAGATGCCTCCTAACTTAATAAGTACAGGTAAGTCGTTTGCTTTTCAGATTTTTCTGATTCCATCATCTTATATCTACCCAAACTCATCGCATCCACCCAAATTTATTATTTTTACCCATTTTTTTTGTTTTTATCCATTTTTTATCCACATTTTTAAATCCATATTTATATTTCTTATCCCCGCCAATCGATGTCAGCCAAATTACCCATGCGTACACCGACTTCTCCTCGCTGCTTCAAATGAGATACTCCTTTTGTTCAACAACGTTCAACAACTTTCACTAGCTTTATCCAGCAACTCTCACCCCTGGCCTTCAAATCCTGATAATTCCTTTCCCGGGAAGCGTTTAAACCCATCGAATCCGGATATCATCTTACTGCGGGATCACGTTACAGGCTTACCCGTATATCGATCTGCATGTGCAGGTTGACTCGTCTTGTCGAAATATGGAAATGGGGTAAATGCATGAACATGCACCAGCTTAAAAAAATGGGCAACGGCAAGGGTTTCATTGCGGCACTCGACCAGAGTGGCGGCAGCACCCCCAAAGCATTGGCAGCCTACGGCATCTCAGAAGACCAGTACACCGGTAAGGAGAAAATGTTTGAACTCGTCCATGAAATGCGCTCCCGAATCATGACCAGTCCCGCTTTCACTTCTGGTCATATCCTGGGTGTCATTCTGTTCGAGCAAACCATGGACAGTTTAGTTGACGGCATGCCCACCGCAACCTACTTATGGGAAAAGAAAGGGATTCTTTCCTTCCTAAAAGTTGACCAGGGGCTGGCAGATGTTTCAGAAGGCGTCCAACTGATGAAGCCCATGACTGGTTTGGATGAGCTGCTGGCGCGCGCTGTAAAACATCACATATTTGGCACAAAAATGCGTTCTGTGATCAAAAGCGCTGTTCCCGAAGGGATTCGAAAAATTGTCGACCAGCAGTTTGATTACGGGAAGCAGATTCTTGCAGCCGGACTGGTTCCCATATTAGAGCCGGAAGTGGATATTCACAGCACCGACAAAGCCGAATCTGAACGGCTGTTGAAAATTGAAATTCTCAACCATCTCGACCAGTTGCCTGAAGATGCACTGGTAATGCTGAAGCTCTCCATACCAGATCGGGATGGTTTTTACCAGGATCTCACCACCCATCCCCGGGTTCTGCGCGTGGTGGCTTTATCCGGCGGTTACAATCGGGAAGAAGCCGTTGAACGCCTGTCCCGAAACCCGCATCTCATCGCCAGTTTCTCTCGCGCACTGGTGGAAGGGCTGACCGCACAGCAAACAGACAATGCCTTTAATGCCATGCTGAAAGATGCCATTCGGGATATTTACATGGCATCCATCACCTAACACCGCCGGCTTTTTGATTTTTGCATTGCTGCCTCCCCGGCAGGCCGACTTTCCCTTTGCCGGCGACTGCAATTTGACAAGCCTTTCGCCAGCACCTATACTGAAGTCAGAAGAAACTTGAAGAGGCTTAAAGAACGTGAAGAAGCTTGAGAAGGTTAAAGAAGCTTAAGAAACTTGAGAAGATTAAAAGAAGCTTAAAGAAGCTTGAGAAACTATATGACATTGATTTGTTTAAGGTGCTTTCGCAGGAAAGAGAATCGGGAAGACCGGACATGCCGGCGCGGACCCACCACTGTGAATGAGGACAATGCCCTGACAGGCCACTGGGTGACCCTGGGAAGGCAGGGCGGCGGAAGACTCATGAGCCAGGAGACCGGCCTTGAACAATGACCATTGCTGCCTGCCGCAGCGGTGGTTTGACATGGATTTTAGATGGGAAAATCCCTGGTGGCTCGCAGCCTGCCAGGGATTTTTGCATTGAAACCATGAGCGCATCAGTATGAAGTATCTTTTGACTATTGACTATCAATCTGATGACTATCAATCTGAATCAGAAAGCAGGAAGCCTTCATGCCCACGCCGCCCGCAGCCAACCACGCTTCAATGCTGAGATCAACCTCATTGCTGGTGACCCACCCCGGCCTTGCCATTGTCAACGCCTTTGTGGTGCTGTGGGGCATGGTGCTGCTGGAGCGGCCGGAAACAATGGCACTGCTGCTGCCAGTGCTGTTGCTTTTTCTGTTCACCGGCAACCGGATGACTCCCGCCGCCTGGTGGCGGCTTCTCATGGTTCTGCCCATGCTGCTGGTACTCACCCTGCCCCTGCTCATCGCCCAGGGCTGGCCGCCGCCCCATGAAAACCGTCTCATCGCCGCCACCCTGGCCCTGCGGATCTTCAACGCCACCCTGGTGCTGATCTACCTGGGCACCAGCCGCAGCCGCGAAGCATTGCTGGAAGGCCTCACCCTTCTGAAAATGCCTGAGGTGATGACCACCATTCTCCTCCTCAGCTTTCGCTACTTCATCATGGTGCGCCAGGATGTCATCAGCGGTCGCCGGGCCCTCCAGTCCCGGGGCATGGAAAAACTGTCCCTTAGAGAGCAGCTTCCCTTCTGGGGAGAATGGATCGGCGGCTTTTTTCTGAAAGCTTCCGATCATTCCGAACAGGTTTACCGGGCACTGAAGGCCCGGTCTTTCAATGGCCACATTCCCTCAGAGACACCGCCCCCCATGGGGCTTGTGGAGAAGGGTGTCACCCTGCTGCTGATCCTGTTATTTCTGTGTTTCATCTTTCTGGAAAGGGGGTTGCTGCCATGATGGTTCACATCCAAAACCTGTTCTATACCTATGGAGACGGCACCACCGGCCTGAAGCAAATTCACCTGCAAATTGCCCCCGGCCGACGCACCGCCCTGCTGGGCGTCAATGGCAGTGGTAAAACCACGTTGCTGTACCACCTGAACGGCACTTTTCTGCCCCAGCAGGGCCAGGTAACAGTGCTGGGCATTCCCGTCACCCGCCAGACGCTCCCCCAGCTGCGGCGGCAGGTGGGATTTCTCTTTGATTACCCAGACCACCAGCTTTTTGCCACCACCGTTGCCCGGGATGTGGCCTTTGGCCCCCGGAATCTGGGATTCTCCAAGACAGCAACAGCCCAGTCTGTCACCCGTTCCCTTGATCAGGTAGGCCTGGCCGCACTGGGAGAAAAGCCGCCTTATCAGCTGAGCCTTGGGCAGAAAAAACGGGCGGCCATTGCCGGTCTGCTGGCCACCGACCCCCAACTCATCGTATGTGACGAACCTTTTTCAGGCCTGGATCCCCATGCTCAGGAACAGTTTCGCCAGGTATTGGATGAGTGGATTGCCCAGGGACGTTCCCTGATTTTCAGCACCCATGATCTGGAACTGGCCTATGCCTGGGCAGACGAAGTCATTCTGCTGCGGGAAGGGGAAGTGCTGGCCCAGGGCCCGCCTCTGGAGGTGCTCACCGACGCTCCCTTGCTGACAGCCGCCAAGCTCCCCATGCCCCTGCTGGCCCGGCTTTTTGCCGGTCATCCCCGTCAGCCCCGAAATGTTGAAGAAGCCCTGGCCTTGATAAAGGACTGAGCCTCAACTCAAAAGTGATTCAACTTCATTCGCTTATTGAGAGAAGATCGAGGTGGCGTCACGCCTATCGAGGTCGAGCAACTTCTGATGCATGACCCACAGACGTATGACCTGCAGACGTATGACACACATTTGACAAACAGGCTTTCTCCCCCTATACTGAAGGTAACTGAATCGGACAATCCTTTTAAGGTGCTTCGAAAGAAGAGAATCGGGAAGCCGGGCAAGCCGGCGCGGACCCACCACTGTAGATGATGACAATGCCCTGTCAAACCACTGGATCAAAAGATCTGGGAAGGGAAGGGCGGCGGAGGAATCATGAGCCAGGAGACCGGCCTTGAAAGCAGCCAGCAAGCATGGGATGTATGCCTGTTTGGCGACCAGAGGATTTTTGATGGGAAAAACCCTTGGCCAATGGCCAGGGGATTTTTTTTGTCAGTCCTGTCCCTCCCTGAAAGGATCATCTATTCAGCTCACATACACCACGTTCACATCAACCTTTTTGGGAGGAATCAATCATGAAAAAAAACATTTTGAGCCTGACCATCCTGCTGCTTCTGGCCGCCCTGCTGTTCCATGGATGTACCGGCAGCACTGCCGAAAATGACCATGGCCACGAGCATGGCGACCTGCCCTACGAATGGAGCGGCGAACTGAATCTGGAAATCGGAACTTACGAAATCACTTTTGAAGAAAGTGAAGATGAATCCATGGACCTGGCCTTTGTACTGATGGATGGTTCCATCACCGATCTGGAACATCACGGCCAACACGTGCTGGAAGCAGAAAAAGAAGTGATTGCCGCCGATGGCACCTTCACCGCCCTGCCGGATTACGGATACACCCTGAAATTGAACCCGGCGGGTACTCATTTTTACTTTACCATTGAAGAAGCGGGGCGGTACATGCTTTTTGCCGAACACCTGCCGGAAGAGTTTAACCTGCAGTTTTTAGGCCAGACCGGCGAAGTCCTGACCCCCGAAAATCAAATAACCCACTAAGCGAATGTACACCAAGAGATGATAACCACTCTTGAACACCCATCAAAGGAGGCAATGAGCCATGCATTTAGCCGACGGTGTGTTGAACGCCCCCACCATCGCCATTACCTATGCGGGTACCGCAGCCCTGGTTGGCTATGGTCTGAAACAGATTCAGGAAGAAGAAATCCCTAAAATCAGTCTGATGACAGGCACTTTTTTTGCCGTCTCCCTCATCAGCATTCCCGTGGGCCCCTCTTCCATTCATCCCCTCATTGCAGGGCTGCTGGGAGTGATGCTGGGACGCCGGGCACCCGTCGCCCTCTTCATCGGCTTGCTGCTGCAAGCCATCCTGTTCCAGCACGGCGGTCTCACCAGTCTGGGGGCCAACACCCTCATGCTGGCCATTCCTGCCCTCACCGCCCGCCAGGTGTACCTGCGGCTCTCTCTGAGTCCCTTAGTGAAGGGAATGGTCGCCGGCGCGCTGGCCACCGTGCTCACCGTGGCTATTCTGGTGCTGTTGCTGGTAACCAGCCAGCCCCTCTTTGCCCGGGGTGCCGCCTCAGTGGTAAACCTGCTGATCATCGGCCACCTTCCCCTGGTGGCCATCGAAGCCGTCGTCACCGGCTTTGCCCTGCAGCTGATGGCCCGGGCCAAACCCCAGTGGCTTGAAGAAGGAGGGGTTGCCTGATGCTGGTTTTTCCGTCTTTTCCGTTTTTCTCCAGCCGCCATCGACTGATTTTTCCTGCTATTTCAGCCATGGTCATCATGAGCGCCATGCTCTTCATGGCCCTGTGGCAGCCAGTCTGGGCCCACTCCCTGCACATTGATCCCCTTGAAGGGGACCGGGTGCAGGTTTCCTATGACGGAGGCGGCTTTTCCCGCCGCACGGTGGTCACCGTACTGGACCCCATCGGCCACGTGATGGAAGAAGGCCGGCTGGATGATGAAGGGATCTATGCTTTCGGTCATCTGGAAAACCCCCACACCATTCTGGTGGATGACGGTTTGGGCCACCGGGCCCAGTGGATCGTCGGCACCACCCAGCGCCGGCTTCACAAATGGCCTGTGGTGGGTGGTATGTGGGTGCTTTTCGGAGGCGTCGCCTGGTTCTTCCACCGACGAGTCCATCACAAGCGGTCTGTGATTTCATGAAAAAAACACACCTGAAAGAAGGTCAATCAATGAAACAGTTATCTTTAGTCCCTCTCCGCAAAACGAATCAGCTCCCCACCAACGTCTTTCATGGAAAACAGCCTTTTACACTGCTGCTCACCCTCCTGTTGGCGATGATGCTTCTTATCACTGGTTGCAGCCCCGCTGCCCCCGCTGCAGCGAACGAACCCGCCGGTACCCCCGCAGCTGAAAGCACCGCCCCCGCTGTGGCAGAAGCCAACACCCCTGTTGACCCTGACGCTGAAATTGTACTGGCCGGCCGTCGTAACCTGGCCCCCGGCGAACGGGACGCCTACTACTGCAGCTCTATTCTCTTTGTCTGGGAACCCCTGGTGAGTCAGGACAGTAACGCCTCTCCCATTCCCGGCCTGGCAGAAGACTGGGAAATGTCAGAAGACGGCCACCAGTGGACCTTCCACCTGCGCCAGGGTGTTACCTTCCATGACGGCACCCCCTTTGATGCCGATGCGGTGCTGGCCAATTTTGAACGTATGGGCGGGGAAGTCAAAACGTCTTCTTTCTATCCCCTTCATGTCGACACCCACTACCCCAATCTGCAGGAAGTGCTCAAAGTGGATGACCATACGGTTCAGCTGGTCTTTTCCCAGCCTGCCCCCACCCAGCTTTACAACATGGTGAACTTCGGCAGTGCCATGTACAGCCCTCACAACTTCTCAGAAGATGGTTATTTCAACGGCCTTGCCCAGGGAACCGGCCCTTTCCGCCTGGTGGAAAATGTGCTGGATGAATACCTGGTACTGGAACGAAACGAAGATTATTACGGCGAAAAAGCCGTGGCCAACACCATTCGCATTCGAGTGATTCCCGATGTGGACACCCGCTTTGCCGCCATGAAGGCAGAAGAAATCATGGGCGTACTTGATTTAAGTGCCATCACACCCGCTTTGGCGGAAGAGCTGGTGAAAGATGAACGGTTTGGCCTTTCCAGCACCAAATCCACCATGATTCGTTTTCTCATTCCCAACGGCACCACCTTCCCCTTTGATGATGTGCGCATGCGCCAGGCCGCCAGCCTGATCATCGACCGGGAAACTTTTGTGAATGAACTGCATCACGGCTTTGGAACCCCCACCACCAACATTCTGAACTACAGCACCCCTTTCTATCATGACATCCCCGTGACCTACGACCCTGAAAAGGCCAAAACCCTGGCTGCCGAAGTACTGGGAGACCAGCGGGTGCCCATCACCTTCTATGTCAACGGCGGGGAACCCCTTCAAAAAACCGAGGCGGAACTGCTTTCTGTCTGGTTTTCTGAAATCGGTCTGGATGCCACCATTCAGGTGATGGAATGGACCGCGGTGCGGGAAGAAATGAAAGCAGGCACCCACCATTTGGCCCGGGCGCAACAGGGTTTGTCCAACAGCGAAGCCGCCACCATCTTCCGCCGGTTCATGCTTCCCGACGGTGACCAGAACGTGGGTTATCGCCTGGGTTACGATAATCCCCGGGTGAATGAACTCATGGCCGCCGTCGATGGCGAACTGAACCTGGACCGCCGCCATGCCATCTATCAGGAAATTCAGGAAATCTCAGCGGAAGAACAGCCCATCATCCCCCTCTTTAACGATGTCACCCTGCTGGTGTTCAATAAAAAGCTGGCCAACTATGATGCCCAAGTGTACGGCCTGGATCTGCCCGCCATCGGCTGGGCTGAATAAGCCATGAAACACACCATGGGCCTTTATGTATGGCGGCGACTGCTGGCCCTTGTGCCTGTTTTGGTGGGCATCAGCATCATCGCCTTTGCCCTGGGAGTGCTGGCCCCGGGAGACCCTGCAGAAATTGCCCTGAACCGCAGCGGTCTCTATACCCCCACGCCAGAGCAAATTGCCCAGGTGCGCAGCGAACTGGGCCTGGACCGCCCCCTGGTGGTGCAGTACGGGCACTGGTTTCAAAATCTGCTGCGGGGCGACCTGGGCACCTCATACACCAATGGTCGTCCCGTAGCCGGCGAACTGCTGCGCCGCCTTCCCCTCACCCTGCAGCTGGCAGGGAGTGCTTTTATGCTCACCTGTTTCAGCGGCCTGTTCTTTGGCACCCTGGCCGTAGTCTTTCACCGGGAATGGCCGGACCGCCTCATCAATCTGATGGTGAATCTGTTGTTATCCTTTCCCGGTTTTTGGCTGGCGCTGCTGCTGATTTTAGTGCTGGCAGAAAACCGGTCACTGCTCCCCACCAGCGGCACCGGCACCCTGGCTCACTTTGTCATGCCCACCCTGACCCTCTCTGCCGCCACCTCAGCCATTGCCATTCGACTCACCCGTGCTTCTCTGCTGCAGGAGATGGGCAAGCCCTACATGCTGGCCGCCAGAGCCAAAGGCCTCCACCGGTTTCGCCTTGTGGCCACCAATGCCCTCCCCAACGCCCTGCCACCAGTGATGGCCCTGCTGGGCAATTACCTGGGAGGTATTTTGGGAGGCTCTGTGGTTATTGAAAGTATTTTTGCCCTGCCCGGCATTGGCAGCTACGCCATCGAAGCCATTTTCACCCGGGATTACCCCGCCCTGCAGGGCTATGTCCTCATCACCGGCACTTTTTATGTACTGGTGATGCTGCTGGTTGATTTGTTGTCTGTAATGCTGAATCCCCGGGTACGGTTGGGAGGTGCTTCATCCCATGGATAAACAACCGTCTCTGCCCCCCGCTGACCTGGTGCTGCCCCTCCTGCTGCTGGGGGGGATTGCGCTGGCCAGCCTGGCGGCACCCCTGCTGGCCCCTTATGACCCCAACCAGATTCACATGGCTGCACGACTGCAGGGACCATCCGCCACCCACTGGCTGGGCACCGATACCCTGGGCCGGGATCTTTTCAGCCGAACCCTCTACGGCGGCCGTCTTTCTTTGATGCTGGCCCTGGCCGCCACCTTCCTTTCCATGCTCCTTGGCTTGGTGCTGGGCTCCCTTGCCGGTTATTTCAACGGATGGCCGGACCAGCTTATCACCACCCTCACCAATATTTTTCAGGGACTCCCCGGTACCAGTTTCATGGTGGCCATTGCCGGCATCATGGGCCCTGGGTTTCACAGCCTGCTATTGGGCCTGGTGATCACCTCCTGGGCGGGATTTACCCGCATTGTGCGGGCAGAGGTAATGCATCTTAAAGAAGAACCTTTCATCGAAGGAATACGCTGCCTGGGGGCAAGTCATGCCCACATTTTATTTCGCCATATCCTTCCCCATCTACTGGGCAACACTGTGGTGCTTTTCACCACCCGGGCGGGCCGTACCGTGCAGGCCATCGCCGCTCTCAGTTTTCTGGGATTGGGCCTTCAGCCGCCGGCACCCGACTGGAGTGTGATGATCAGCGATGCCCGTATGTATTACCGCAGCAGTCCCCATTTGATTCTCGTGCCAGGTGTCTGCATTTTTATGTTGCTGCTGAGCATCAACCTGATGGGAGATGCCCTGCGAAACCTGGCAGACCGCCGCAGCCAGGAGGTGTGGAAAGAATGACCGCAAGTTCCCATTTTCATACGAAAGAACCGATTCAACCTGTGATGACACCTGAAGCGGCTACTGATGCTCATGGTGAAGCTGCTACTGATCCCCCCCACCTCACCCTTGATGCACTGGCAGTGGATTTTCACCTGGCCACCGGCCCGGTGCGAGCCGTCAACGGAGCCAGCCTTACTTTTCATCACGGTACCATTCACGGTATTGTGGGTGAAAGCGGGTGCGGGAAATCAGTTTTGGGGCTTTCCCTCCTGGGACTGCTTCCCCCTTACGCCGCCGTCACCGGGCGTATCCACTATCGCGGACAAAATCTTCTGCAATGCCGCGAAAGAGATTTCAGAAGGTTGCGGGGACGATCTATCGGGCTCATCCCCCAGTCGCCCCAGGATTCCCTCAACCCTGTGGTGCCGCTGGGCCGTCAGCTGCTGGACGCTCTCTGGCATCATGCCCTTCCCCGCAGCGAAAAACAATCCCTCCTCTGCCGACTCTTGAATCAACTGGGGTTCTCTTCACCGGCATCACTCATGCAAGCTTACGCCTTTCAGTTGAGCGGCGGCATGCAGCAACGGGTACTGGCAGCCATGGGAGTGGCGGCAGACCCGGCCTGGATTCTGGCAGATGAACCCACCAAGGGCCTGGACCAGATCTCCAAAGAACAGACGGTGCAGCTGCTGAAAACCGTGACAGCCCAATCTCGCCGGGGACTGATTGTCATCACCCACGATCTGCCCATGGCCGCCGCTCTCTGTGACCAGGTGTCGGTGATGTACGCCGGTGAAATGTTGGAAACCGGGCCTCATACCCTGACCACCCCCTGTCACCCCTACACCCGGGGGCTGCTGGCATCTTTGCCGGAGAAGGGTTTTCAACCCATGGCAGGAAAACCCCCGGCTTTGGGCACCCGCTTCACCGGCTGTGCCTTTTCATCCCGTTGCCCCGCAGCCATGGCCAGATGCCAGACACAAAAACCACCGGAGAGTCGTCCCAAAGACGCCCCCCGGCAGAAAGTCAGGTGTTTTCTTTATGCTTGAAGCCCGCGCCCTTTCCAAAGGCTATGCCACCGGCCTCTGGCGTTCTTCTGTCACCCCCGTCTTTTCCGATGTGAGCCTGCATCTGGTACCGGGAAAAACCCTGGGGCTGGTTGGACCCAGCGGCTGCGGGAAAAGCACCCTGGCCCGGGTACTGCTGCGCCTGATTCCCCCTGATCAGGGAAGTCTCTGGTTTGATGGTCGGGAGATCACCCACCTCAGCGGGAAATCCCTGCTGTTTTTTCGCCGCCGGGTCCAGTTTTTGTCCCAGCACCCCCACACCTTCTTCAACCCGGCATACACCATGAGACACAGCCTGTTGGAAGCACTTCGGTTGCTGGGAGATATGCAGGGAGATACCTCTGATTCCCCGACTTTTCGACGACAGAACCCGCCACTGGAGCCCCTGCTGGAACACATGAAGCTGCGCCCCACCCTGCTGGCCCGGTATCCCCATCAACTCAGCGGCGGTGAGCTCCAGCGGCTGGCCCTGTGCCGCGCCCTGCTGCCCCAGCCCCAGGTGCTGATTCTCGACGAAGCCACCTCCATGCTGGATGTATCGGTGCAGGCACAAATACTGCACCTGCTGAAAGATCTGCAGGTGCAGCGGCAACTGGCCTATTTATTTATCTCCCATGATCACGAAGTGGTGCGCTGGATGAGTGACGAAGTGCTGTCCATGTCCTCCACAGGCAATGCCTCTTCAGTGGTTTTGCGGTGATGGCATTTCCTTGGTCTCCCCAACAGGAAAACGGCCCTGACTGCCATTCTCATTGATGGCTTTTTTCAGGGCCGCTTCCTTTTTTAATGATTGCCCTTCAAATAAACTGCCGCTGGTTGAACTTGTGCTCATACATCCGCTTTTCAGCCTGTCGCAACACTTCCAGCACATCCTGCCGTTCATGGGTTTTGGTGGCACATCCCACTGCCGCCAACAGGGGAATCGGCGACTCTTCATCCATCGCCATTGCCTGTAAGACCTTTTCTTCCAGGACTTTGGCAGCCGCAGCATCTTTTTCTGGTAACAGAATGATAAATTCATCGCCTCCGATGCGAGCACAGATTTCACTCTGGGTGCAGACACTCTCCAGTATCAGGGCCATCCGCCGCAGCAGCTCATCACCGATTTGGTGCCCATACACGTCGTTGGCCATTTTCAGTCCATTCACATCCAGCATTACCAACGACAATGGAAGAATCCCCTCTTTTTCCAGCCGGTTCAAAGTTTCTTCATAATAGCGCCGGTTGTACATTCCTGTTAGCTGGTCGTGATAGCTCAGGTATTCAATCTCCCTTTGCATTTCTTTGTTGCGGGTGATATCCAGCGAATTGGCCAGTGCCCGTTTCACACCGTCAATCTCCACAATGGTGAGGAGCACATCCTGCCAGTAGGTGGTGCCGTCGGCACGCCGGGCAAGCCATTCAAAACGCTGTGCCCCCGCTTCCACTGCCTGGCGAAAGATTTCAACGCCTCTTTCCATGGTATAGGGAGGGCCTGCCCATTCATTGATGGCCTTCATTTCTTCCAGCGTATCACAGCCGCTCATGGCCAGGGCTGCCGGGTTGGCATCCAGCAGCTCACCCGTTTCCACAGATCGAATGGTCAGCCCCCCCGGTGCCGTGGCAAAGAAGGAACGAAACTTCTCTTCACTTTCTTTCAGCACCCGCTCAATCCGTTTCCGTTCCAGAGACATGCCCGCCAGACGGGCGAAAATTTCCACCAGGTTATGATTTTGCAGTTTATTTCCCTTTGCCATGATCAATATAAAATCACCGATGAGCTTCTCGTCTTTTTCGATGCTGACGGCCACCATTTCTTCTATTCCAAAGGTTTTTTCAATCACGTATATGACAGCGGCAGGCACGCTGTCATCCATTAAATCTCTCATGCGCAGGCCTTCACGCACTACGGCTCCCCTGCTTCGCTCAATCATGGACTCGTTGTAGGTCCAGACTTTTCCCACCAAATTAAAACCGAGAATGCGAGAGGCCTTCTCCACGTGACCATGGGTACCACTTACGGCCATCGTCACCGAAGAACGGCCATCCGGTCGGTAAAGGTCGAAGGTGGCATACTTGGCTCCAGAAATAAAACGAACCTCATCTGCCACCCATTGGGCATCCAACTCTCCCTGGGGCATTGTCAGCAGCTTCTCAGAGATGGCAATCAGCCGTTTTTCCATGGTGATCTCAGATATATAGAAGGTGAAACAACCGTCACCAACGGACTCCACCACCACCCGGTGCCAGATTTCATCGGAAAACATGGGCTGCTCCGTCACCTGACGGCCACCCTTCAGGGCCACCTCACCAGCAAAGCCGATCCAATCAAAGGCACTGCCGACCATCTGCGGAAACAACTGGCTCATGCGGCGCCCCGTTATTTTGCCTGCCGACAGTTTCATCATTTCTTCGAAAGCCTGGTTGACCGACAAAATTTCATAATCGCAGGGCAAGCCATTGTCATCCACCAGCAAGCGGTGGTGCGCAATGGCTATGGGTGCTTCCTGTATCATGTGCTGAGCCTGTCGGCTGGATAGCGACACACCGGTTTTCCCCTCTCGTTTGAAACCACTTTTCTGGTGACCTTCCCTTTGGATGAATCTCTTGAGATAGGTCCTTTTTCTCATTTTACCAGAAAAATTGATTGTCCACCACCGTGTTGCTATGCCGTTTTCAAAATTAAAACTATTAGTTCTTTGTTTCATTTTATCAAACTACCGCTGCTCATGATCCATTGAATGAACCGAAGCAAAAATGGATTTTTCCACTCAATCGACCCCTCCAGTTGCCCTATTATATTGATCGTCCACTCAGTGCTTAATCACTTCATTTATGATGCTTCAGTTCATTCTATTTTCAGTTTTTGTCTGATTCAATCTGTTGCAGCATTGTCTGGATTTTCGCCAGTGTTTTTCGCAGACTTTCTTTGTCTTCCGCAGCAGTCTGAACCTCTGCTTTGATTGCCAGTTGGGCCAATGCTTTCGCCCGCAAGTTAGCGGCAGAACCGATCAGCTTGTGCATGGATTTTGTCGCCTCTTCAAACCGACCCTGCTCAGCGGCTGCGGCTGTATCGTCAATGAGCTTGTGCCAATCCTCAACGGCTTTTGTCAGCAATGATTCCGCTGTTTCTTCGTCGAATCCTATTTGCTGCACCATTTGCTTCAACATTTCTGTCCTCATGCTTATCTGTATGCCTTCAGTCTCTGTCAAGTCCTGTTTCAATCGGTCATCATAATGGACGATGCCTTCCTGAAGAAGGGAGTTTACCTGCTCAATATTAATGGGTTTAGACATATATGCATCCATGCCGGCCTTTAGGCATCTAACCTCGTCTTCTTTCATGGCATGAGCAGTCATTGCAACAATTTTAGGCTGTTGTGCCAGTTTGAGATTTCGAATTTGACGGGTGGCTTCCAGTCCATCCATTACTGGCATCTGGACGTCCATCAGGATGAGATCATAGATTTCCTGCTGGCATGCCTGCAGGGCTTCCTGTCCATTTTGAACCACGTCACATCGCATGCCCCGATTTCGGAGCAGCTGAACCATCAGGTCGCGATTGACGGCATGATCCTCTGCCACCAATACCCTGATCTTCTGCCGATGATGAGCTTCCCGCAGGGTATGCCGGGTAATGAGGGGCACTGCTTCGTCTAATTGCGTGTCCTTTATCACCAGGCTGGCAATGGTATCCAGTAAGTCCCGCCGCCGCATAGGTTTTGTCAGGTATGCATCAAATCCCATCTTTGTTGCATGTGAAGCTTTTCCATATTGCCCCGCAGAAGTGACCAGGCAAAGGGGTATCTCTTTGGTATCAGAGATGACCTTTAAGGCTGCAGCCAAGTCATCTCCGCTCATGCCGGGCATCTGTTGATCCATGACAACAGCGTGGACTGGTTCATTCCGCCGAGCCTGTTTGATCAACCGGTCGATGACGTCCACTCCACGAGTGCTTTCTGTGACCTGACAACCGGCTTCTTCCAGGTAACTGCGCAAAATTTCCCGGTTCAGTGCCACATCGTCTACAATGTGGATGTGTTTTCCTTTTAGAACCTGGTGATCTGTCAAGGTTTGCACCGGCGTATCGTCCATGGGCAGCGGCAGGGTAACGATAAAGGTACTGCCCTGACCAAGGGTGCTGTTGACGCTGATGTTTCCGCCCATGAGTTTTACCAGATCCCGCGTGATAGCCAGCCCCAGCCCACTGCCGCCATATTCCCGGGTTGTGGAAGCGTCAACTTGGGTGAAGGTTTGGAACAAGGTTTCCAAAGCTTCTTGCGGGATCCCTATCCCAGTGTCGGTGATTGCAATTTCAACCGTGCTGTAGTTTTCTGCTTTTTCAATTTCATGACAGGCAATGGTGACATGACCTTTTTCAGTGAACTTGACAGCATTACTGATGAGGTTGGTGAGGATCTGCCGAAACCGGGTAGGGTCACCTTTGACCTGATGGGGCAAACCCGGATGAAGCTGCAGATTCATTTCCAATCCTTTACTCTGGCCTCGGTGAGCTTGGCCCATAACAGCATCTTCCACGGCAGATCGGAGGTCAAATGGGATGTTTTCCAGTTCCATTTTTCCGGATTCTATTTTGCTGAAGTCTAAAATATCGTTGATTAATGTCAAAAGGGTTTCTGTGGATGTTTTAATATAGGCGATGTACTGGATTTGCTGTCGGCTCAGTTGTGTTTCTTCCAACAGCTGCAAAAACCCTAAAATACCGTTCATTGGGGTGCGGATTTCATGGCTCATGTTGGCCAAAAACTGGCTTTTGGCCTGGGTTGCAGCTTCAGCTTTGTTTGCGGCAAGCTTCAGTGCTTCATTGTTCTGTTCCAAGATACTGGTATATTGGGCCAGATCTTCTTCCAGTTGTTTACGGTCTGTGATATCCAGAGAGATATTGCCGGTTCCCTGTAGTTTTCCTGTTTCATCATAGATGGGGAACTTCTTTGTAAGCACCGTCTTTTTTTCGCCAGAATTTGTGAAAACCAGTTCTTCTTTTATCAAATACTCTCCCGGATTCAGCTGTTGTACCTGTTGTTCATCTTCCATGTAGCTTCGGATAGGTTCGATATTTGGAGAAATGCCGAATATTTCTGCATCTGTTTTTCCCAACAAGTCTTCCGGTTTTTCATATCCGGCTATTTGTGCAAATGCGGTGTTGGTTGCCATTACACGAAGGTTCAGGTCTTTGACAACTGCGATACTGTCGCTGTGTTCCACCAGCGCCGCCAACAGCTTCATCTGATGTTGGTATTGATGCAGTGTTTGTTTAAGCTTTTCTTTATTTTCAACTTCCTCAGTATCATCAAATAGGGCAAGTCTCCATTGTTCTTCATGATGAATTTTCGTCTTGACTGCTTCCAGACGAATCCACCGCCGACCCGTTTTCGTCTGCATTTTCACAAAAATGGGACTGGGCTCTTGGCCATCCTCCACCTCGCGGAGATAATGCTCCAACTCATTTTGGCTTTCTTGTGTCAACAACCTCAGAAATTGCTGCCCTTTCAATGGTTGATCAGGCAGTTCCACAAGCATGCGGCCTTGGCTGTTAATTTGTTTGATTTCGAAGGTTTCATTCAGTACCATGTAGGCAACAGGTGCTTCTTCAAAAAGGTTTTGAAAAGTATGGGCATCTTCTATGCATTCATCAATTAATTTTCTTAAACTATCTTCCTGCTTCACAAGCTGCTGATTTTGATGCTCCAGTTCCTGATGATACGTGCTGACTTCATCCACCAACTTCTCCACAACCTGTACAGTCAGTTCCCCGGCGGGTAAATGAGATTCCAGTATTTTCCGGATTTTTTGGTAGAGCGTTGTCGTGGTCTCTTTTCCCATTTTTTTCATCCTTTCAATACGAAGAACTGTCTTTTGTCACACACAAAAACCGGCCAAACTAAAAAAGCGGCCGGTTACGCTACTCACTCCTCCAGGGTTAAAGCGTCCAAATAAGACCCTGGATTCTTCGTGTCCGTTAATTATTTGCATCGTTTTATCTTTCAAGAAAACTTTCTGAGCACTTCGCTTCCGCTTGTTTTAATGACTATATTACCATATTTCTGTGGTCCATAATCACTTCTTTTAAAGATTTACATGTTTTTATTGACATTATTGCTTTTTGTGTTTTTTTAACGATTTCAAGGCCTCCATCTCTGCTTTACTCACCCAGCGCATTTCACCCGTGAGGGTAAACACACTGCCTTTTCCCGGTGTGCTTTCTGCAGTAAGGGAGTATCCGATTATCGCCGCCAGTTTCCTTGCCACTGCCAGACCCAGGCCCAGTCCACCATATTTTCGGGTATCCGATTCATCTGCCTGGCTAAACTGTTGGAAGATGTGGTCCAGTTTTTCTTTTGGAATACCGATGCCTGTGTCTTTCACCCGAAAAGTGATTCGAATGCGTCCCGGATCAGCTTTGCCGACCTCTTGACTTGCAACCAGTTGGACAGTGCCGGATTCTGTAAACTTCACTGCGTTCCCCACCAGATTACCCAATATCTGCTTCAGCTTAAAGCGGTCCCCCACCAGTTCATTGGGCAGGCTTTGTGCCCGATGGGTGCTTAAAACAAGTCCTTTGTTAATGGCAGTGGGTTGATGCAGTTCTGCCACTTCTTTTAGAAGATCTTCCAGATGAAAGGACTCTTCTCTTCGTTTTTGCATTATTATTTCCATGCTGGTGTAGTTGAGGATCTCTTCGACAACTGTCACAAGGGATTTGCATGACTGGATGGTGTAGTTCAGGTATTCTGCCTGTTCTTCGGTGAGTTCGGTCAGTTGCATTAACTGCGTCATTCCCATGAGACCATTTAAGGGGGTGCGCAGTTCATGGCTCATATTGGCCAAAAACTGGGATTTGACCCGATCGGCAACTTCGGCAGCAGCCTTGGCTTCTGTCAGTTCCTGATTCTTGATTTCCAGTTCAAGTTGAATCTGTTTACTGTGGGTAATGTCAACATGCGTTCCCACCGTCAGACTGGTTGGATGGCCATTTTCGTCCTGCAGGGTCTTTCCTCGGGAGAGGATCCAGGCCCATGTGCCATCTTTCCGTTTCATCCGAAAAGTAGCTTCATAAAGTCCTTTTGATCCTCCAGCAAGATAACGATCAAGATGTTCTTGAGCATTCACCCGTTCATCTGGATGAATGAGAATTTGCCAGGCATTCACAAAGCCACTACCTTCTGGTGACAAGAACTCTGTTTCGTCATAACCCAGCATATTGAAATACATAGGGCTGTACCAGTCTTTCCTCGTCTCAGCGTTGTACTCCCAGGAACCAGTTCCGGATACTTGATTGATCAACCGGTACCTCTCTTCTGACATTCTCATGGTTTCCCGGATAGCATTTCTTTCTGACAGGTCAATGTCAAAGCAATACAAATAGGTGTCTCCATTTTTCAAAGTGATGATACTGTGACTGGAAAACACTTCCACAGGTGTTCCCTCACGATGCTTCAGGGTTAACTCTCCCGCCGGTACTGGTATTTTGGTTCGACTCATGACCCGGATGTGTTCTTTAACTTGTTTGTGCATTTCGGGTGGAATGATTAAACTCAACAGGCTCTTTCCCAGGGCTTCCTTCTGAGTATAGCCGTATAGTTTTTCAGAGGCTTCATTCCAGTAAACAGTTGTGCCATCCATGCGATAGCCCTGCACCGCCAAAGCAGGGATCTTCATCATCACATCATGAAATGCATTTTCCTTCGCTGTCATGAGCTTCTCAGCTGGTAACGCCTGATAACGGCGTCTTCGACGTTTGCGGGTTTGCTCTCTACTATCTTTGAATCGTTTCAACTCTCATTCCTCCACTTCATTAGCGGATTGCCATCTGATAAAACTGCCATGAGTCTTCTGCAAAAGATTCAAAGTCAAATGATTCTTCCTGATTTGCCAGCATGATATCCAACAGACCATTGCCCAAACAAAGGTACAGGCTTAGCGCTCCTTTCTTGCAATTCTGACTGAGGTTGCCTTCCAAAATCATTGTTTCGAAAAGGCCCTCCACGAAATGAATATGTGCTTGTTCACGTTGTCGTATCAGTATTTGACACTGCTTTCTCAATTCAACTTGCTGAATCAAAACAATGCTTTTCCAGAATCGAAGTCTGTTATGATCCTTAAAGTAATCCAATACTGCCTGCAGCAGATTGTACAAGGTTTTTTCCGGACTGTCACTTTTCTGTCCGGCAGTTTCCATACACCCGAAGAACTCATTGACTTCCTGTTCGACTGTCAAGAACACGATTTCATCTTTACTTCCAAAGTGACTATAAATTGAGGATGGCTTCAAATTAACTTGTTTGGCCAGGTCAGCTATGGATGCCTGATACCCCTTCTGCGAAAAAAGAACAAACATGGCTTGAAGTATTTCATTCTTTTTGTCCATCCAAATCTCTCCTTTGCGTACGACCAGTTGTTCGTTTTTTGAGTATAGTATATGATATTTACGTGCTTCTCGCAATGCCTGCTTCACCTGTGTCTATTTTGCACCTACCTGTTCATTCTGACTCTTTGAATTAAGCAGTGAAATCATCAGCCTCGAGGTTGATGTATGCGCAGAGACCCGAGAACAGCACGCGATTTTCAACCACATCAACAAAGCCTGAACCCCACTTTTTTCAGCGGGTTTCAGGCTTAATTAATATATTGTCGTTGTCTATTATATCTCGTTGTTGGTAAGTGACAGAGCCAACTCTTCTTCCATTGTCAAGCCGGACTCGTAGAGACGGGCAGCCAGGCCGGGACCCACATATCGAAAGTGCCAGGGCTCATAGATGTACCCGGTGATGGCTTCTTTGCCTGCCGGATACCGGAGAATGAAGCCGTAATGGTGGGCGTTTTCCTGGAGCCATTTGCCTTCAGGCGTTTCGCCAAAGCGGGTGGTCAACTGCCGCCTCACACCGGGAGAGGTGATGTCTGCGGCCAACCCTGTTTGATGTTCGCTCTCGCCCGGCCGGGCGGTGGAACGGTTGGCCACAGCCTCGCCCCTCTCTTGGGCTCTGGTATTAAAAAGGTAGCGCTGGGTGGCATAGGAGCGGTAGCCTGAACGCAGAATCAGTTCTTCTCCCGTTACCCTAAGGGCTTCCGCCACCATGGTTTCCAGTGCGTCGGCGGCTTCTTTTCTCAACAGACTGGCTTCGCCGGAATACATGACAGGCACCTTGGGCGTGACCAGGTTCTCCGGCACATAGTCTGCCGGCAAGGGATGTTCCTGGTTCACGATGACGTTGATTCTTTCCGGTTTTTTGGTAATGCCAGGGGGTTGTTGCATCACACGAATCTCCTTTCCTTCCAATGCTTGTAAGCGTTCTTCCTGACTTTCCAGAGGAAGCCATTCATCAATGGGAATGATGATTTCCGGCGACAGGATGATGCCAACACTCATTTCTTCCAGTTCGTGGAGATGGTAAAGGATGTCGTACAACAACCGCCTCTGTTCTTCCGGTGTCAACGGCAAAGTGGCCTGGTTTTCCCAGAGGCTGCCTGCTGTGACTGGGTTTGTATTTACTGAGTTTGAGTGGATTGGGTTTGCATGGGCTGGGGCACGACTTGTCAGTATTCCCATGATCAGCATCAGTAAAAGGCTGACGGGGATGGTTTTTTTCATGGTAACAACTCCTCCGTTATCTTAGACGGTTATTACTCCTCAAATGTTTCATGAACGGAGGCTTTCATCATTCCGGTAAACCCTTCTTCCATCCATTGGTACAGAAGGGGAATCATCACCAGTGTCAGTAAGGTGGCCAACAGCAAACCGCAGATAAGGGCAATGGCCATAGGTTTGAACAGCTCACTGGTGGATAAGGCCAGGGGCATGAGACCCATGATGGTGGTGACAGTGCTGAGAACAATGGGTCGAAATCGCATTTGCACGGCATCATAGCAGGCTTTTTCGCCGGTTTTTCCCTGGCGCCGTCCCCCTTTGATATGGTCCACTAACAGAATGGCGTTGTTCACCACGATTCCCATGAGGCTGATGATTCCCAGCAACGCTGTGAGAGAAAGGGGCTGTCTGAAGAGCCAGAGACCCAGCAGAGCACCTGTCATTGAAAGGGGTACTGTGAAAAGGATCATCAGCGGATCTCGAAAGGACTTGAACTCCATGAGCAGAATAGCATAAATCAGGCACAGGGTAAAGAATCCCAAGATTCCCATATGGGAAAAGTTGTCATCGATATCTTCCCGTTCTCCCTCAAAGGAGACGGTCACGCCCTGGGTATCCCACCCGTTTTTTATCTGTTCTTCCAGGGCATTGCTCACTGCCACTGCGCTGTAACCAGGGCGGATATCACTGGTAACGACCACGCTTCGTTCCTGGTTAAAGCGGCTGATGCGCTCTATTTGCGGCACCAGTTTCACTTCAGCCACCTGTACCAAAGGCACTTTTTCTCCCGTTAAGCTTGATTTGATGCCCATTTGCTCCAGATCTGCCACGGTGGCTATGTCACTTTTTACCTGAATACCATAGGCTTTGCCTTCCTGGCGTAATACCGCCCGACGGCTGCCGAAGAGGGCCAGGCTCACTTCCTGTTGAACATCGGCATGCATCAACCCTGCCAGCGCCGCCTGATCTCCCGCCACAGTCACCTGGTACTGGTAGGCACTGTCACTGGCATTACTGGCCACGTTCATGGTACCCGGCAGGTTTTTCAGTGCCTGCTCCACTTCCATGGCGACGTGTTTCAACTGGTTTAAACTTTCTCCCCTCAGGCGGATGGTCACCGGAGAGGCAGGATCAGACAGTTCCAACAGCCTTACCGTTGTCCTGGCACCTGCCACCTGGGCATCCAGCTGGTCCTGCAGATGCATGGCCAACTGGTCTTTTGTCGTAAACCGCTGACTCCGGCCAAGATCAAAGGTGACAATGGCTCGGGTTAGTTCTGGCTGTGGGGCCACCGGCATCATGGTGGTGTAGAACTTCAGCAGAGGCGTGCCCACACCGGTGGTTACCTGCACCACTTCCGGTTCTGCCTCCAGCAGTGCATTGATCTGCCGGGCGATGACTTCTGTTTTCTCGATGTCTCCCGCCCGTTCCACATAGGTTTCCACATAGAGCACTTCTTTGTCGGCTTTGGGAAAGAAGGCCAGTGGCAGGCGGGGAACCACCCCTGCCATGGTGAGAAGAAAGAAGCCGCCGACGGCCAGCAGCACCCACCCTTTTTGCCGGGCGGATTTTTGCAGCAGCCGGACAAAAAAGCGGCTGCCTTTTGCCAGCACTTCATCACTAAAACGCTGCTTTCTGGGCGTCATTGTCAAGGTCATGAATGCCGGCGTTACCAGTATTGCGGTGAGAAAAGATGCCATCAGCGCGAACATCACCACCCGGGGCAGGCTGTGCATGAACTGGCCCACATCGCCGGAGATGAACATCAGAGGCAGGAAAGCTGCCATGGTGGTGAGGGTGGAGGTGAATACGGGGATGGCAATCTCCCCAACGGCTTCAATGGCGGCGGTTTCTCTATCGACCCCTTCATCAAAGCGGTTCTGAATGGCATCGCTGATGACAATGTTGTTATCCACAATCATCCCCAGGGCAATCATCAACCCTGCCAGGGACACGCTTTGAAAGGTGATGGCTGTAACTCTCATAAGAGAAAAGGTGCCCAGCACCGCCAGGGGAATGCCTGCGGATACCACCAGGGCATTGCGCAAACCCATGCCCATCAATATCATCACTACTACCAGCCCCATGCCCATCAGCAGACTTCCGATGAAGTGGGTCATGCTCCGTTCCACATCCCGGGGCTGAAAGGTCACTTCAGTGATCACCAGATCCGGCGGCAGCTGCTCTGCCACTGCTGCCAGTTGTTGCCGCACCTCTTTCCCCACAGGAATCATATTTTGATCTTCCCGAAAATAGCCGGCCAGCAGTAATGCCGGCGCCTCGCCCTGAAGGATGCTGGCCGCATCTTCCTCATATGCCATTTCCACCCTGGCCAAGTCTTTCAGTTTCAACAAGCTTCCCGTCTCCGGGGAAACTGCCACTACCTGACCAGCCACATCTGCCACTGTTCTATAGGCCGTTTCGGTGGTCACTGTTAGGGGCCCTGCGTCGTAGGGAAGGCTGCCCGCCGGCATTTCCAGTTGCTGCCCCCAGAGCAGTTCATTGAGTTCCCGGAGAGAGAGCCCCACCTGGTTCAGTTCTGCCTGCTTAATTTCCACTGCGACTTGCTTTTCCACAGTTCCCAGCAGGGTTGTTTTGTAAAGACCGTTGATTCCCCGCAGGGCGGCTTCCATTGTTTCTCCAAATGCGGTGAGCTGCTCATTGCTGTAACTGCCACCGGATAAACTGATCATAAACCCGGCAGATTCTCCCAGATTGGTGGCAATCGCCGGATGACTGCTGCCCTCAGGAAGCCTGCCCTTCATATTTTCCAGTTTTTCACGCACCTGTTGATTGGCCTTGTCGATATCTGCATCATCTTGATAAATGGCGAACACCACTGAGAGGCCTGCCGCCGAGTCAGAAAAAAGCTGTTTTAAGTCATCCATTTCTGAAAGAACGTCTTCTATTTCTCTGGTAATCAGGGATTCCACTTCTTCCGGGGTGGCTCCCGGATAGTGGGTGGTGACCATGGCTGCGTTGATTTTGATCATGGGATTTTCCTGTTTGGGCAGCATTTGATAACTGAACAGCCCGAAGAGGGCCGCTGCCGCCGCCAGAAACAAGACGATCCGCCGCTGTTTCACCGCTGTTTCTATCAATCGTTGCATCTTTGTGCCTCCTGTACCCATTTACGTTCACATTTATGAGAATCAATAAAAATCTGCCGGGAGAAATTCGAACTTTAAAGCTCTTACCAGGCAACAACATCGCCTTCCCGTACGCCAGCGGCCCCTTCGGTGATCAGCAGTGCACCTGGGGTCACGCCGGTGATCAGTACCTGGTCTTCCTGAATCACCTCAATGGTGACAGCATGCCGCCGGGCCCGGCCGTCTTCCACCAGATACACATAGGCTTCGCCGTCATTGGCCACATACTGCACCGGCACCCAAATGCCGCTGAGGCTTTCCCCGGGAAAAATCACGGTGACCACCTGACCGGGTGCCAGCCACGCAAATGATGGTGTGGATGAACCCATTGAAGAAGTTGATGGAACTGTTAATTCACCCGGGGAAATCTCCACCTTATAGGTGCGGGTATGAGGGTCGGGGAAGGGGTGCAACACCTCCACCCTGCCGGAAAACACCTTGCCGTCTGCCTCCACCGCCACGAGATCCCCCACCTTCACTCGCTGCATCTCCTGTCGGGTAAGACCAACGATTCCCCGCAATGCTTCCGAGGCCAGTGTCACCACCGGAGTACCGGCTCCTGCCACCTCTCCCGCCTCCACATGCACATTGGCCACATAACCGTCAAAGCCAGCTGTTAACGTGGCATCCTCCAACTGCTTTGCCAGTGCATCTTTGCCGGCACCCGCTGCCAGATGCTGCTGTCGCAGCTGTTCAACTTCCTCTGGCCGGAGTCCCTGTTGCGTCATGACCAGTTTCCAACGGGCCTGTTCCAGGGTAAGTACTGCCTGCATTTCCAGCAAAACCGCTTCTTCCCATGCCTGCTGAGAAAGGGCACCCTGCTGATAAAGGGTTGTTGCCCGCTGGGCTTGCTCCTTCACAAAAGCCAGCTTCTCCTCTGCCATGGTTACCTCCGCCTGGGTCATGGCAGCAGCTTCCTCCCGACCTCCCTGCAAGGCCATCTGATACTGGGCTTCCGCGGCCAAAAGCTGTGCTTCGGCGGCATGCAGGGCATGTTGAAAAGATTGCTGTTCCAGGCTGGCCAGCGGATCTCCTGCTTTCACCCGGTCGCCGGCTTGAACCAAAAGCGTTTCCACCTTTCCACCGGAAGTAAATCCCTGAGTGACCACCTTCTCTGCCGCAATGATGCCTGTATGGCGTGTTTCCATCTGTTGCCCAGCGATGACCAAGGGAATCACTTCCACAGGAATACCGGGACTTTCGGTGATTTCTTCGGCTCCGGTCAGGCGGCACCCCATGAGACTGATTGCCAGCGCAGCGGCCAGCACCATGAATGTCACGCTTCCCAGCCGGTTACCTGTGGCAGCGGGCATTGCACACTTTCTGGTTTGCATTGCATTGACTCCTTCCAATAAATGATTTCGTGTCACTATTTGATTTCGTGCAATAACTGATTACACACTTGCTGCGCCTGCTGTTTCCGCCAATTGCTGGATACTGTACCGGGCGCTTCCTTATTGACAGTGGATTTGGTTCAATAAAGACCGATCGGACTTTATTAGTCCAAAAAAATCAGCTGATCACATCAGCAAAGAAAAAGTAATAGCCATGGATATAGTAAGCGGTGAGCATTTCAACGTTTTGGGCCATCCATTCATCGCTTTTGTAACAGCGCAGCACTTCCAGCAACCCTTCCACAAAGCTGGCATTCACATAATGGATAAAGAACGCCTGATCTCCCTTGGTTTCAATTTGAAAATGCTGAAACTCCTGGAGGGAGTGAGCCTCGATTTGTTGAATGATTCCTTCTTTTGTTTTTTCAAAAGCGGTTCCCACAGAGGCATCTGTCAGCAGCAGAATCTCTTCCCGAAAAGCCATCAGCACGGTGGTCAGAGCGCTGGCAGTTCGCTGGGAAAAAGCTTTGGGATCAAACCCCTCTGGCGAATGGTCAAAAATGCGGTGCATCATCGCCATAATCTGAACCAGAGCGTCACCCACCAAAGCTTGAAAAAGGGACTCTTTGGCAGGAAAGTAGTTATACAGATTGCTTTTGCTGACCCCTGCTTCTTTGGCAATCATACTCATGGAGGCACCTTCAAACCCTTTGCTGAGAAACAGTTTTTTGGCCGCTGCCAGCATCTTTTCACGCACGTCTTCTTTCAAAACCTGCATTAGAGACCCTCCATTCTTTATTAGGCAATTATACCTTGATAGATCGTTGAAGTCAACCAATCATTTATTTGCGATGGTATGCCAGTGTTCTCAATAGCGAAGAAAGACGCATGCGCCTCTTGATTCAAGGCGATGCGTCTTGTATCTGAATTACAAGTGTCTTTAGTAAGATTGTTGCGTGAGCACTTTACCCCAATAACATGATGGTGGTTTGACTTGATTGATAATACTAGCTGCTGCTTCTTGATCCAACACCAAATAGACTTCTTTATGAAGCTGTAGGATAGATGCTGGCAACTGGGGCGAAATTTTACCAAACAGCGCTTTTTCTATCACCTCTGCCTTTTGCTTCCCACTTGCCAATAAAAGGATTCGTTTCGCTTCCATTATGCTGGCAATGCCCATACTAATCGCTTGTGAAGGCACTTTTGAACTGCATCCAAAAAAATGTGCATTGGCCTCTATCGTTTCCTGGTTCAGGTCGACCAAGTGTGTCCTCTTTTCGAAATAATGATTCGGCTCATTAAAGCCAATATGGCCATTGGTTCCGATTCCCAACACTTGTAAGTCAATGCCTCCAACCGACTTGATTTTTGCTTCATAGTCACGGCATTCCTGTTCAACGTTTGTTGTCGCACCATCAGGAAGGTGAATGTGCTTGCGGGAAAGATTGAGATAATCAAACAAGTGTACATCCATGTAATGGGCATAACTATAAGGATCCTCGGGGTGGATAGGATAATATTCATCTAAGTTGAAGGTTCTCACTTTCGAAAAGTCAATCTCCTTCTTCTTGTTTGTTTTAACAATTTCCTCATACAAACCCAGGGGCGTACTGCCTGTGGCTAAGCCCAATACACTATCCGCTTTGTTGGTCACTTGTGTGATCACAATCTTCGCTGCTTCCCGGCTCATTTCTTCATAAGTATCCGCAATCTTCAAATTGATATTTCCCACTGTTCGACTTATCATCGCAATCCCTTCCGCAACCTCGTGTGGCGCTTTTTTGTCCTCCACCAATGATCCATGGCATCTATGCCACTTTTTTCTTGGTGCTGAAATCTACCCAGACTGCAAAGATCAGCACCGCTCCCTTAATCATGTACTGGTACATAATAGGTATATTCATCAAGCTCATTCCATTGTCAATGCTTGCCATCACCAATGCCCCAATGATTGCGCCAAAGATTGTTCCCACCCCGCCTGTTGAGCTGGTGCCCCCTATATAGCACGCTGCAATGGCGTCCAGTTCAAAAAGTGTTCCTGCTGAAGTGGTGGCCGCATTTAATCTCCCCGTGAAAACAATGGATGCCACTGCGGTGAGCAGTCCCATCAATACAAAAATATAGAAGTTGATTCGTTTGATATTAACGCCCGAGAGCTTTGCTGCTTCTTTATTGCCACCAATCGCGTAAATGTATCTTCCAAACCGAGTGTGCTGACTGACAAAGGTCAGAACTACTACGACTGCTATTAGCAAGAGAATGGCATAGGGAATGCCGCGATAGCTGCTCATGATGACGCAGGGAACCATGATGGTGACAGATAATGCCACCATTCGAATGACTTGTAAAGGCATTGGCAGCACTTCCAACCCATACTTGGTTCGATTGTTTCTTTTCTTTAAATCTATTAAAATGAATGCACCAACAAAGATAATGCCTAGAATGATACTCGTGTCATTATAGGCAGCGTTTTCAAAAAACAATGTGGGTACGTACCCCTGACCAATGGATTTAAAGGCCACAGGAAACTCACCAATCGTTGCACCTTTCGTAATGGCTAAGGTTAATCCTTTGAATGCTGTCATACTGGCCAGTGTAACAATAAATGCAGGGATCCCTTTGTAGGAGATCCAGTAGCCATGCCAGCTGCCTACGAGTATGCCGCAGCATAGTGTGATGAGAATCGCCAGCCACGGATTCATGCCATGCCTTGACATGAGCGCAGCTGCCACCGCACCTAAAGTACCCGCAACCGAGCCAACCGAGAGATCAATATGAGTTGCCACAATAACCAACACCATGCCACATGCCAGAAATCCAATGGTCACCATTTGGAGAAACAGATTTGACAAGTTCCTGGACGATAAAAAAATACCGTTTGTCAAGAGTGAAAAAATCACCCAAATGGAGAACAATGCAATAATCATGGTATATTGCCTCAAATTCTGACTGATTGAAGTGAGCATTATTTCTTTATAGCCTTTTCTATCCGACATCTCTTTTTGCAAAGAGAGGTTCTCGATGTTTTCGCTCATTTTCTACCGCCTCCCGTCGCATAATAGATGATTTTCTCTTGATCGGCTTCTTTTCCAGGAATCTCTCCTGCAATACTGCCTTCACACATAACAATGATCCGATCGCTCATTCCAAGAATTTCAGGCAGTTCTGAAGAAATCATAATGACACAGACTCCCTGACTGACTAAATCATTCATTATATTGTATATTTCATATTTCGCTCCAATATCAATTCCCCTGGTAGGTTCATCCAATATCAGCACCTTTGGTTTTGTCATCAGCCATTTTCCCAAAACCACTTTTTGCTGGTTACCGCCACTAAGGTTGCCTGTCCTCTGCTCCATGGATGGCGTTTTGATTCGAAGATCCTTTATGTATCCTTCCACCGCTACCACTTCTTGATTCCCATCAATAACTCCCCACTTTGAGAGAGCGCTGAGACTGGCTGCTGTTATATTTTCCCTGATACTTTGTGTTAGCACCAGCCCATTGCCTTTTCTGTCTTCAGAGAGATAACTGATACCCTCCTGAATCACATCGCGCGGACTGGTCATGTTCGTTTTTTTCCCGTTGACAAGTATTTCACCTGTAATGGCATGACCATAGCACCCAAATATACTCATAAAGAGCTCCGTTCTTCCAGCGCCCATCAACCCTGCAAATCCCAGTATTTCCCCTTGTTTAATAGAAAAACTGACATCCTTAATTTTCTTTTTTGCAGGTATATCCGGATCATAAACCGTCCAGTTTCTTACTTCCATTACCGTTTCACCCAAAACTTGCTCTCGCTTTGGAAATCGCTGAGTTAGTTTTCTGCCCACCATCAGCGCAATCAACTTCTCTTCATCCAGTTCACGGGCCTCACAAGTGGTGATGGTCTGCCCGTCTCTCAAGATTGTTATCGTGTCTGCAATCTGAAAAATTTCATTAAGCTTATGAGAAATATAAATGCATGTAACACCCTTTTTTTTCAGTTCCATCAAGAGTTGTAATAAATTTTCTGCTTCTTTTTCAGTCAATGCTGAAGTGGGTTCATCCAAGATCAGTAACTCCGCTTTTTTTGAAATCGCCTTAGCAATTTCTATCAACTGTTGTTTTCCAATGCCCAGGCTGAGTACCTTTGTAGTCGGTTTAATGCTTAAACCGACTTCCTTTAATACTTTTTCTGTTTCAACATACATTTGCTCCCAGTCAATGACGCCTCTTTTGGTGATTTCATTGCCCAGATAAATGTTTTCACATATGTTCATTTGCTTCACCAGCGCCAGTTCTTGATAAATAATGGCCACACCGGCTTTCTCGCTGTCCTTCACATGTTGAAACGCTTGAGATGTTCCATCGATCCGTATTTCCCCATCGTATGTTCCACTGGGGTAAACACCGCTCAAAATTTTCATCAGCGTCGACTTTCCTGCACCATTTTCACCAACCAGACAGTGTATTTCGCCTCTTTTTACCTGAAAGTTCACATTGTCCAGCGCTCGAACCCCAGGGAACTCTTTGGTAATATGCTTCATTTCCAATATATGTTGGCCCATTATGATCCCACCTTTTGAGTGGACTGACCCAGAGATCGTCCATGCCAGTCCACTCTCATCTCCCGTTGACTTGAATCACCATTACTGAACTGTTTTACTGCAGTGCTGATTCGTCCATAAAACCACTTTCAATGACTAACTCCAGGTAGTTATTGATATCCACCAATGCAGGAGGGGCTTCGATGGTGGGGATATCATGAGTGCCATTGTTGTAAGATTTCTTTGTTTCAACTGGTTCATTGTTGGCAAATTTAATGGCAGATTCGATGGCTGCTCTTCCCAGATCTCGAATATCGTTAAAGATGGTGATTCCCTGTGTTCCCTCAATGATTCTTTTGATGGCATCCACTTCTGCATCCTGTCCTGAAACAGGCACCTTACCTGCCAGCCCCTGTGCTGCAAGGGCTTGAATAGCCGCACCAGCAGTACCATCATTGGGTGCTACAATCCCCTGAATGTCATTGTTGTGAACCGTCAGCACATTCTCAATATGCCTGAGAGCTTCTGAAGGCTGCCAGTCTTTGCATTCCTGATCCAAAACCAAGGTGATATCGCCACTGTCGATTTTGGGCTGAAGGACATTCAGCGCACCCTGTCTGTATAGCACTGCTGCATAATCACCAGGATCCCCTGCCAGAAGTGCTATGTTTCCTGTGGGTGCTTGACTTAGAACCCACTCAGCCTGCATTTCTCCCACAATGAGGCTGTCAAAGGTCAGGTATAAATCGACTGGCGAGTTCATGATCAGTCTGTCATAGGAGATCACTTTGATACCCGCTTCATGTGCCATATTCACAATATTCGCTGCAGCCGCACCATCATGGGGGGCGATGATCAACACGTCCACACCCTGTGAGATCAGGTTTTCACACTGAGACTGCTGTCTTGCCGCATCATTATCAGCTATTTGAACAGCCACTTCAACACCCAGCTCTTCTGCAACCCTTTCAAAATTCTCCTTGTCTAACACCCATCTCTCTTCCCTCTGGGTTGGTAGCGAGATCCCAATTTTAATGGGTTTTTCAACTTCTGCTGCAACTTCCGTGCTCTCATTGGACGCCGGTGCTGACGTTGCTGTTGGTTCTGAACAAGCGGTAAACAGGGTTGTCACCATCACTAACAAGAGCAACCATACAAGCTTTTTTGACATTTTTTTCATTGCTGAATCCTCCTCCTTTTCTCATCACCGCTATCTTAAGTGGCTGTTTCGCCCACTATTGCGGACAATCCTGGTACATGGCTTCAAAGCCTTTACGCCATGCCTTTTGTTTTTCCTGCGGCACTTTTTCCAACTGGGGCAGTCCTTCATAAAAAACATAATAAATGCATCCATAAGCACCTGCTTCCCCTCCCAGCTTTGATAACCGGATGTCTACAGGGAAGATCGTTAGTTTGTTGACCGCCTCAGTAATGATTCCTTTGATCAGTCCCATTGATTCCGAGACTCCGCCCCCGATGATCACGATTTCCGGATTGAGGATGCTCACCAGGTTGGCAATTAGAATGGATAGATCTGTGGTATACTGTTCAACAATTTCCACAGCCGCCTTGTTTTGTTGGATGTATTCTCTAAACAGCTCCCTGGAAGTGCACCCGATCCCATCAGATTTTTGGCTTAGGCTGCGCCCAGCAATTTTCCTTTCCAGGTTTCCAAAACCTTCTGCACTGTTAAAAACACCTGCTCGAATGTCTTCCTTGTCCACAATATATCCGAACTCCCCTGCTGAATAATTGTTGCCTTCCACGAGTCTGCCGTTGGCAATGATGGCACCTCCCAACCCAGTCCCAATGGATATGTATACCATATGATCTGTGTTATCACCGTTGCCGAACCAGCGCTCTCCCAAGGCCGAGCAGTTGACGTCATTCTTGATGAACACCGGAAACGCATACCTGCCTTTAATGAACGCTCCAATGTCAGTGTTTTTCCATCCCATCTGAACAGATACTCTTACAATGCCCTCTGTGCCTTTCATATCTCCAGGGACGCCAATCCCCATGCCTGCAATGTCTTGGTGCTGAAGGTTGCTTTCTTCAATAAACATATCCACCAGCCTGAAGATTTCCTCCAGATTTCCTGTTGAACTTACTTTTTTCTTGTGCCTGACGACGCCATGTCTGTCAGCAGCCATCAGCAGGATTTTTGTTCCTCCAATATCCACCCCAATGGCATATTCTTTTTGACTCGCTACCTTCATTTCCATTCCATGTTCCTCTTTTCTGCAGCATCCCACCATTAAACGGGAGTTTTTAAGTGTCTCATTCATTCTTTTGCCTTGATCACTCGTCAATTACTCATAGATTGAAATATCTTTTAAAAGACTGTCAACAGCGAGGGCAAAACCACCATAAATGACTTCGTCGTTATTTAGTGAAGCATACGCTATTTTTGTTTGTACCGGAACTGTCGATTCCAGCATTCCTTCCAAGTGACCTTTTATATCGTAGCCGATATCCACAACTCTTCCACCTATTATGATCTGCTCAATATCCAACAAGACACATATATTTGCCAAAGTAAATCCCAACTTCTCCACAACGTCATGCATTATGCTTACCAGTTCAGCATCTTCTTCTTTGATGGCTTTTCTCACT
>NZ_JBCITM010000011.1:0-127811 GCF_039414295.1 Anoxynatronum sibiricum | reverse complement strand
ATCATTCTCATATGTTAATGTTCACAGGGAAAAGTTATCGTATGGCCAATTCATTAATGAAGTAATTTTGGTAACGCTGGTAATTGCATTTTTGACTGCCAAAAGTTGTATTTCTCTATTGCCAAAAACAGGGTTGCCGGCTCCATCGGTTTCAAGCGAGGTCTTAAAAGGAAGACCATTAAGGGTTTCCTGAATCATTGATGACATTGTGGTTGGTTGTGCAGCGCGTTTATTGAACAAGAATTGATGAATAAGGAAAAGTTGAATTATCAGCCGTCAATGGAAGTGGTATGATAGAATTGGAAAAAGGTTACAAGGTGAAAAATTTTGTATAGAAGGAGTGGGACTGAGTGATTTACAGAAATGCAGCAGTTGAAGATATTCCAGGTATTTCGGCGTTGCAGCAACTTTACCACGTGTCCACCATCAGCGATGCTGATAAACCAGACGGATTTGTCACAACCCTGTTCACCGAAGAACAGTTCAGGGGACTAATAGAGACCGAAAATGGGTTGGCGATCGCCTGTGATGGTGATCAAGTGGTGGGTTATGCCATGGCAGCATCATGGGATTATTGGTCAGCCTGGCCCCTTTTTCAGCATATGATTCAAGATCTGCCAGAAACAGAATATATGGGCCGTATACTATCTGTTGAAAACTCATATCAATATGGACCTATTTGCATTCATAAAGACTATCGGGGCACAGAGGTGCTTCCCAATCTTTATGAGTTTTCCAGAACACAAATGCACAAGCGGTTCCCCATTTTAATCACATTTATCAGCCAGACAAATGCCAGATCTTTGAAAGCTCATACAGAAAAACTCGGATTGGAGATAATAAAAACCTTCACATTTAATCAGAATCAGTATTATGAATTGGGATACAACACATCAAAAAGAACCCCCCACAGTTCACTTGAATAATCAAAGAAACCATAGAAGCATGCTGTTTAACCATATTGCCCCCCAAGGTATACGTTTGATATCAATCAGATATCAAACGTATGCCTTGGGGGGTTTTTTATATGTGAAACGATGGGTAACAGATTAGTTGGTTTCGTCACAAACATGAAAGAGCTGAGATTTGGCTAATCGACATGGTAAAATTATATTTGACATATGTTCAAAAAGAGCTACAATAAAAGTAGAATCACGTGTGTCAGAAAGATGAGCGCAAATCGTGCTATGAGGTGCTTTCCATTATGACGTGTGAGAGATAAGGAGGTTGACCATGAGTTTCAGCCGATACAATGCCACTACAACCAATAAAACCAGCATTCGAACCCCCAAAAACTGTTCACCGACCACTGGAATGTGTACTGTTTGTACAGATAACTGCAACGGACCCTGTGAAATTGGACAATCTGCGCTTAGGGGACCTGAAGTGCTATACCCAACGGCGCGGGCAACTTCACAGGCGGCCTCAGAAAAAGATTATCCTGTCGATCTTTCGCATCTGAATATTAATGGCAGGTGTTTCGGTGCATTCGGATCATCTGTTGACCAACTGGAGTATTGCCATGCAGACATTTGCTGTGAAGTGGGCGCAAAGAGCACAAGCATCAAACTGAGGGCACCGTATATCTTTCCTGCCATGGCGAAGCTTCACTGGAAGGGGTACTTTGGCGGTGCGGCTTTAAGCGGTGTGATGGCTGTTATTGGTGAAGACATGCCCACAACAGATCCCAATGCAGTATTTAACAATGGAAAAGTAATTAAACTTCCCTTATTACACGAAATGCATGAGGCGTTTTATCAATATTACGATGGGCATGGCGCATTGATGGTGCAGGCAAATCCTGATGACGAGCGTCTGGGGTTGCTGGAATACGCTGTGAATGTGGTGGGTTTTGAAGCAGTGGAGCTGAAAGTGGCTCAGGCGGCCAAGGGAATACAGGGAATGGGAAAAGTGCCCACCATTGAGAAAGCGATGGAACTGAAGAAACTGGGGTATACAATTGACCCTGATCCTGAAAATATAACAGTGCAGGAGGCTCTTGGAAAAGGAATAGTTGGGCCGTTTTATAAAATTGGGAAATTGCCGGCGTGGACAGAAGACCAACTGATTGATCGTGTAAAATCACTGAGAGCCATGGGGGTTAAGTTGGTTGCTGTTAAAACCGGCCCCTTTAGAATTACTGATATGGCACGTTTACTGTTGATGGCTTCAAAGGCTGGTGTGGATCTGGTTACAGTGGATACTGCCGGTGGCGGAACCGGTAACAGCCCGATTCGTATGATGAATGAGTGGGGGTATCCCACGGTGTACATGCTGGGTATTTTGAACGAAATATGCGAGAAAATGAGCCGACAGGGCCTCTATATTCCAGACTTGGCCATTGCCGGTGGTTTTGCATTTGAAGATCAGATATTCAAAGGACTGGCTCTCGGAAGTTCTCACATTAAGATCATTGGAATTGGACGAGCAGCCATGGCAGCGGCCATGGTGGGTGAGAATGCCGGCAGACAAATTAAAAACACCGACAGTCCACAAGAGTTGGAAGAGTTGGCAGGGCTGGTACAGCGGTATGGAGTGGCAGCCCTTGACATGTCGGCAGGAGCGTTGGGCGTCTACCGGTTTCTTCAAAAAACCAATACAGGGCTTCAGCAGTTGATGGCGCTGTGCCGTAAATACACCTTGTCGAGCATATGCAAAAATGACCTCATGCCACTGACTCAAGTTGCAGCAGAGATCACTGGTCTTTCATTCGAATCGTATCAGGAGTGGGAGGAAGTTGATGTGATGATTCGTGAAACAACAACATAAAATCAACTCCCCCCTGAAAGATGAGTGAATCAATTAGCCCAGCACATGAATTGGGAGAGCAAAGGTGGTGTTGAACATGGACAGAAAAGTCGCTGAGATCATACAGATGATCAAATCTGAAGGGTACCGTATCACGAAAACGCGGGAAATCATCATAAGTCTTTTTGTTGAGACAGACAGGCACTTAAAGCCGGAAGAAATGTATGAACAAATAAAGAGTAAGGGCATCAGTCTTCCGACGGTCTACCGCACCATCGACATACTGCTTAAAATGGGGATCATCAAAGAGCTGGCGATTCATCACGACCGTTATTATGAATTGTACCTGTTCAGCCAGAAGAAAATGCACATCCATTTTAAGTGCAACCGGTGCGGTGCCATCAGAGAATATTCGGATCATCAGGTGTTCCGGGATATGGTGGAACAGCGGGACTACATTGAGAAAAAATATCAGGACGCCATTGAAGATATTACGATTATGATGACAGGTATCTGCCAACGGTGCAGAAAAGAGATGAACGAAGCATTGGTTAGTCCGGTCAATCCATGATGAGAGTGCTGTTTTCGTCCATGATCTTATCTTTGATGCAAAAATTATCAATGATACGTGCATAAACATCCACCGTATTGACCAGATCTCTGATGGCGATGCGCTCAGCCTCTGTATGAGAGAGGCGAATATCCCCCGGTCCAACAACGACTGTGGGGATTTTTCCATAAACACTGAGAAGGGCTGCATCGGTCCAGCCCCGGCCCCGTGTGATTTTGGGGTCCCGTTTAATGACCTCGCTGAGAGCTTTTCTGACTGCATGCACAATCGGTTCAGACATGGGTGTTATGAGCGGCGGGTGGTTTAAGGCAGTGACGTTTTCTGCGCTTTTGATGATGGTAGCCTTCATAGCAGGGTCTTCTTCCTTCATGCTGTTTAGGAGATCCTGATACTCCTGAAGAACCGATTCCACAGTTTCGCCAGGGATATAACGGCGGTCGATTTTCACTGTGCACTGGTCGGCCACGGTGCTTTGTCCCAGGCCACCCTCAATAATTCCCACATTCATCAGGGAAACACCCATGAATTCATCTTCCCGCTGTCGTATCTTGGGATAAAGCTCGCGTTTGGCCCTGTAGATGAATTCTGCCGCTTTTTCAATGGCATTGACACTGTTTTCTGGACTGCCACTGTGAGAAGCTATGCCGGTAAAGACTACATCAAACCACTCCAGGCCACGGTGTCCCACGGCATATTCGTAGTTTGAAGGTTCGCCAACAATGGCGGCACTGGTTCGAATCCCGGAATGAATCAAATGCTCTGTCCCTTCGCTTTTTCCTTCTTCGCCGATGACACCTGCAAATACAATATCGCCATCGGGAACAATACCTGCCCGCTTCATCGCCACCATGGTAGTGATCATGCAAGCCAGGCCGCCTTTCATATCAGCAGCCCCCCGCCCCCATACATAGCCATCCCGTACACACTCATGAAAAGGATCAATGGTCATGCGGTAGGGGGTAATAGTATCGGTATGACCATTCAGCATCAAGGAATTGCCAACACCGCTGCCTCTGAGAAAGGCGAGTACGTTTTTACGCTGGTCAACCACTTCCTGCAACTGTACCTCTAATCCATGAGAACCACAATAATCATAGATGAACTCAGCCACTTCTTTTTCCTGATGGGGAATATCTTTATGACTGGGAATGCTGATGAGTTTTTGAGTGAGCTCAACGACTTCATCGCGATGAAAATAGTCTTTGACATTAAACACGGAACAACCTCTCCTCAAAGGTATGATGGCGTTGATTACGGCTGAAGCCCAACGGTTCTCTCCACATCAAGCAAAAAAGCAATGCCCTTACCGGGTTGATTAATTTCTGCTTTTTCCATAATGGCATCCATGATGAGATCAGCCTTATCTGCTTTCGCCAGGATTAACACAATTTCTTTTTCGGGGGTAATGGGAACCTCCAGTCGTATGCTCTGGTCAAGCGCTCCAATACCTTTGCCGGCCATCACAGTGCCCCCCGTGGCTCCCTGGCTTCGAGCGGCTTCCAGCACAACACCAGAACGTCCCTGGTCAACAATGGTGATGATCAGCTCATAGCCGCTTTTAATTCTTTCCTTCAACATAATCCCCTCCTGTAGCTCCTCCAGGCTGCCAATGACGCCCCGAACCTGTTTCAGATCAATGACAAATGAAATGCCTGCCGGTGACTGAGACAATTGCAACTGTTGGTCAATGGTGGATAATAGAGCTTCCACCAGATCTTCATGAACAATGGTGAGCAGCAGTTCTTTGCCTTGATGCTCAGAGGTGGTTGAAGAAGACCATTCACGCCAGGGGGCAGTGCCCTTTGCCTTAATAAAAGTCCCACCCTTGGCACCGGCTTCTTTAACAGATGCAAGGAGTTTTGTCTCCAGCTCTTCGGTAACGACGGTCATCACCAGTTTCTGATATAATAAAAAAGCGCAGACGGTACTGACCATTCAGCATCAGTCCTTTCCGTAGTTATCACCATTATACCCCAAAGACCTGGCGGAGCAAATCCAATTTATGCTAGAATGGAATTTGGTCGAAGATAATTGACAATCAGCGCAGCTTTTGGTATACCTTTTTTGAGAAAAAGTGACACATTTTTATGAAGATCAAATGAAGATCGACTAAAGGAGGAGTACAAATGCAAACCAAACAGTTTCAGGCAGAAACCAAACGACTGCTGGACATCGTGATTCATTCCATCTACACCAATAAGGATATTTTTCTTAGGGAACTGATTTCAAATGCCAGCGATGCCATTGACAAGGTTTACTACAAAGCGCTGACAGATGAAACCATTCAGTTCAACAAAGACGATTTTTATATTCGGGTGGAGGCAGATAAAGAAAACAGACTGCTGAGAATCATCGACACCGGAATCGGTATGACTGCAGAAGAACTGGAGGATAACATCGGTGTCATCGCCAAAAGCGGCTCATTGTCTTTTAAAAAAGACAATGAGCCAAAAGATGGCCACGAGATCATAGGGCAGTTTGGAGTTGGCTTCTATTCAGCTTTCATGGTGGCAGATGAAGTGACCATTATCAGCAAAGCTTTTGGAACTGAAGAAGCACATAAATGGGAATCAAAGGGGATTGAGGGATACACCGTAGAGCCCTGCCAGAAAGAAACCTATGGCACAGAAATTGTTTTAAAGCTCAAGGAGAATACTGAAGATGATCAGTATGATAAGTATTTGGAAGAGTACACCCTGCGTACCATTATTAAAAAGTATTCCGACTTTATCCGCTATCCCATCAAAATGAATGTGACCAGAACCAAACCTAAAGAAGATAACCAGGAAGAATACGAGGAGTACACTGAAGAACAGGTTATCAACAGTATGGTGCCCATCTGGAAGAAAAACCGGAATGAACTCACAGATGATGACTATGAGAAGTTCTATTTTGAAAAGCACTTTGGATTCGACAAACCCATCAGGCACGTTCACATTAATACAGAAGGAATGGTTTCTTATCGGGCAGTGCTGTTTATTCCCGAAAAAGCGCCCTATGATTTTTATACACGGGAATATGAAAAAGGGCTGGAACTTTATGCCAATGGTGTTTTGATCATGGAAAAATGTGGCGAACTGTTGCCAGATTACTTCAGCTTTGTAAAGGGTGTTGTTGATTCAGAAGACTTGTCTCTCAACATTTCCAGGGAAATGCTGCAGCATGACGGGCAGTTAAAAGTCATTGCCAAAAATATCAAGAGCAAGATTCAGAAAGAACTGGTGGATCTGCTGGAAAATCATCGCGAAAGCTATGAAAAGTTCTACCAGTCATTTGGCCGGCAATTGAAGTATGGGGTCTACAGCGATTTTGGCAGTCACCGGGATGATCTTCAGGAACTGTTATTGTTCCACTCATCCAAAGAGAATAAGCAGGCAAGTCTGTCTGAATACGTATCCCGAATGCCGGAAGATCAAAAACATATTTACTATGCCGTGGGAGATTCGGTGGATCGCATCGAAAAACTGCCGCAGACAGAAATGGTTAAAGACAAAGGCTATGAAATTCTTTATTTCACAGATGATGTGGACGAGTTTGCCATTAAAATGTTGCGTGAGTACAAAGAAAAAGAGTTCAAGTCTGTTTCCAGTGGCGACCTTGACATTGATACCGAAGAAAACAAAGCATCTGATGACGCTGAAAAAGAAAACAAAGATCTGTTTGCTGAAATGAAGGAAATGCTCACTGAGCAAATTAAAGGGGTGCGCGCTTCCAAAAGACTGAAACAGCATCCAGTTTGCCTGGTGAATGAAGGGGATATTTCTATTGAAATGGAGAAAGTGCTGAATGCACTGCCCAACGAACAGGAAGTGAAAGCTGACAAGGTGCTTGAAGTTAATATGAACCATGAAGTATTCAAGTCATTGCAACAGGCCTATAAGGAAGACAAGGAGAAGTTTAAGTTGTATACAGAACTGCTTTATCAGCAGGCCAGATTAATTGAAGGTTTGCCGGTGGAGGATCCGGTGGCGCTTTCCAATAAAATTTGTCAGATCATGAAGTAGCCAACTGGCATGATCAATGAACCAGCCTGAACGACCAGCCTGACAATTGTCAAACACAGCACTCAGTCGAACCCCATGATTAAGCTTGAGCGAATGCACCATATTTGCAACTGCCGATGATAGGTATCGGCAGTTTTCCTTTTCTGGACCAGATGATGAAACCCTGATACAATGAAAGAAGCAAATAGAGAGGAGCTGTTGAGATGAACCCGGAAAACCTGACACTGGTAAAAACACTCCGTCATGAATTGCATAAACACCCGGAGCCTTCCAATGAAGAAACCTGGACAAAAAACCATTTGATTCAATTTCTAAATACCCATACACAGCTTGATATAAAAGACCGTGGCCGCTGGTTTTATGCGATATACCGAGGAAAGAACCCTCATGGAAACGTTGCCTTCCGGGCAGACTTTGATGCCATTCTGATGAACGAAAACCTGGATATTCCCCATGCATCTCGAAAACCAGGGGTTGCTCACAAATGCGGTCATGATGGGCATGCTGCCAGCTTGGCTGGGCTGGCATTGGAAATAGATCAGCTGGGTGCCGACCATAATGTCTTCTTTCTCTTCCAGCATGCTGAAGAAACAGGTGACGGTGCTGCTGAATGTGTGGCATTTATTAATGAAGAAGATATTGACGAAATTTTTGCTTTTCACAATTGGAGCGAAGCACCGAAGCATGCCGTTATGGTGATCGATGGGACCGCCCATTTTGCTTCTCGGGGGATGACCATTCACCTGGAAGGGGTGCCGACTCACGCCAGTCAACCAGAATATGGGCGTAATCCGGCATATGCTGTTGCTCGACTCATCAGCGCACTGCCTGAGTTGACAAGTCCTGACCATAACAAAGGCCTGGTACTTGCAACGGTGATTCAGGTGGCAGTGGGAGAGCGGGCTTTTGGAATTGCCGCCAGTAAAGGCGACTTACTGTTAACTATTCGCGCCCAATACGAAGAAGAACTGGACCGGCTACAAAATGAGTTGGAAAAGTTAGCTGAACAGTTTGCAAAGGAAGAAGGCCTTAAAGTCAGCTTTTCATATAATGATGTGTTCCCTGTGACATCAAATCATGCAGAAAGCACCGAAAAAGTGCGCCAGGTATGCAAAAAACAGGGGCGTCAACTCATTGAAATGGAAATGGGATTCAGGGGATCGGAGGATTTTGGCCATTATCTGAAGCAGACGAAAGGAGCCATTTTCTACGTTGGCAACGGTGAGCATCACCCGCCGCTTCACACCTATGAATATGATTTTCCCGATGATATCATTGAAACAGTCGTGTCACTCTTCAAAGGGCTGGTGTCTTTGGAATAAAAAAGAGAATAGGTAAGGAGATCGTATGAAACACACACATATTAATGACAAACATACGAGCAATCCGCTGGCCTTTGCAGGTTACAGCTGGGTGATTGTGGGGATCAGTGCGCTGATCCTTTTCTTTTCCGGACCGGGTCAAACGTACAATGTGTCTGTATTTATCAATTCTTACATTGACTCTGAAGGGTGGAGCCGATCTGCGGTTTCAGGTTTTTACTCCATTGGAACATTGGCTGCCGGCCTGATGATGCCGTTAGCAGGCAGATGGATAGATCGTAGAGGTCATCGGATGATGACACCTGTAATTGCAATGCTTCTGGCAGTGGCCTGTCTTTGGATGAGCTTTATGAGGGCGCCATGGATGCTTTTAGTGGGCTTCTTTCTGATTCGCCTGATGGGACAAGGATCAATGTCGCTGTTATCATCAACGCTGCCGCCACAGTGGTTTCTTCGCAAAAGAGGTATCGCACTGAGTTTGACTGCTTTGGGAGGAGTGGCTGGATCTGCCATGATTCCAGTGATCAGCAATCATTTGATTACCAACTTCGGTCCCGCATTTGCATGGCGCTTCTGGGCGCTACTGCTATTGGGCATCATGGTTCCGGCAGGATGGCTTTTAATTCGCAATCGTCCTGAAGATATTGGAATGGGGCCTGATGGCATGATGGCCTATGAAAACGAACAGCAACTTTCACAGCTGTCAAATCAGCAAGAGAGTTCATTTGAAAGTTTGAGTGAAACCCACGATTGGACACCTGGAGAAGCAATGAAAACGCGAGCATTCTGGATGATGATTTTCTGCATGTTGATTCCATCCATGATCAATACAGGCATTACATTCCACATGGTTTCAATTATTGGAGAAAAGGGCTTTGATTCTTCATTTGCAGCTTTGATTCTCAGTGTGTATGCCATGGTGCAATTACCGGTGACTTTTATGGCGGGATGGCTGTGTGATCATTATCGCGTTCATCGGCTTAAGGCTTTTAATTTTGGACTGCTGGCAATCTCCATGTTCATGGTTCTGTACAGTCCGTCGCGTTTGTTGTTGATCGTTTACGCATTGGTTCATGGCATTTACTCAGCAGTTGATTCGGTAAGTACCGGCGTTTGGTGGCCTAACTATTTTGGGCGGCGATATCTGGGCAGTATTCGGGGAATGGGTATGACCGCCATGGTTATCGGCTCTGCATTGGGGCCACTCCCCTTTGGAATCGCCTTTGATACCTTCGGTAACTACCAATTCATCATTCTGGTCATGCTGATATTTCCCCTCGCCGGTTTTCTGGCAGCACTGATATCACCGCCACCTGCTTATATCAAACCTTCTGGTTAGGAGGAAATACAATGAAATGCTTATGGACAACACTTCACCGATTGCCGCATGGGCAGGGAGGTATAGTATGACAAAAACGTTAATCAACCAAATCATTCAGCGGGTTTATGAAACCTCACAGCTGAACTTCTTTGAATCATTGCAACTGCCGTTGGAGCCCATGTGGCAGCCACCCATCACTGGATATGCAGCGGGAAATGACCCCTTGTTTGGATTTTTGCGGGATGACATTGGTGATTTTTACTGGCTGCCGTCAGAGGTCTATGAAAAAAGCAATCCTTCACAAGAGCTTCAATCACACGATGAGACCCTCACCGTGGTAAGCATTGGTTTCTCACAGACAGCAGCCACTAAAAAAGACCAGGCAGGAGCAAGGGAGATTCCCTGTGATAAATGGCTGGTCACCCGGGGTGAATGGGAAGCTTTCATCAAAGATTATTGTCAGAGACTGGTTGCTGCATTATCAGATGAAGGGATAGAGGCGGTGGCTGTTGATTTGTTGCCCTCGTTGCAGCGTGAGAATTCCATTCGATATGGATTCGCATCCAACTGGTCCCACCGACACACAGCTTTTGTGGCAGGCTTGGGAACCTTTGGCCTCTCAGAAGGATTAATCACCCGGCAGGGAAAAGCCATGCGTTTCACCAGTCTGGTGGTAAAGGCAACACTGCCTGCCGATGAAAGAAAGTATAGAAATCACCAGGAATGGTGCGCCTTCCATGCCAATGGCACCTGTGGGGCCTGTATGTATCGATGCCCGGTCAATGCCATTACACCGGCAGGGCATGATAAGAACCGGTGCAGCGACTATTTGAACCGTTTAAAGAAGGAGCTGGGGCCATCCCTGCTGACCCAAAGCCATTACATATCTGGGTGTGGGTTATGTCAGACAAAGGTGCCCTGTCAAGATGGTATTCCTGCGGGGTTGGCGAGATGAGTTTGCGGTGGCTCTCAGAATGAAGTCACAACCATTATTTTCAGCATGTTCATGGAGAGTTCATTCTGATCATTTATGATGTTTCTGTTTTAAAATGCGTATGATATAATCAACGGAATTGATGCTGGCAAGATCAGTGTTGATCATCGGGAAGGGAGTGTTGATATGAATTGGCTTCAGCGATGGATGGTGGGACGGGCTGGCGGTGACCATTTCTCCCTGTTTCTTCTGGTGTCAGCAGCGGTGATAAACCTCATTGGCCGATGGGCTGGCTTATCATTACTGGTAATGGTGGGATATACAGCTTTGTTGGTTGGTATTTATCGTACATTTTCCAAAAATGTCTATCAGCGTCGTTTGGAAAACCAGAAATTCTTAAAAGCAGTAGGTCCCATCATCGATAAAGTGGGATTTTTGAACAGGCGTCGGCAAGATGCAAAAACCCATCATTATTTTCAGTGTGTTAATTGTAAAAAAACACTGCGGGTTCCTAAGGGCAAGGGAAAAGTCAGGGTGACCTGTCCGGCGTGTAAAAATCAGGTGGTGCGAAAAATATAATTTCGCAGTCAATGGGCGGTGAAAAAGCCATTGATATTGATAGATGGTGGAAGGTGGGATGATATTGATAAAAAAGATCCTTGGAAAAGGGGTCTATGGACTGGCGAAGGGGATTAGTGCAGTACTTGACGGCCTGATTTACGCCACTGAAACCATGGTACTAATTGCTAAAAGTTTTCTTCGAGGTTGTGCAGTGCTAATCAGCATGGGCGGGTGTCTGTTTTTCTTTCTGATGATCGGCCCTCTGGGAGCCTGGTTGCTGGGAAATCCAGGCATGCTGCTTTTGTTGATGATGATCCTGTTCATTCCGGTGGCGGGGGCACTTTTCATCACCTATCTCAAATATGTGAAGTATATTCTGACAGAATATCTCTTTCATACAGCAAATTGCTGGATGGGAAAATCCGGCTACAGCTACAAAGCCTTTGATCACTTCAAAAAAGCTTACCGCCAGGCGGAAGAAGACCGAATTAAACGGGAACGCCAGCGAAGGTATGAACAGCAACGGGAATGGGAAGAGCGCTTTCAGCAGTGGAATCAGCAGAATACTTACAGCAGCTCCTGGAGTACCGGTGGTACAGGTGCAGGAGGCTGGTCATACAGTCAGTTTGGTTTTGGACAGTCCGGCCATCAACAAAATGGTCATAGTCAGGGAACATCAAATCCGTATGTGGCATTTCGTGAAAAATATCAAAAGAGCTGTGACGTATTAGGGGTGCCGGAAGACGCAGATCAATACAGGGTTAAGTTGGCATATCGCAAGATGGCCAAGATGCACCACCCTGATGTTAACCAGAGTCCTGATGCCACCAAAAAGTTTCAGCAAATTAACGACGCCTATGAGTTTCTCAACGAAGATAATATTCAACGTTATCAACAGATCAAAAAACACTAAAATACAGGCAGCTGCGGCTGCCTGTATTTTAGTGTTTTTGATCAACGGTTTGATCTGATCCGGCGGTAAGTATTCAACTGATCTTCGTCTTTAATCTCAAGTCCCCGTTCACCAGCCAGGTTCTCAAGATGGTGGGTAAATTCATGGAGAAGTGTTTCTTTAAGTTTTTCATACAGCCTTTTTTCCGACAGATGAGTGTAGGCGTTTTGGAAAGAACCATAATACAGAATTATTTGCCGCCCCATGGCGCTGCGTTGATATTCTCCCATGATATAAAGTGGAAAATCAGGTTGGGTATCGGTGTGTTTTTTCGCGTACTCAACCAGTACCACCCCACCGTTTAATTCCCTGTAGAAATCTTGGGGGATTTCGTCGGATATCCTTTCAAGCATTTCTTGTACTTCATCAATGGATGGAAAAGTGCGCATGGCATTCACTCCTTTGATTCCATTTTACCATAAATCATCAATAAAACCCTGCAGAAAGACGGCTGGCAACCCCAATAACAGTATGATAAACTGATATCAACAGGAAGCCTTCAAAAACCGGGAGGTCCAACAATGAACATGTGGAAAAAGGCAAATGATTTGAGGGAGTTTGAAGGAAAAAATTCAGAAGATGTCCAATACACAGCAATGCAAAAACGCGTCATGCTGCTGAAAGGGCCATCAATGAAAACCAGCCTCAAATTAATGGGGATCGGTTTTGGCTGCGTTCTGGCAGTGACAGGCATCGAACTGATAGCAACGCATCCTGCGGTGACAGGTCTGCTGGCCGGTTTTTTCAAAGTGAGCTTTTTTATTGGGTTGGCTGGGGCTTTGCTGATTCCATACGGGTTATATCATGTGATTCGAAACATAAAGCTATAACAGTGCGGTTGTGTGAAAGAACAAATGTAAGCATATGAAGCAGGCTCAATGAACATCAAGTGCTAAGACTGAGTTCTATCTGATGAACGTATTAAGTGCCGCAGAAAGTGCGGTACCGCTTGAAAGATGGCGGTGGCGGATCTGCATAGGTTTGCTGACTGGAAGTGTGGGCATACGGTTGTGACAACGCTTCAAGAAAGCGATGAAACCCCTGAAAATCGTGGTGATAAACAGCGGCCTCCAGTACTTGTTCAACATGATGATTACGGGGAATCACGGCAGGGTTAGACTGATGCATCAAGGCTTGCGATTCATTGATTGAATAAGGTTGACGTTTGCGACGAGCCTGCCACGCTGCCAGCCAGTCAGAAAAATCAGGTTGGGTGCTCAGGCTGGTTTCAGTTGTTTTGTCGTGGGTTAAGGCGAGAAAGGTATTGGTATAATCTTCCTTATGGGTCTCTATGAGGGAAAGGAGCCGGGTAATGAGTGATTCGTCCTGATCCTCCTCATTGAACAGCCCCAGCTTTGACCGCATTCCCTGCAGCCAGTGCTGTTGATAAAGTGAAGCATATTTTTCAAGTGCTCCCTGGGCAGTTGTCATGGCTATCTCTTTTTTTGAATGGAGCAGTGGCAGCAGCGTTTCGGCAAACCGGGCAAGATTCCATCCGGCAATGGAAGGCTGGTTGCCATAAGCATAGCGGCCGCCATGGTCAATGGAACTGAACACGGTGCCGGGATGATAGGTATCCATAAAAGCGCAGGGGCCATAGTCGATGGTTTCGCCGCTGATGGCCATATTGTCAGTATTCATCACACCATGAATGAAACCCGCCAGCATCCACTGGGCCACCAATGAGGCCTGTCGATAAATGACAGATTGTAGTAAACTCAGGTAGGGTTCATCAGATGAAGAAATTTCGGGATAATGTCGTTGGATGGTGTAATCGGCCAAACTGCGCAAATCTTCCGACGAAAGGCGAGCAGCTGCATATTGAAAAGTGCCTACGCGTATATGGCTGGCAGCCACACGGGTTAGGACAGCCCCCTCAAGCTGTGTTTCGCGCAACACAGGTTCACCCGTGGTGACCACTGCCAGACTTCTGCTGGTGGGGATGCCAAGGGCATTCATTGCTTCACTGATCAGGTACTCACGAAGCATTGGGCCGAGAGCTGCCCGGCCGTCACCCCGCCGGGAATAGGGAGTGGCACCGGAGCCTTTCAGTTGAATGTCAAACCGCTTTCCCATGGGAGTCATGTGTTCGCCCAATAAGATGGCCCGGCCATCACCCAACAATACAAACTGACCGAACTGGTGACCGGCATACGCCTGGGCCAGTGATGCGGTGCCAGAGGGAAGCTGATTGCCTGACAAGATAGCAGCACCTACGGGTGTGTTGAGAACGGCAACATTTAAGCCAAGTGAGGCGGCCAGTGTTTCATTAAACAGAACCAAATCAGGAGCAGTGACAGGCGTGGGTTTCACGAGGGTATAAAGACCATTCGGCAGATTCAGGTAACTGTTGTCAAAGTGCCAGCCCATTTGCTGACCGTCGATATTTCCTGCTGTGGTTGTATGGTTAAGATGATGGTTGTCGGAGATCATTGTCAAAATCCTTTCGTTGCTTTATCTTATATGTACCACAGATAAACAGTGCGAAACTCGGTTTATTGTGGAAGATACGGTATTATACAAGATGCATTCATTGAACTAAAGACTGCTAGGTATCAATTGACATTCATCAATTCCGTTCCATAGGAAGGAAAGGAGTTGTCTGTGATCAGACTTATTCTGAACAGCCTTTTGGATTTTCGGCGTTCATGGCGCCAGTACATGGCCTTTGCACTTTTGTACATGTTGCTGACCAGTTATGTGCTGGTGCCGGTACTGGCTTTTCTGCTGAACAGGATTTTGATTTTAACCGGTTCAGGCGTCGTTCTCAACGGTGAAGTGTTTCGCATTTTGCTGAATACAAGAGGACTTTTGGGGTTTTTAGGGCTGGCAGCCCTGGCTGTCATGCTGATATTTCTTGAACTGGGAACGCTCATTGTCATCGCACAGAAGCGATTTTTTCAGCAGCGGGTGATGATTTCAGAGGCCATGGCCACAGCCATTTATTCTGTGCCACGCATCATCGGGTTTGGAATGGTTTACCTGATATTACTATTGCTGGTCATCATTCCTCTGATCGAACTTCCTGTTGAACCGCTCATATCAAGTCGTGTCAATGTACCGCCGCTGCTAATGGAAAAAATCCTCGCAACCTTTGTTACCCGGCTGTTGTACTGGGTGATGGTGGTGGGCTTGGTCTATACTTTAATTCGTTGGATTTTTGCGCTGCATTTAATTATTCTGGAGGGAAAAACTACCCGCCAGGCCATTCGCACCAGTATCCAGCTGACTCACCGAACAAAGTTGTCAACATTACTGATGATGATGGCGTTAAATGTGATATTGTTTGGTCTGGTATTGGGTGCGTTGACAGCGGCCTCTCTGGTGCCTGAAAAACTGCGGATAGCCACCAGTTATTTGTTCAGCCAGTATTGGGCAACATTATCGGGATTTTTGGCACTGATGCTATCGCTGATGATGATGCCGGTGAATATGATTTTTCTCACAAGGCTTTATTACAAAACCAGTGAGCGAGCGGGAGTACCAGCAAAAGATTTGTTGAAGATTAGGCAGTTTTCATCACTTGAGAAAATTGAAAGGCTGCTGCAACGTCTGTTTCGCCGGCGCCGCCATTTGCTGGCGGCTATTCTGGCTGTTAACCTGCTCGTTTCATTTTATGCCGGGTATACCCTCAACAAAGATCTTTTATATGTGGGGAGGAATGTGGCAGTGGCCGCTCATCGGGCAGATTCGCAAAATACGCCCGAAAATTCCCTCAGCGCCATTGTGTCGGCCATTGAGATGGGCGCTGATGTGATCGAATTTGACATTCAAATGACGCGGGATGGTGTGATCGTACTGCATCATGATGCAACACTATCACGAATGGCTGGAGTGAACGACAGAGTCGCAGAGCTTACCCATGAAGAAATACAGAAACTGGAGATTGGGAGTGCGTTTTCCCCATCTTTTGAAGGCGAGAGAATTCCCACACTGGAAGAAGCCCTGGCACTTATCGATCATCAGGCGGAGGCGCTGATTGATGTAAAAACCTATGGAAGTGGTGAAGTACTGGCCAGAGAACTGGTGAACGTGATCGAAAGAACTGGTATGGTGGAACACAGCTATGTGCAGTCTTTTGATAGTGATTTTTTGCAGGAAGTGCGCCGCCTGAAACCCGAATTGCGGCTGGGACAAATCATGTACTATGCACTGGGAGACTTGGATCAGCTTGATGTTGATTTTTACACGATTCAAAAAGGCATGCTGAGTCGAAGACTGGTACGGGAAGCCAGACGGGCAGGCCGTGGTGTCTGGGTATGGACAGTGAACGAAGAAGCAGATATTCGTGAAGTGCTGCAATATGATATTGATGGAATGATCACCAATGAGGTAACCATGGTGAGGGAGATCATAGGGGTTAAGCCAAGAGGGGCATCGGAAGAAATGACAGCCGCAGATGAAACAGAAAGGTGACTGTGAAAAAAGAGTGTGCATTTACACATTTTTTTGATATGATAAAATAAAATGGCAGCTCAATCGATGGAATGATTGTGGCAGCCCTTAAGAACAGGAGGATGCGATTGATGAAAATTCTGGCCATTAATCCAGGTTCAACTTCCACTAAAATAGCGCTTTACGACAGCGAGAGAGAAGTCTTTCAGCAGAATTTGGAGCATACCAATGATGATCTGGCACCTTTTAAGGAAATTGCAGATCAATACCAGATGCGCAAGACAGCCATTGCCAGCGTGTTGGAAGAGCGGGGCATACGATTGGAAGAACTGAAAGCTGTGGTGGGGCGGGGTGGTATCTTGCCGCCGGTGAAATCTGGTGCTTACCGGGTTAATGAGGCCATGGTTGACCGATTGCGAAATCGCCCACTGGCGGAGCACGCATCAAATCTGGGAGGGCTGATTGCCTATGAAATGGCAGAGTCATTGGGAATCCCATCATTCATCTACGATTCGGTGGCAGTGGATGAGTTCGAACCCATTGCACGCATCTCCGGCTTGGCGGATATCAAGCGAAAAAGCCTGTCCCATGCGCTGAATATGCGGGCAGCTGCCATTGAAACGGCCAAAAGAGTCGGAAAACCCTATCGCGATCTGAACTTAATTGTGGCACATTTGGGAGGCGGCATCACGGTCAGCGTTCATCATCAGGGACGCATGATCGACATTGTGTCTGATGACGAAGGGCCTTTTTCGCCGGAACGGGCCGGGCGTGTTCCCTGCATGGAACTGGTGAAGCTTTGCTATAAAGAAGAGCAGGGGACAGCAATGAAAAAAATCAGGGGCAAGGGCGGGCTCATCTCTTATTTGAATACCAACAGTGCACTGGAAGTGGAGAAAATGATCGCCCAGGGTAATGATGAGGCGAAACTGGTGTATGAAGCCATGGCTTATCAAATTGCCAAGGCCATCGGTGAGTTGGCAACAGTTGTTGAAGGGAAGGTTGACCGGGTGGTCATCACCGGCGGAATTGCATATTCGGAGATGATGACGGGATGGATCCAAAAGCGGGTTGAGTTTATTGCGCCGGTGGAGCTCATACCTGGTGAAAATGAGCTGCGATCACTGGCGCTGGGAGCATTGCGCGTTCTAAAAGGAGAAGAAACTGCATTGGAGTATGATTTGGATTAACAAATGAATTACTATCTGGAAGCATCCAGCTGTTGGATGGCTTCCAGAATGCGTGGCACCACCTGTTTTTTACGGGAGACAAGACCGGTAACAAAAACCCCCTGGTCAGCGGATGTTTGAAAAGCCAGTGGAATCAGTTGCCGGTTTTTGCATTGGTAAAAAAGGTAAGAACCTTCTTTCAGAATATCTGTCACCAGGAGCATTGTGAGCTCCAGATTCCTGTTTTCATGCAAGGTGTGCAGAGTCTCAAGCACTTCATTCCGGCGAAGAAATACCTCGTCCACATCCAGGGTGAACACCTGGCTGATTCCGGCTTCAAAATGACCCACCTGAAATGTTTTGTAATCTTTGTTGAAAATTTCCATCATCGACTGTCCCTTTAATGAAGTGCCTGCCTGGAACATCTCCATGGCATACGCTTCCAAGTCTGATTTGACCGAACGGTTAAGCTCTTCGGCGGCTTTTCGGTCGGCCAGTGTCGTGGTGGGTGATTTGAAATAAAGCGTATCAGAGAGAATGCCTGAAAGAAGCAACCCAGCAATACGGCGGTTGGGTTCCAGCCCGTGTTCCAGATACATTTGATAAATAATGGTACAAGTGCTGCCCACCGGTACGTTTCGAAAAGAGATGGGGAGATTAGTGGAAATATCGCCCAGCTTATGATGATCAATAATTTCCATGATTTCAGCTTCTTCAAGACCGTCCACGCTTTGAGCATATTCATTGTGATCCACTAAAACCACCCGTTTTCGGCTGGGACTAAGCACATGCTTGCGATTAATGAAACCTGCCAAACGATTACCTTCATCCACCACCGGATAACTGCGAAAGTGAGAGCGGCTCATTTCATCCCGCACATCTTCCAGATAGTCATTGGGATAAAATCGAATGACATCACCAATACGCATGATGCTGGCCAAGTAACCGCACTGATGAATCATTTTGGAAGTATAATAGGTGTCACTGGGAACGGAGAGCATGCAGACACCGGCAGACTGAGCCAGTTGGATATATTTATCGGGAATGGGTTTGCCACCGGTGATGATAATCAGTTGAACCCGTGATTCGATGGCATGTTCAATAATGTCATAACGGTCTCCCACGATGATAATGCTTTCATCATTGAAGGTTCCTTTGATGGTTTCCACATAAAAGGCGATGACGGAAATGCGTCCCTCAATTTCGCCGGCGGTACCTGAAAGCAGGGTGCCATTGAGGCCGTCAATCAGATTACTGACAGATGTACACAACCGGTGAAAATCTCCGCGAATCAACCCCATGGCTATATCTTTCATGCTGACGATTCCCTGAAGTTCGCCGGCATCATTAAGCACGGGCAGCGTAGGCAGATGCTTTTCTTCCATTAGGTGATAGGCTTCAAGAATTGACGTTGTTGGGGGGAGTCCGGGGATGTTTTCCAGCTTTAGATCCTTCACCTGAGTTTTGACATCCTGTATGATCAAGGGAGGGGCGACTTCGAACCGGTTTAAGACAAAAGCGGTTTCCCGGTTGATTTTACCGGCGGCAGCAGGAACGGCGTCAACTCCCAAACGGCTTTTGAGTGCAGCATAGGCAATGGCAGAACAGACAGAATCAGTATCTGGATTTTTATGACCAAAGATGAGAACTGCCATGGACATCACTCCTTATAGTTTTTCCTTTTCATCATACCATACAATTCATCATTTTGAGGTAGGTATATAGGTGTTAGAGTTGAAAATGGGTATTAATCCAATAGTCATGTGGTTGAGAACTCATCATCAGAATGACCAGTCTGTGAAAGAAGGCGTGAAAATGAAAGTGAAGGATTTGGGGCGTCAGTTGTTACAACGTTTTGCCATCAGTTTCAGGCGTTTTCCGGTTTCAATGTTCATGGCAGCAGCCACCGTGACACTTTTGATAGTATTAAATCATGTGGATTATCAACAGACGCAGTACCGTGAAATATTGGAACGGGTGTCCATGATGACCGCTATCGGATTTCCCATGACGTTAATCATCCGGCTTTACAGGGAAGACAGATCTGGCCCAACACGAGTACCTGAATGGGTGGCCTATGGTCTGGTGATAGTATTGCAGGTTGTCGGATTCTTTCTGTTGGTGCCTGAACTGGGAATGATACAGGTTACCCGATATACAGGGTATAGCCTGGCTCTTTATCTGGGATTTCTTATGGTACCTTATGTTCATGATTTTGAAGGATTCGAGATACATGTTGTCAGGCTGTTTGCCGCTTTCTTTGTCACTTATCTTTATTCGGGAATTCTGTATACCGGCCTGGCTTTGATGCTGGGAGCGATTCACATCCTTTTTGAAATCACCATACCTTCCCGTTTGTATTTTGATATTTTCCTGGTGGTGGCAGGAGTGGTGGCACCGGCAGTCTTTCTTTCAGAGGTTCCCCGCAATTCTGAAGAAAAGAAGTCGTATGATTACTCTAAAGTGCTGCGGGGCGTGTTCCTGTTCATTGTAATGCCACTGCTGGTGGTATACACACTGATTTTATATGCGTTCTTTATCCGGCTTTTGATTACGCGCCAATGGCCCCATAATCTGGTGGCACATCTGGTAGTGTGGTATGGAATAGCAACCGCCATCACGTTATTTCTCAGTACACCTCTGCGGCAGAAACATCCCTGGGCCGCCTTGTTTGCCCGCTGGATGCCAGTAGTAATCTTACTGCCTTTTGGAATCATGTTCACAGGAATTGGCATTCGTATTCACGCGTATGGTTTTACAGAGCCCCGTTTTTTCCTGCTGTTAACGGGAATCTGGCTTACAGGAGCGATGCTCTTTTTCATATGGCGGTTTCGGGAACCCAAGTATCTGCCTATTGTCGCGGCGTTATTAGTGATGGCAGTTCTATCGGTCACTGGCCCATGGAATGCTTATTCCATTTCTCGCTGGAGTCAGTCAAACCGTTACCGGCAATTGCTGGCGAACCACCAGCTGCTGGAAACCGATGGAACCATCATACCCCGGCAGAACATTCCGGAAGAAGACCAGAGATCCATCAGCTCTATTCTGCAATACTACCTGCGATACCATGACGTTAACCAGCTTGCGGGTGTTCCGCAAGGCTTTGAAATGCGTGATATGGAATCAATCTATGGATTTGCGGCACATTATGATACAGGCATTCCATGGGAAGGACAGGAGTATGTTTACCTGGGACGCGAAGAGGGATCGGAACTGATTTCCATTGAAGGGTACACACACATGACCACGCTGAATACCTATGGCAGCCAAAAAACTGAAATCAATGAAGCTGAGCTCCAGGTAAAGTACCATCCGGAAAGTCGTACAATACGCATTCTCAATCAGAGTTTGATTGTTTATCAGCAGCGTTTGGATGAGATGGCAGAGTCGATTATCGAAGCAGCAGGAACAGGAAAAATGGGCCCATTGCCTTTTGGAGAAATGATCTTTACGGATGAGACGGAAACTGTTAAAGTAATGATAGCCTTTCGACACATCAACGGCGTTGTGAATCGCCACTCTCAAAAAGTGGAAGTGGAAGGTGCAGAGATGGAAGTTTTCTTTGCGCTCAAGCCATGAGGCAGAATCACTAGATGGCCTTAAATAACACGTCATCAGACAGGAGGAATTTCATGAAAAAAGCAGTCATTGAAACACGTAAGGGAACAATGGTTATCGAGTTGTTTGAACAGGATGCCCCGGGAACGGTGGCAAACTTCGAAAAACTGATTAAGGATGGATTCTACGATGGGCTGACATTCCACCGGGTGATACCTGATTTTGTCATTCAGGGCGGTTGTCCTCATGGAACCGGAACCGGAGGACCAGGCTATACCATCAAATGTGAACTGGACAACAACCCGAAACGCCATGAACGCGGCAGTCTGTCAATGGCCCATGCAGGTCGTGATACAGGCGGAAGCCAGTTTTTCGTCTGCCACAGCCCACAGCCTCATTTGGATGGCAACCACACTGTTTTTGGAAAAGTGATTGAGGGTCTGGAGGTAATTGATGATATTCGACAAGGCGATGTGATGGATAAAGTCACCATAATGGAAGAATCAACAGAAGATTGAAGTTTACCCTCATAGTACATAAAAAACCGGCGGAAGCCGGTTTTTTAATGCTGATATTCAAGTGATCACTTTAGAGGTGGACTGACGGTCATGTGCGATCTGAATCTTGCGCGGCAGATATGATGCCAATCTTATGTTGATGGAAATACTTTCGGTATGGATCTGGGAAATCATCTGAAATAATGGTGTGTATCTTTGAAAGGCCAGCGACAGGGTACATGGCAATACGGTCATACTTTGAATGGTCAGCCATGAGAATCCATCGGTGAGCCATACTGGGGATGTGTTTAAATACATAGGTGCTGATAATGGAGTTAACAGTCAGCCCTGCTTTTAAATCAATTCCTGAAATGCTGGTGAAAGCTTTATTCACATAAATGGACTCTGTGAAAGGTTGAGGTTGTTCCCAACTGGAAAAAAGGGTATTGGCATCAGTAGAAGTGACTTCGCCGCCAATGAGATAAACTTTGGAAACCCTTGCAAGCAAATCCTGGAGAGCCGTAATGTTGTTGGTCACCACAGTCAGCTTCTGAAAACGTTCCAACTTCCGGGCCAGCACACAGCAGGTTCTTCCAGATCCCAAGAAAAGGCAATCACCATCTTCGATTTCACGACAGGCTGTTTCTGCCAATTGTTGTCGCAAAGAATCCTGGTAAAAATCCAAAACTGGTTGGCCTTTCGATGTCAATCGTGTTTGATTTTGGCTGAGAGCGGCCCCGCCATAAAACCGCTGGGCAAATCCTTCGTTCTCCAAAACCGACAAATCTTTTCTGATAGAGACGGTACTGACACCGAAAGACTCACTTAAATCACTGACCAATACTTGCTGATGTTGCAATAGTTTTTCTCTTATCAGCTCAACTCTTTTCTTTGGCATCATTGTCCCCTTTCCGGCAGCCTGATAAATCATTATAATCATAAGCCTGAAATCCTGTCAAACAATGAGCATAATTCAAAAATAATGATTGACAATTCAGAACGAAAGCATTAATCTTAAATCAAAACACAAACGAAATAAAAACGAAACAAAACGAAATAAAAGGAGGTGAAGTTTGATGATATTAAACCAGCAACGACCACTTGATTTGATTTTGGCAGGCCGCGCAGGCATTGATTTCAATGCTGGTCAAATGAACTGTTCATTTGCAGAAACTGCCACATTTTTTAAAACGGTGGGTGGCTCACCTGCTAATATTGCTCAGGGAACAGCCCGATTGGGCTTGAAAACCGGGTTTATTGGAAAGGTCGCCGGTGATGGGATGGGCACTTATGTTCGAGAAGTTTTTGTGAAAGCGGGCATTGACGTCACCGGACTGATGAATGACCAAACAGGAGCAAGAAACTGCTTGGCCGTGACAGAAATCTTGAATCCGCATCAAAGCGGCTCCTATTTGTATCGGGAAAAGACAGCGGATCTTATGATTCAGCCAGATGAAATCAGCGAAGATTATGTAAAGCAAGCTTCAGCCATTTTGATTTCTGGAACAGCGTTATCTGAAAGTCCATCACGGGAAGCGATACTGACACTGATCACCTATGCCCGGCGTCAGAAAACCCATTTGATAATGGATTTGGACTACCGCCCTTTTGGCTGGAAAAGTACGGAAGAAGCAGCTCTTTATTACGCCATGGCATCTGAAATGTGTGATGTGGTGATTGGAAACAGAGAGGAGTTCGATGTGCTTGAATTTCTGATGATGCCCGAAAATCGTGACAACCAGCGTTCAGCGCAGGATCTGCTGTCGAAAGGTGTCCAGTTGGTGGTGATTAAGGATGGCGCCAGAGGGTCTTGTGCATATACGGCTGACGGAAAAATCGTGAAACAGGGCGTCTTTCCAACTCGCATCAAGAAAACCTTCGGCTCAGGGGATGCTTATGCAGCAGGGATGCTGTACGGGCTTTTTTATCAGTGGCCTTTAGCGGAAGCCATGGCGTTGGGATCAGCCTGTGCTTCCATTGTACTGGCCGGGGACAGCTGTGCTGATGCCATGCCTACACTGGAAGCGGCAAAAGCCCATTTGGCAGACCATCAGCTTACATCTGTTGAACAACTGGTGGAGGATATAACATGAAGCACATCAATGAATATATCCGGCATGCAGCGTTCCAAAAAAGAATTGTTCCCGGTTTCAATGTTTTTGGGTATGAAGATTCGCTGGCAATAGTCAGAGCAGCAGAACAAGCCAATGCGCCCATATTGCTGATGGTGAACCGGGATGCCCGGCGTGTCATGAATATCAGACACTGGGGAGCATTGCTGAGTTCCATCGCAAATCAGGCCCGGGTACCTGTCGGTGTTCATCTGGATCATTGTACTGAGTTAAAAAGCATTCAATTAGCCATTGAAAATGGATTCTCATCAGTCATGTACGATGGGTCAAAGCTACCATTGAATGAGAACATCGCGAACACTCATCAGGTGGTTTGCCTTGCGAGAGAAAAAGGCGTTGCTGTTGAAGGTGAAGTTGGCGCAGTGCCATACGACGATCTGGGTGAAACCAGCAGTGAAATGACATCGCCAGAAGAAGCATGGCAATTTTGTCAGGAGAGTCATGCTGACTGGCTGGCCGTATCGGTGGGCAACATCCACAGATTACACGCAGGAAAGGCCAAACTTGATTTCACAAGGCTCGAAAGTATTGAGTCCCTTTGTCAGATACCACTGGTGATACATGGAGCTTCCGGGATCAGCTCTGTTGACATCAAAAAAATAAAAGAACATCAAGTGGCAAAAGTGAACATAGGCACAGCCCTGAGACGTGCTTTTGGAGAAACGCTTCGTCAGTCGGTTCAAGAGAATCCAGCGGTATATGATCGTCTGACCCTTTTTGAAAAACCGGCTCAACAGCTCGAAAAAGTTGCTTATGAAATCATTTGCCAGCTTAAGTAGGATGATGGATCAGCAAACGGCTGTTTAATGATCTAAAGATTCTTTGTCAGTTATCTGCCACCATCGTATCAAAGAAAAGAGGTGCTGAAGATGAAAATTAAGCAACAACAACCCTTTGAGCCCGGATATAATGCCATTACAGAAATGACCGGTGCTCACTCAGAGATGATGATGGACTTTGGGATTCTAAAACTTCCTGCAGAAGAATACTATTCAGATCATCTCCCCTATGAACGCATTTTTGTTTTACTGTATGGGGAAATTAACATTGCATGGGAAAACCGGCAGGAGCACGTGGTTCGCAACACTTTTTTGGACGATGAGCTGTGGTGCCTGAATGTGCCAGCGGGTACAGCTGTTAAAATTGTCGGTGTGGCACCAGACAGCGAACTGGCAGTGATTCGTACAGAAAATGAAAAAAAGTTTCAGGCAGTGGTGCGATCAGACAGCAAAATCATTAAAGAAGTACGTGGTAAAGGTACCATGAACGAAACAGGAACAAGAATTGTACGAACAGCTCATAATATTGAGCTGTCGCCAGACTCCAATATCATGTTTGGGGAAGATGTTCATTATCCGGGAAAATGGGCAGGGTTTCCATCTCATCACCACCAACAGCCAGAGATATATTTTTATAAGCTTCAACCCGAAAACGGGTTTGGTCTTATGAAGCTGGGCGATGAGGCAGTTCTCCTGGAAAATAACGATACTGTTTTAATTGCCCCAGATTTAGTGCATCCACAGGTGTCGGCGCCAGGTTATGCCATGTATTTTTTATGGGTAATCAGGCATTTGAAAGATAACCCGTATATCACCCCCACCTTTGAAGAGGAACATTTATGGGTGGAACAACCGAATGCAAAAATATGGCCGGATAAATGATAAGGATTGACGAAGATTTTCCGGAGAAAGAAAAGAGGCATCCTATGAAAAAAACCATTCGATTAACGACAGCCCAGGCGTTGGTGACTTTCTTACATCACCAGATGATTCAGGTGGACGGTGAAGTCACACCATTTGTTCATGGGTTCATGGGTATTTTTGGCCACGGAAATGTGGTGGGTCTGGGAGAAGCATTGGAACAAATGAAAGACAAAATGCCCTTTATTCAGGGTAAAAATGAACAGGATATTGCCCATGCATGCATGGCCTATGCCAAGCAGAAAAAAAGGCGGGCGATTTATGCCTGCACCGCGTCCATTGGGCCAGGCTCACTCAATCTGGTCACAGCAGCAGGTACAGCAACGGTCAACCGGATCCCCCTACTGTTATTACCGGGAGACACATTTGCCGACCGCCAGCCAGATCCTGTGCTGCAACAGGCAGAAGTAGAGTCCGACTATACCATTAGTGTCAATGATGCCTTTAAGCCTGTCAGCAGATACTGGGATCGAATCAGCCGCCCGGAACAATTGATGAGTGCCTGCCTCAATGCGATGCGAATGCTGACTGACCCGGAAAAAACAGGTGCTGTCACCCTGTGCCTTCCCCAAGACGTTCAGGGAGAAGTGTATGATTATCCGGTGGAATTTTTTTCCAGAAGGGTTTGGTATGTGGATCGATCACCTGCTGCCAACGATGCTGTTCAGCGGGCGGCAGAGTTGATTTCCGGGAAAAAGAAGCCATTTATCATATCAGGAGGTGGCGTGCGTTACAGTGATGCCGGCGAAGCAGTAAAAGCCTTGTCTCTTGAGTTTGGTATACCAGTATCTGAAACCCAGGCCGGCAAAGGGGAAATACGAGACGATCATCCCTACTACGTCGGTTGTGCCGGCATATGTGGTACATTGTCGGCGAACCAGCTGATGAAAGAGGCAGATGTGATTATCGCCGTGGGAACCAAACTGAATGATTTCGTGACACATTCCAAAGGTGGTTTTCAGCACCATGACATTCCAATGGTTTCCATCAATCTCAGCCGCATGGATGCCATGAAAATGGGTGCACTATCCCTTGTGGCAGACGCCAGAGAAGGCGTTGAAGCTTTAACACAGGCTCTGAAAGAAAGAAATTACATGGCCGGTTATCATAACGAAGTGAATGAAGCCAAACAGCAGTGGCAGGAAGAACTGAATCGATTGGCACTGTTGGACCCGGCGGAAGGTCTGTCGCAAACACGGGTTCTGATGGAGCTGAATCAGCTGCTGCAGCCTTCTGACATTGTGGTGTCAGCCTCCGGCAGCCTGCCTTCTGATTTGGAGCGAATTTGGTCGGTGCGACAGTCGGGTACCTATCATTTGGAATATGGCTTCTCCTGCATGGGGTATGAGACTGCTGGTGCATTTGGTGTCAAGCTGGCAGAACCGGAGGCTGAAGTATACAGCTTAGTGGGCGACGGGGCCTTTTTGCTGGCTCATTCCAATCTGGTCACCAGCCTTCAGGAGGGTCAAAAAATCAATGTGATTCTTTTCGACAATCATGGGCATCAGTGCATTCGACAACTGCAAAACAGTCAGGGAATTGATACCTACGGCACCGAGTTTCGGTTTCGTGAAGCCCACACGGGAACACTCTCCGGCAGTCCCGTGCCCATCGATTTTGCCAAGGTGGCTGAAGGGTATGGTGCGCAAAGTTACCATGTGCGGACTTTAGAAGAGCTGAAAGATGCCCTGGAAATGAGTCGGAAATCGCCTGTATCCACCCTGATTGCCATCGACGTTCTTCCAGGCACCATGACAGAAGGCTATGCCAGTTTCTGGCGTGTGGGGACTCCAGGGGTTTCAGAAAACGCTGCAGTTAATGAAGCGCATCAACGAATGGTGACAGCTGTAGAAAAACTGCGAAAGTATTAACTCGGTAGTAAGCATGGAAATGAGAGGAGTGGGAGCATGAACCAAAAAGCACTTCACACGAAATCCATCTGGAAAAGCAATTTGCTGTCAGATTTACGCATTGCGAAAGAAGCAGGCTTTGGCGCTGTTGAAATGGCCGGAGATAAGGTGCACGATTATCTGGCTGCCGGCATGTCCACGCAAAAAGTGAAAGAAGCCCTTGAAAAATGGGATATTCAAATGATCAGCATCAATGATGTCGCCCATGTGGAGCGAACAGATGACGATGCGGTTCATCGGATGCTGGCTGAGACCGAATCTCTCTCCCGGTTTGCCCACGAAGTGGGATGCGATTGTATCCAACTGGTGCCCCTTTGCGCCCTTGAAGGTCGCCCCTGGGAAGAAATCAGAACCCTGACAGCCCAAAACATTCGACGCATCGCTGATGTTGGCGCCCGCTATGGCGTTCGATTCCAGCTGGAGCCGGTGGCATGGTCCCCCATTCATTCCCTTTCACAAAGTCTGGAGCTGATCGAAGCAGTTGAAAGAGACAATTTTGGCATGGTCATCGACTTCTGGCACTTGTGGTATGGCGGCAAAACCACCCCTGATGAAGTCGCCAAGATGAACCCTGGGCTGATTTACCACATCCATTTTGGGGATGGCAAGAAAAACCCGCCAGGAACTACTTGTGATGAAACAGACCTGAGGGGACACTATGCAGGCAACGGCGACATCGATGTGCCCCAATGGGTGCAAGCGGTGAAGGCCTCTGGCTATGATGAATGGTGGACCTATGAACTGGTCAGTGCCCATCATTGGCAGATGGATACCCAGGAAGTGGCAGAAACCACCAGTCGATTGTTGGATGAGTATGTGTTCAAGGGGTAAAGCCTGGTAAACCCATAAAAGAACGGCACATTTTACTGCAACACGTTTGACTTGAATAGGAAGCTGATCATAGTGAGGCGAGTCTTTCAATAGGTGGAGGGGTATTTTGTGAAAATACAATACGGTTGTGCACCGATTAACTGGTCTAATGATGATTTGCCCAGTTTGGGGGGAGAACTGACCTACCAGCAGTGTCTCAGCGAAATGGCGTTGTCGGGTTACACTGGCAGCGAAGGTGGTATTAAATACCCCAAGGAGTTCGAAGTCATTAAAAAAGCCATCGATCTCCGAGGGATCACCATTTGCAACATGTGGTTCAGTACGGAGTTTACCGTTTTCAACAATGAAGACACTTTTCGGCGATTTCAAAATCACTTGGACTACACTTACGGGTTGGGCGCCCGGGTGGTGGGTGCAGGGGAATGTGGTGTGACCATTCATGGCGATGAGTCCATCCCGCTGTTCAAAAACCAGGTCATTCTTGACGAACGCCAATTTAAAAATCTGGCTGAGGGCCTGAATGAACTGGGCAGAATGGCCCATGCAAAGGGCATGAAACTTTGTTTTCATCCTCATGCCGGTACTGGTGTCGAAACAAAGGAAGAAATTGACCAATTGATGGAAATGACTGATCCTGAGACGGTGTTCCTTCTCTTTGATACAGGACACCTGACGTTGGCGGGGGAAGACCCGGTTGCAGTGCTGGAAAAGCATCTTGACCGAGTGGCTCACATTCATGTGAAAGATGTTCGGCGACATGTGTATGAGACGGTCAAGGAACAGGACATGAGCTTTCTTCAGGGGGTTAAAAATGGCATGTTCACCGTCCCCGGAGATGGCGATATGGTGAACTGGGACGGTATTTTCGATCTGATTAAAAACAGCAGCTATGACGGCTGGATAGTAGTTGAGGCGGAACAGGACCCGGCGAAAGCGGACCCCCTTGAATATGCTATGATGGCCCGCCGCTTCTTGAGGGAAAAGCTGGGTCGGTAAAATCATTGGCATCCAATGAAGTGACATCGACTCATTTGAAAATCAGAAACCTTAAACCAAGCTGCCTTCCAGAAAAAGGAAGGCAGCTTGGTGCATTTTGGTTTCATTTGGGTAATAAAACAAAGGTGATGAAGCATTCAAAAAGGGGTTTAATCATTTCAGTTGACCTGGAACAGTGAGGTGTGGGACATGATCATACGACAGAACAGCTCTGCTGACGAGTGGCGGCAGGTGATTCAACAATGCCCGCCAGATACGGTGATTGGTGAATTTGCCGGCAGGGATTCAGTGGCGGCTATCCTGAAAGTGTTGGAGGACGGCGTAATCACTTCCATTCTTCCCGTGGTCACTTTTGCACCAGTGGAGTACGGCTCGGTGGAGGTGCTGGAAGCCAATGTGAACTTGCTTCGCCAGCAGGTTATGACACGCTATCAGGGAAAGGTGTCCATCGGACCTCTGATGTACCTCAGCAATCAGGCCCTGTGGCAAGTATTAAACAGCAGCTTTGTTGCTATCCTGCAGCAACATTTTGGGTTTTACACACCGTGTATCGGGTGTCATGCCTATTTTCATTTGATGCGTATGCCTCTGGCCAAAAGGCTGGGCGGGAGGGTGATTTCAGGTGAGCGGGAAAGTCACGATGGCAGATTGAAAGCCAATCAGCTGAGCATTTGTTTGGACAGCTACCAACGAATCATGGCCCATTTTGGAGTGGATCTGCTGATTCCGCTGCGACAGGTGACCAACGGCAAAGAGATTGAGGCGCTGATCCAATGGCAATGGGAGGAAGGCAAAGCGCAGCCACAATGCCTGTTCAGTGGCAATGACAGAAACAAACGCGGCGAGTCGCTCATCAATGAGCAGCTCATTCCTTCGTACCTTGAAACATTTCTGGAACCGGTTTGCCAAAATCTGGGACACCTGTTGCTGGAAAGTCCCCAGGCAAATCTGGCAGAAATGAAAGAAGTTGTCATTGAAAGGCTCACATTGGAGGGGATTCTGTGAAAACGATCATGCTGTTACTTGACGGATTAGGTGACAGACCGCATCCTGCGTTAGATGGAAAAACCCCTTTGGAGGCAGCGCATACGCCCCATTTGGATGCTCTCTGCCAACTGGCTGAAACCGGCATGATGATTCCATGGCGCCAAGGGGTGCCTCTGGGAACTGAAGCAGCACATTTTGTGATGCTGGGCTACGATATGAAAGACTTTCCTGACAGAGGAGTGCTGCATGCCCTCACCATGGGAGATTCCCTTGAAGAGGATACCATATACCTGGTTACCACCTGGGCTTGGGTGGAAGCCAGAGAAGACTGCTATGAAATTCTGGAGAGAAATGTGGCAGCTTTGTCAGCGGAAGAGTCCGACATATTGGCTTCCAAACTGCCAGAAAAGGTGAATGGGTATACCTTTACCTGGCAGCGGGGACAGCTGCCTCATGGAGTCCTGAAAATCAAAAAAACGGGAATCAACGGCAATATTTCCGACAGCGATCCCTTTTATCCTCATCGGCCTGTGATGGCAGTGGTCCCCTTTGAAACCACTGACCCGGGTGCAGAAGCCACCTCGCAAGCACTGAATCAGTATCTGGCATTCATGTACCAAGCTTTAAATGAGCATCCGGTGAATCAGAAGCGACGCACCCATCATCAGCAGCCGGCCACCATGCTGTTAACCAAGTGGTGTGGCATGAAGCCCTCCATCCCATCTTTTGAAATTCAGAATGGCTTAAAGGGATTGATGCTGGCACAAAGCACCCTCATGGAAGGCATCGCAGCCTTGTTTAATATGCCCTGCGAATCATACCACTCCATGGGGGAAGCCATTGAAAGAGCCTTGTCAGCCTCGGCAGACTATGTGCATGTACACACCAAAAAACCAGATGAAGCAGCCCACACCAAAAATCCCCATGAAAAAGTGAGGGTATTGGAAGAAATTGATGTTCAGTTAGAGAACCTGGTCAAAGCAGCCCGGGAAAAACGGCACCTGCTCATCGTTACCGGGGATCATACAACACCAAGCTCAGGTGAAATGATTCATGCGGGTGATGCAGTTCCCATCATGTTCTGTGGTCCATCACTGCGTCCTGATCATGTGAATCTTTTTGGTGAGCGAAGCTGCGCCACCGGAAGCCTGAGATTGACGGGAAGTGATTTAATGCCCATGATCCTCAACTATACCGAGCGCGCTATCTTTTATAATTTCAGACCGGGCGGTATACGGCGACCCTATATTCAAACAAACATACCACTGCTGAAGCCATGAGCAGCATTCAACAGACAGCATCCTTCCGCAAAATGTGTTTTTCAAAGTTTCAGTCATTCGGTTTTCCCGCTACCAAACAAATGATTTCTTTAGCTAAATTAAAATGAAGACAGAAGGAGAAGATGAAATGAAAAAAGTAGAAGTTTATTGCTGGACATATTGTCCTTATTGCATTCGTGCCATGCAGTTGCTTGATCGAGAGGGAATTGCCTATGAGAAAATCGTTATTGATGGAGATGATGAAGCATTGCAGGAGTTGAAGAAAAAGACAGGAAGCGGCACAGTACCACAAATATTTGTTGATGGAAATTTCATTGGTGGATGCGATGATTTAATGGCAATCAAGCGTCAGGGGAAATGGGAGTCACTTTTTTCATAGAGTCCAAGGCAGAATCATTCCGCCTTGCTAAAAAATGCGATGTTCTTCTTGACATCGAAATAAATCTATGTTAGTATTGTTCCAATTTAATAAGTTAACTCTTATAAAGAGCAGGCGGAGGGACTGGCCCGATGAAGCCCGGCAACCGGCAGCAAAGCTGCACGGTGCTAATTCCTGTAGGTGTGAACCTAAGAGATGAGAGATGAGCAACCATCGAACCTCTTGATGCACCTTTCAAGAGGTTTTTTTATTGCCCTCTCAAGAACACAAAAGGAGAGATGAACATGACAACAGCCAACCTGAAGTTCGACACATTGCAAATCCACGCAGGACAAGAGCCTGACCCAGCTACTGGAAGCAGGGCAGTACCCATTTATCAAACCACCTCTTATGTTTTTCAGGATACTGATCATGCCGCCCGGTTATTTTCTCTGGAGGAAGCCGGCAATATCTATACACGCATCATGAACCCCACCTGCGACGTGCTTGAAAAACGAATTGCAGCCCTGGAAGGTGGAGTGGCGGCACTGGCTGTTGCTTCCGGCTCTGCAGCTGTGACTTATGCCATTCTGAACATTGCCGGCACGGGAGATGAAATTGTTGCATCCAATACCCTCTATGGGGGCACTTACACACTATTGGACGCCCAACTTCCTAAATACGGCATTACCACTACATTTGTTAACTCTGATGATCCGGAAAATTTTCGAAAGGCCATTAACAAGAAAACCAAGGCCGTTTTCATCGAAACCATTGGCAACCCCAATATCAATCTCATCGATGTGGAAGCGGTCGCTGCCATTGCCCACGAAAATGGCATTCCGGTGATCATCGACAATACCTTTGCCACCCCCTACCTCTACCAGCCCTTTAAGCACGGTGCTGATATTGTGGTGCATTCAGCCACCAAGTTTATAGGCGGCCATGGTACCAGCATAGGCGGACTCATTGTTGACGGTGGCACTTTTGACTGGGAAGCCAGCGGTAAGTTTCCAGGACTGACGCAACCAGATCCCACATATCATGGGATTCGTTATACAGAGACATTTGGTCCTGCGGCCTTCATCGTTAAAGTGCGGGTGCAGTTACTCAGAGACACTGGTGCAGCTCTCAGTCCTTTTAATGCATTTCTTTTTCTTCAGGGGATTGAAACTCTTTCGCTTCGCGTGGAACGTCATGTGAGCAATACACGAAGAATCATTGAATTTCTTGAAAATCATCCTCAGGTGAGTTGGGTAAACTATCCTGAACTGGCAGACAGTCCTTATCAAGTGCTGGCAAAAAGAGACTTTCCCAAAGGTGTAGGCTCCATTTTCACCTTTGGTATCAAAGGTGGTTTACAGGCGGGCAAAACCTTCATCGATTCTTTGAATATTTTCTCATTACTGGCAAATGTGGCCGATGCCAAGTCGCTGGTGATTCACCCAGCCAGTACCACCCATGCACAATTATCAGAACAACAGCAACTTGAAGCAGGGATTCGCCCTGACATGGTAAGGGTATCGGTGGGATTGGAAGATGCGGACGACCTGATTGCCGACTTGCAACAGGCGTTACAACAGGCAGGGAGGTAGTGAGTGATGCCGGTTAAAATTCCAGATACATTGCCTGCCGCAGAAATCTTGGCTGGAGAAAACATCTTTGTCATGAAGGAGAGCAGGGCATATCATCAAGATATTCGCCCGCTTAAAATAGCCATTCTCAACCTGATGCCCACTAAAACAGCCACCGAAACCCAGCTGCTTCGATTATTGGGAAACACAGCTCTTCAGGTAGATGTGGTATTGCTTCACCCGGCAACCCATGATTCTAAAAATACACCGCAGCATCATTTAACCACCTTTTATAAAACATTTGAGGAAGTGCGTCACGAGAAGTTTGACGGATTGATTATTACCGGAGCCCCCGTGGAACAGATACCCTTTGAACAAGTAAATTACTGGAAAGAACTTCAGCAGATTCTGGAGTGGAAAAAGACGCATGTCTTCTCCACCCTGTTTATTTGCTGGGCTGCACAGGCAGCGCTGTATCACTATTATGGAGTGCCCAAATATCCACTTTCAGCAAAACTGTTCGGGGTATTCAGTCATCAGGTACATCAACCCCACGTGAAATTGCTGAGAGGATTTGACGACTTGTTTCAGGCGCCACATTCCCGTCACACAGAAGTGCGGGCAGAAGATCTGGAAGCAGTGCCGGGGCTTGACATTCTGGCCACTTCACCTGAAGCAGGCGTGTATATGGCGGCAACGCGGGATGGGAAAAACATTTTTGTCACAGGTCATTCAGAGTATGATCCATTAACCTTGAAGGCGGAATATGATCGTGACATGAAAGCGGGTTTTTCCATTGACGTACCGGTGAATTATTTTCCGGAAGATGATCCTTTAAAAACACCGCTTGTCACCTGGCGTGGACATGCCAATCTTCTCTTTGCAAACTGGCTGAACTATTATGTTTATCAGGAGACGCCATTTGATTTAAATCAGATCGGATAAAACCGTCAATGTGGTGATGCTGTCATTAGATGCGATTACCTGACATCTCGCATCGTCTCATAAGATATTCTTTTGGTTCTTGTGATTCCTGTGCTATGCTATAGGATAGAGAAGTACCCGAAAGGTCCAGACAATACAATGGTATAGTCAAACTGTATAAAGGAGTCATAGGCGTGAAAAAAAAACCGCTCGATCAACAGCAGCGATTATGCATGGCCGCAACCCGGAACCGGCAACCGATAATCACGAAACGGTTTCAATTTGGAATCACATTATTGATGATTTTATTTATTGGTACTGGCTGTGTTTTTCTCTCAGGAGAAATCGAGAAGGTTGATGATCAGGCACTGGCCGGTATTCCTACGGCTTGGGACTGGTGGACGCAGCAAATGTCACCGGTACAGGCGCGATGGATGTCGTCATTTGGTTTTCAGGCAGAGGATTCACTGGAAAGAAAACTTGAGAAACAACGTCACCAACATTCAAACCTCTTTAACATGGGGTATGCTTGTATGAATACGAGAGAACCGGAAGCGTTTGATCGTGCCTGGTTCCAGTCGGATCAGACTTACTTTCAACAGTTACACAGCTTGCCAGATACCCAAGGGAGAAGAGTAAAGCTATATCTCGAAACCCACCAGTTGCAGCGGTATCAACAGAATGTGATCAATGAGATGCAAAAACGACATCCACATTACCGCCTTTATTCCCCAGAAGAGACTGATGCGATAAACAGTTTGTTCATTGCAACCAATGCCCGGCGTTGCTTATTAAAAGACAGCTTGTCAGGTGACTTAGAGTCAGGGTGGGAAAACTACTATCCACTCGAATACACTTATGCATTTTTTCAGTTGGAACACTTAAACCTTCAGGGCGGTATTGAAAAAGCAGCCGTGGAAATAATGGATCTTTTTACGGCTTATGATGAAGCCGTGATTCATGGTTTTCTTGATGGACTTCCTGCACCTGAGATGGTTTATGATGGAAAAGAAATCTTCTTCATTAATGGCGCCAATGATGAATATGGAGCAGTACACGCCAACGGACAGATTTTGGTATTTAATCTTTTTGAAGATGTATCAGACATTCTCAAATTGCTGGCCCACGAAGTGGGCCATGAAGTCGGGTATCTGATTTTTGGAAGAGATGGTTATGAGAACCAGAAGAACAGTATTAAAGAGACCTATGCCAATCTTTATGGATACCCGGTTCCAGTGGATGAACGGGTACCTTGGGGAGCACGGTTGAGCGAAAACTTTGCAGAGGACTTTGCATGGGTATATGGTGATTTTCCCAAATGGAGCTGGTGGGAGGGTGTTGAAAAACCACTGGTTCAGAACTTCATCGAAACGGAGCTGGGTCGGGCGGATTTAAATGATGCTGTATTGATCCGTGATAATATACACGTTTATGCCGATAATCATGTTTTCACACTTTTTAGTGGTTTCCATGAGGATCATGTGCAGATTATTGTTGATCCCCAAATTCAGCTTGTCATCGACGGATTTCAAAAAGGACCATACGATTTGTTTGTTCACGTGCGCAACAATGTGACGGGAAATCTTCCCCGTCAGCCTTTTTCCCATAATGGAGTTGCAACGCTAAGTCTTGGTCAGTTACCTGAAGAACAGCATCGACTTGAAACGGAGGGATATGTGGTCTATGAAGTTCAGATAAAGCTGTATCATTACACTTCCTTAAGAAAATATCACCAGCCAACCATTGCACGTTTTTGGGTCGTGCAGTGGGCTGGCTGGTGACAGGGAGAAGATACCGTCTTTTAAAAGAGATGTTCGAAGAAATCTGGCAGACTATTTTCTGGCAGATTGTTTCAGGGAGTGCACAAACAGGCCACTACGTAATTTGGGCTCAAACCAAGTTGATTTTGGGGGCATAATTTTCTGTTCATCAGCCACCTGAAGCAAATCCTCAATAGTGGTTGGGAAAAGGGAAAATGCCAATGACATATCTGTCTGAACCCGCTTTTCAAGCTCTCCGATTCCGCGAATGCCGCCGACAAAGTCAATGCGTTGGTCGGTGCGAGGGTCTGAGATGCCCAAAATAGGTTGTAAAAGCCAATTTTGAAGTATACTGACATCTAGTTGCGATATGACGTCTTCAGCATCATACGTATGGGGTTTAGCCTTCAATGCATACCACTGATTGTCAATGAGCATTCCAAAAGTGTGCTTTTCCTGAGGCTGATAAGCCTCATTTACCGGCTGACATTCAAAATGAGCTTCAAGTCGGATGATCAGTTCTTCCGGCGATAAAGCATTAAGATCCTTAACTACCCGATTATATTCCATAATCAGAAGATCTTCCTGAGGAAAACTGACAGCCATGAAAAATTGACTTGGATCATTGGCATCCAGGTCTTTTTGTTGCGCTCTGCGCTGCATGCCTATTTTGGCAGAAGAAGCACTGCGGTGGTGGCCATCAGCGATGTAGAGAGACGGAATTTCTTCGTTGAAAATTGTCTGAATTCGTTCTACATCTGAGGAATCATTAACAATCCACAAAGAATGACCGATGCCGTCTTCAGTTGTAAAATCGTATTCTGGCGGCTCTTTCATAGTGAGTTCTTGTAAAAAGCCGGTTAGAGAAGCATTACTACGATGTGTCAGAAATACTGGTTCTGTATGGGCATCACAAGCATCAAAATGACGGATGCGGTCATTTTCTTTTTCAGGCCGAGTGAGTTCGTGCTTCTTAATGCGGTCATTGACATAGTCATCAATGGAGAAGCAGGCTGCAATTCCCAATTGACTTCGGCCGGCCATGGTTTGCTGATAAAGGTAAAAGGCCGGCTGATCATCTTGAATTAATGTGCCCTTTTGGATCAAGTACTGTAAATTTTCAGCGGCTTTCTGGTAAACTGCCCTGTCATAAGCATCCACCATGGGGTCAAGATCGATTTCTGAACGAATAACATGAAGAAAAGAATGTGGATTGCCATCGGCCATTTTGAGAGCTTCGGCTCTATTCATGACATCATATGGCAAACAAGATGCTTCCCGGGCAATAGCAGCTGCCGGGCGAATTGCACGAAATGGCTGAATAAGCATAGATTTATCTCCCCTCGCAAAATTCGGTAAAAATGGATACCAGCTCGTCACCAATTCGTTCTTGGGCTTCTATGGTAGAAGCACCAATATGAGGAGAAAGAGAGACGTTTTCATGGGTTAAGAGTGCTTCATTTGTAGGGGGTTCCTTTTCAAAAACATCAAGACCGGCACCTGAAATCGTTCCACTGTTTAAGGCTTCCAGCAAAGCATTTTCATCAATCAGACCGCCCCTTGCGCAGTTAATGACATATGCCCCGCGTTTGATCTTATCAAAAGCAGGTTTTCCAAGAACTGGAGGTTCGCCAGGAATTTTGGGAACATGAAGGGTGATGAAGTCAGAGGTGGCCAGCAGCGTATCAAAATCAACAAAGATGAACTGAGTTACATCTTTTGCCTCTCCCATCACATCGTTGTATTGCACCTTCATGCCCAGCGCATGTGCTTTTCGAGCCAGATCACGACCAATGCGTCCAAATCCAATAATTCCCAAAGTGCTGCCAGAAAGCTCAACACCTTTGTATGTCTTTTTGTGCCACTCCCCCCGCCGCATGGTCACATTTGATTTCTGAAGATGGCGGGAAAGTGTGAGCATATGAGCCAGTGTTAGCTCTGCAACAGACTGAATACTGGAAAAAGGTGTATTTTTGACTGTGATGCCCATTTCACGGGCAGCTTCCAGATCAATGTTGTCTAAACCGACACCTGCGCGTACGATTAGCTGCAGCTTTCCGCCAGAACCCATTTTTTCCAGTACCTGCCGGGTGATTTTGGTGGCTGATCGAACAATGAGCCCATTGTATTCCCGCAGCTTCTCGGGCAACTCTTCCTGACTATAGGAAGCTTCTTCCACTGCGCAGCCCATGGCACGCACCTTTTCCAGTGCGCTCTTGACGATACCGTCAGAAGCAAGTATCTTAGTGCCTTTCATGTTATTCATCAAATCGCCTCCTGATTAGTTTGATAGGGATGTGACGAGAGCTGTTTGAAACACCTTATAAAACCTGAACAACTGGAAGTCTCTTTGTTTTCAAATCACTTCTAAGGCAATAAGCCTTCGATGACTTGTAGCAGTTCCTTCACTTCATCGACTGTTCTGTCAGCCATATGGGCGATGCGGAAGGTTTTTTCTTTCAAATTGCCATAACCGTTGGAAATGGCAAAGCCTTTTTCCCCCAGTTGTTTGTTCAGATCTCCAATGCTAATTTCACGGGTGTTGCGAATGGTAGTCAACGTGTGGGAAGCATATGGCTTTTGGGTGAAGAGTGCGAAGTTTTCTTCAGCCCACACTTGGACAATACCAGCCATTTCTTTATGTCTGGCAAAACGGTTTTCTGGTCCCTCTTCAAAAATGCGGTCAAGCTGATAATCAAGGGCATACATGTGGGATAGAGAAGGAGTTGATGGATATTGATGATCTTTCTTTTGAATATAATCATAAAGTGATAGGAGATCAAGATAATAGCCTCGATGCTTAACCTGACGGGCAGCCGCCACAGCTTTATCTGAGAAAGAACATATGGCCAGCCCTGGAGGAAGGCCCAGTGCTTTTTGAGTGGAGGTGATACAAATATCGACACCCAAGGCATCTACTTCAATCTTGGTGCCTCCCAGCGAACTGACGGTATCCATGGCGAAAACAACTTCAGGATAACGGCGAATTACCTCTGCCAGATCAACAGCAGCGTTCATGAGGCCTGTGGAAGTTTCGTTATGAGTAATCGTCACCAAGTCATACTTTCCTGTTGCAAGAGCTGCATCCACCATTTCAGGTGTTGTTGGATATCCTGGTTCTGATTCAAATAAATCAGCAGGCACTTGATTTCCCACAGCCAGTTCAAACCAGCGTTTTCCAAAAGCGCCAACAGAAAAAACTGCCGCCCGTTTACGGGTGCAGGATCGTATTGCCCCTTCCATCAAACCGGTGCCACTGGTGGTGGAGAGCATAATCTGATTTTTGGTATACATCAGCTTCATCATTTTTTCGGAAATGCTGCGTTGCAATGCACTGGCTTCTTTTGAACGGTGGCCGATCATGGGGGTGGCCATTTTTTCAAGCACCTCAGGAAGTACATCCACCGGTCCGGGAATGAAGAGTTTTTTGTGCATGAAAATCCTCCTTTGTCGTTGGTTGAAAATGGCGGTGCGAATCATTCAATGATGATTTCATACTCGATGAGGCCGGCTTTTTTCAACATGGCGCTGACACCACAGTACTTTTCTTCAGAAAGGTGTACAGCTTTTTCCAACTTGTCCATGGGAAGGTCGTTTCCCTTGAAATAATACTTCACTTTAATTTTATCATAAATCTTAGGGTGTTCTTCCGTCTGAGAACCCGAAACTGTGATGCGAAAGCCCTCCAACGGAACACGCATTTTATTCAAAATGGAAACCACATCAATGCCTGTGCAGCCTGCAAGACTTGCTAAAAGCAAAGGCTTAGGCCGGGGACCCCGGTTTTCACCGCCCAGTTCGGGGTTTGCATCAAGGGTCACGTGATGCCCGTCAATAGTGACATCAAAAGCCATGTTCTCCATCCACTGACAGTCAATTTGATGATTCATTATACGAACACTCCTTCTTGTTATATGGTGTCAAACGTCAGATACTTCCATCATTATATACCTCAAATGTACTGATTTGAAACAAGAAGAAACTATCTTACTATTTTGTTTATTTAAGCATAAAGCATTGACAACAGGAAAGCGGTTTCCTATAATAAGAATAGGAAACCGCTTTCCCAAATAACGACAAAGGGAATGGAGCCAATGAAAATAACCATTGATGAAGTAGCCAGACGTGCAGGTGTTTCGAAAGCAACTGTTTCAAGGGTAATGAATAACTCCAAACCAGTGAAACAGGAGAAGTACGATCGGGTGATGCAGGTTATTGAAGAACTGGGATTTATTCCCAATCCTGTTGCGAGAGGCTTGGCTCATCAGAAAACCGGCTTGGTAGGTGTCGTGATTCCTGACATTACCAATCCCTTCTTTGCAGAACTGGTTAAAGGGATTGAAGAAGTTGTGAGAGATAAGAATTATAATATGGTGCTTTGCAACACCTTTCATAATTTTGAAAAAGAGATGAGTTACTTAAAAATGCTTCGCGAAAAATATGTGGATGGTATTATTTTCATGACTGCGAAAGTAACTCATGAACATCGGGATTTTTTTAGGTCCAGTCAATTGCCAGTGACGTTTATAAACAGAAAATGTGAAGACTTGAATGTGTCAAGTATCGACATTGATAACTATCAGGCAGCTCATGACATAACTACCTTTTTCCTGAAACGAGGGCATCGTCGAGTTGCGATTATTCGAGCACCTTTAACAGACAAAACTTCTGGCTATGAGCGCTTTCACGGATACCGGGATGCCATGCAGGCTTACGGGATCGAGCTGAATGCAAGCCTGGTCATGCGTTCGAACTTTAAAATTGAAAACACTTACAAAACCGTCCGCCGGTTTTTAAGAGAAGAACCCGCGGTAACAGCGATTTTTGCAACCAGTGATCTCATGGCCATTGGTGCCATCAAAGCACTTCAGGATGAGGGTATTCAAGTGCCCCACCAGGTGGAAGTGGCAGGGTTTGACGATATCCCCATGGCTTCTTACTATCATCCGTCCATTACAACAGTTCGACAACCCATTGCTGAAATGGGGCGAACAGCCACTAAAATATTGATTCGGGAAATCAACGGCGAAAAAGTGAAAAATCGCAATCTGATTCTTCCTTACCAGCTGATTTGCCGTGAGAGTACGCTTACTTCCAAAGTGTCAGGAGAATGAAGATGCGTTTTGATGATACCCTTCAACTGCAAAAAACTGAATATGACGTGGTGGCAATGGGGGAACTGCTCATTGATATGATTTCCACCGATTATGTTGCTTCTCTGAAAGAAGCAGTCCATTTTCAGAAATCTTTTGGGGGTTCACCTGGAAACCTGGCAGTAAATCTTGCCGGGATGAGCCATGCTGCCGCATTAATTGCCAGTGTTGGTGACGATGATTTCGGCAGGTATCTAACCGGGTTTTTACAAGAACAACGAGTGGCACTTCAGGGTGTTCATGTGAGTTCCTGGCCCACTTCAATGGTATTTGTCACTAAAAGTCGAGAGAATCCTGCGTTTATGCCAATGCGCCGCGCAGATCTTGATGTGATATTAAAGCCAAAGCATGAGTTAATGGTAGACCAGTGCCGCATTTTTCATTTCACTGCCTGGGCTCTTTCTCATCAAGAAATACGCGAAACAACAATGACGTTAATCAAACGGGCTAAATCACAACACAAGCTTATCACTTTTGATCCCAACTATCGACCGGTGCTCTGGGAACCTGGTCACGACGGCGTAGAGTTTATCAATCGACAAATACTACCTCTGGTGGACGTCATTAAGCCTTCGGAAAGTGATGCTGAGTATTTATGGGGAACGGGTAACTGGCAAGACGTACAAAGACGCTTGCGTCAATACCCTGACCTCTTCGTCATCATGACCTTGGGAGCCCGTGGTTTGGCAGCCTTTAACAGCGATGAGGTGTTGCAGCTACCTGCTTATGCCAGGGAAGTGGTGGATACCACCGGGGCAGGAGACGCATTCTGGTCGGGGTTTATGTCAGGACTTCTTCGGGGATTAACGGTAAAAGATGCATTATACCAGGGCAGCTATTGCGCTGCCTGGAAACTGGGTTCTATTGGGGCAATTTGCCAGATGCCAGATCCAGAAAGTCTTGAAAAATGGGCAACAGATACTGGAAAGGAGAACCTCCATGCACATCGCTTGTTTCAACCCACAGGGAAACTTTGATCAACACGACAGCTATTGGACACAGCACCCAGACTTTGGTGGTCAATTGGTATATGTGAAAGAACTCGCTTTCGCCTTTGATCGACTGGGTCATGAAACCATTATTTTCACCCGAAGGATAGAAGATGAAGACTGGCCGGAATTTCAACAGCCTGAAGAAGTTTACGCAGGAACCAATGTGCGCATCGTGCGCATCAGTTTTGGCGGGAAAGCATTTTTGCCAAAGGAACAATTGTGGCCTTTTCTCTATGAGTATGTGGAAGGTATTCGTCAATGGTATCATCAGGCGGGTTACTTGCCAGATGCAGTTACCACCCATTATGGCGACGGGGGCATTTCAGGAGCCATTTTCCAACAACTTACAGGTGTTCCGTATACGTTTACAGCCCACTCCCTTGGAGCACAAAAACTGGAAAAGCTGATGGGAACTGGAGTGTCTTATGAGTCGCTCGACCAACAGTATCAATTTACCACCCGGTTGGCAGCAGAACGAACTGCCATAAGCCAAGCCATGATCAGATTTGTGAGTACACAGCAAGAGAAAGAGCAACAGTATTTTCACACATTATATCGAGATTTGTTTAACCAGCATAAAAAGCTGCCATTTATTGTTGTTCCTCCGGGTGTGAATCAGGATATTTTCAATGATAAACCCCAGACACATGATCAAGCAGTGACTGAAAGCATACAGCAAGTACTTCGCCGTGATGTGGCAAAAGAAAGACAGCATTTGCCATGGGTAATCGCATCCAGTCGACTGGACCCTAAAAAAAATGTGACAGGATTAGTGAAGGCTTATGGTGAACATTCTCAGCTGCAGGAATGCTGTAATCTGATTCTGGCTGTTCGGGGCATTGATGATCCTCAAGCGGATATGCATCGACTCAAAAACGAGGAACAACAGCAACTGGCTTCCATATTAGAATTAATACAGACCTACCAGCTGGCTGGCAAGATTGGTTTTGTGAATTTATCCGGACAGCAGCAACTGGCTGCTGCATATCGTGAAACAGCCCGGCGGCGTGGGGTGTTTGCGCTTACCTCTCTTTATGAACCTTTTGGTTTGGCCACTATCGAAGCCATGGCATGTGGTGTGCCCGTGGTGGTGACAGCCAACGGTGGTGGTCAGGATATCTTGAAGAAGGGAAATGAGTCTTTTGGATTGCTGGTGGATCCTCAACAGTCAGCTGCCATCGCTGAAGGTATTTTCTCGTTAATGAAAGATCATGTTTTGTGGAATACTTACCACCAAAAAGGATTGGAAAGAGTTCGCAGCACATTTACCTGGAATGCTGCTGCTGATGCCTACGTTAAGGAAATGCTGAAATGGAAGAAAAAAGTGCAAGATAAAGCCTGTCAAATCAATGTGCCTGATTATTTTATGAAACACGAGTCTCAGCACGAGGATGAATTTGAATCTATACGGGCTCGTGCTGCGGGAATAAAGTCAGAACATGAGTAGCGAAAGGGGGGGGAATATGAGTAACGATAAACGAAGCGGCCGATCTGAGTTGGCAAAAAGGGAAGAGCGTACTGCTTATCGGTTGCTGTTGCCGGCGCTGATCATTTTGCTGGTGATTGCGGTTTATCCTCTGGGTCAGGTGTTTTACACCAGTTTTACCAATCGACAGTTTGCCAGCGGACAGGAAACGGAATTCATAGGACTCGACAATTATCAGCGCTTATTGAGCGTCACGATTCGTCAACTACCGCCGGTGATTGATGAAGACACCAACCAACCTGTTATTGATGAGGAAACGGGAAAAACCGTTTATGAACGGCCCATCTCGGTATTGCCACGGGAACCGGTGCGCTACCGGGAGTACAAACAGTTCTCTTTTATGGGAAGTCAATATGTGCTTGGAGCGACTGATGTCGATTTTATTGATGCCATCACCAACACATTGATTTTCACTGTTACCTCCGTATTTCTGGAACTGGCGCTGGGCCTTGGAGTTGCTTTGGTGGTGAATAGCAATTTCAAAGGAAAGGGAGTGACACGAACTGCCATGCTCATACCTTGGGCGGTGATCACTGTTGTCTCTGCCCGTATGTGGGAATGGATGCTGGCTCCCAATCGAACTGGACTATTCAACACATTGCTCTATACCTTTGGGTTGGCAGATGGGAGAGTGGCTTTTCTGGCCAGTGGCCAGCTTCAGTTATGGGCCATGGTTGCAGTGGATGTATGGAAAACAACTCCTTTCATGGCTTTGCTATTGCTGGCAGGACTGCAAACGATACCGGATGAACTTTATGAGGCAGCTGCCATCGATGGTGCCGGGCCAGTCAAACAGTTTTTCAGCATTACCTTCCCGCTACTGAAACCTGCCATGGCAGTGGCTTTGATTTTCAGAACGTTGGATGCATTACGAGTGTTTGATGTTTTTCAGGTATTGTTGGGGCAAAGTCAGTATTCCATGGCTACTTACAACTATTTTCAGTTAATAGGGAATCGAAACATGGGGCTGGCTTCAGCCATTGGTGTGGTTATTTTTATCATCATCTTTGGTTTTGCCATTGCCTATATTAAAATGCTGGGGGTGGACATGGATGAAACCGCCTAAACATGTGAGTCATCTACTATTAAAAGCAGGGTTTTATCTCATTCTAATGATTATATTTATCTATCTGCTATTTCCTTTTTACTGGGCCATCAATTCCTCACTAAAGTCGGAAGCGCAACTGCAAATGGCACCTGCCACACTGGTTCCCCGTGACCCCTCTACTGGCGATTTCGCACCAACACTGAGAAATTACCGGGTGATCTTTGATAATCAGCAGTTTGTACGTGGGTTGATCAACAGCAGCATTGTGGCCACCAGCACCACCTTATTGGCTTTGGTGGCTGGCTCATTCGCCGCCTTCGCCCTGGGAAAACTCCGATTTCGTGGCAAAAAACCAACCCTGTATATGATTTTAGCTATGACCATGTTTCCCCAGGTAACAGTACTCGCAGGTTTATACGCAGTGATAACAACCTTGAAACTGCCAACAATCACCAGCATGATCCTGTCATATATGATATTCACACTGCCATTTACCACCTGGGTGCTGACGGCTTTCTTCAAAGGATTGCCCTTGGCCTTGCTTGAATCGGCACAGGTAGATGGTGCAACGCCGTTTCAAACATTTTACAAAATAATGCTGCCATTGACCGCTCCGGCATTGGTGACAACGGGATTACTGGCCTTTATTGCCGCATGGAATGAGTACCTTTTTGCGCTGACATTTACCTCCATTAATCCAGGCGCCCGCACAGTACCGGTTGCCATTGCTTACTTCACGGGAGCTGTCGCCCGACAAGAACCCTTTGGTGAAATTATGGCAGCAGCTGTGGTGGTGACGGTGCCCATTGTTGTCTTGGTGTTGATATTCCAGAAACGGATCGTGGCAGGGCTGACTGCCGGAGCCGTGAAAGGATAAAACAAACAAACTCGGTAAATAGTTTGCTGGAAGGGAGTTGGTGCCCAAAACGATTACCATACCAAAGCATCAAAAGCATCAAAAGTATCAACAGCATCAAGTTAATGGTTCCATGATGATCAACCAAAGATGAAGGGGGAACATTCATGAAAATCAAGAAAAAGCACTGGTGGACATTGTTGTTGGTAATGGTATTGGTGGGTAGTTTGTTAGCGGGTTGCGGAAGCCCTGCAGAGCCTGCTCCTGCAGAACCTGCAGAGCCTGCTGAACCTACGGAACCCGCAGAACCGGGTGAACCTGGTGACCAAGTGGTGATTACAGTGGCAGCCGGCGCTGTTGGCCAGGAACTGGAACTAACGCAAAAGGCTGCTGAAATGTATATGGACCAAAATCCCAATGTTCTGGTGAATGTCCTTGACACACCTGACCTGGCTCAGGATCGCCTAGGTCTCTACCTGCAGTTTTTTGAAGCACAAAGCGCTGAGGTGGATGTATACCAGATCGACGTGATTTGGCCCGGGGATTTGGCGGAGCATTTTGTTGACCTCTATGATTTTGGTGCAGCAGATGTTGTTGACGAGCATTTCCCGGCAATTGTGGAAAACAATACAGTAGATGGCAGGTTGGTGGCAATTCCATGGTTTACAGACGCTGGATTACTGTATTACCGTACCGATCTTCTGGAAAAATATAACTTTGAGCCGCCAGCTACCTGGGATGAACTGGAAGAACAGGCATCGGTAATTCAGGAGGGTGAACGTGCTGAGGGTAATCCTGATTTTGTGGGCTTCGTATGGCAGGGAAATGCTTATGAGGGGCTTACCTGCGATGCACTGGAATGGATTGCTTCCAATGATGGGGGGACTATTATTTCACCCGAAGGCATGATTACCATCAATAACGCCAATGCTATTGAAATCATTGACCAGGCAGCCGCATGGGTGGGGACCATATCACCCAATGGTGTTACCGGCATGGGCGAAGAAGACTCCAGAGCCGTATGGCAAGGCGGAAACGCAGCCTTCATGCGTAACTGGCCCTATGCTTACAGCTTGGGGCATGCGGATGACAGTGCCATTAAAGGTCTCTTTGACGTGTCACCATTGCCGGCCGGCAAAAGCGGTGAAGGTGCAGCCACTCTTGGAGGATGGCAATTGGCAGTGAGTCGTTACAGCAACAATCCCGAAATCGCTGCCGAAGTGGCACTGTTCATGGCTGGTTATGATGCACAAAAAATGCGTGCAGTGGAAGGTTCTTTGAATCCAACGATCATGTCCCTCTATGAAGATGCAGAAGTGTTGGAAGCCAGCCCTTTCTTCGGCAGTCTGTATGATGTTTTCATCAATGCAGTTGCAAGACCTTCAACAGCGACAGCACCCAACTACAATGCTGTTTCAACTGCTTTTTTCAGATCGGTGCATTCCGTCTTGACAGGGTCCATGGATGCAGCTACTGCATTTGAAGAACTGGAACTGGATTTACAGGACATTACAGGATTTGATATTCAATAAGCAACTATCCGGACTGCCTGGTACAATCGGGCAGTCCGTTACATACTTTCGTTGAGTGAATGGGATACGGTGGAGGGGGACACGTCATGAGCAGAAATAGACAACAGAAAAAGACCTGTTATGAGGTAGATCCCTGGAAAATAATCGAAACTGATTTTGACCCCCAAACCAATTTTCTGAGTGAAACGGTCTTTTCTTTAGGGAATGGTAACCTCGGTATTCGAGGCAGCTTTGAAGAAGGATACGACGGTCCAGCGGGGACATCAATGGAAGGCACTTATCTTAATGGATTTTTCGAAAAAGTACCCATTCATTATGATGAAACGGCCTATGGATATGCGACACATACAGAAACGATGCTTAACGTGCCAAATGGAAAGCTGATTCAACTCCAAATAGAAGATGAAATATTCAGCTTGTTCACAGGTACCATTGAAAAATATCGACGGGAGCTTGATCTTCAGCAGGGAATATTGACGCGATATACTCGTTGGGTATCACCTCGGGGTAAAATTGTTGATATAGAAGTTGAACGAATGGTTTCTTTTGCCGAAGACAGCTTAGTTCTTATACGCTATACCGTGATCCCCGTTAACTTCACTGGAATTGTTCGGTTAATTTCCATGATTGATGGGCATGTTCACAATCAGACATCCGAAAATGATCCACGGATTGGAACATCTCTAACAGGTCAAACTTTAAAACTGGAAAAACTGGAGCAAAAAGAAAATACTTCCAAACTTTTACAAATCACCACCCACTCAAAGCTTCAAGTGCTCAGTTGTATTCATAATCTGATTGAATCCGGCCACTGTATCAACAGGATGAATCATGTGCATGGTCAGATGCTGGAGCATCGTTATACATTTGCAGCAAAAATGGGGGAACGTATTAGTCTCACAAAGTCGTTGCTTTACCTCAGAAGTGACCGCATTCCGCCTGATCAGCTCTGGGAGACAGCTGATACCATCCTCGAAACTGTCAAACAACAAGGGTGGGCCCACTACCACATGGTACAGCGTCAGGTGATGGATGATTTCTGGATGCATTGCGACATAGCTATCGCGGGAAGCGATGAGCTGCAGCAGGGCCTTCGGTTTAACTTGTTCCATTTATTTCAGTCAGCAGGAAGAGATGGCAGTACCAATATCGCAGCAAAAGGATTAACGGGGGAAGGTTATCAAGGGCATTATTTTTGGGATTCTGAAATTTATATCGTTCCTTTTTTTATTTACACCCAGCCCTGGATTGCCCGAAAACTACTGGAGTACCGGTTCAATACCCTTGATCAGGCGCGCCGGCGGGCACACACACTTTTTCGGAAAAAAGGTGCCTTATTCCCCTGGCGCACCATTACAGGAATAGAATGCTCATCCTACTATCCAGCTGGGACTGCTCAGTATCATATCAATGCTGATATTGTTCATGCCATACGTCAATATGAAATGGCAACTGGAGACTGGGAGTTCATTCTCAAATTCGGCGCTGAAATTACGTTTGAAACAGCGCGCATCTGGCTTTACATTGGCGCATTCAGCGGTGGAAATCCCCAACGCTTTTGTATTTTCACTGTGACAGGTCCTGATGAATATACGGCACTTGTAAACAATAACTTTTATACCAATGCCATGGCGAAGAGTCATCTGAACTATGCAACTGCGTTGGCAAAGAAAATGGCACAGGAAAATTATGAAGATTTTAACCGCATAAGTCGCAAGATTGATTTGGGAGCTGAAGAAATCGAAGAATGGCAGATGGCAGCCGACGCCATGTATTTGCCAAAAGATGATGAGCGTGGTATTCATCCTCAGGACGACAGTTTTTTGGATAAACCGGTTTGGCCCTTTGATAGAACTCCGGAGAATCATTATCCACTATTACTGCACTACCATCCCCTGGATATATATCGGCATCAGGTGTGTAAACAGGCGGACGTTGTGCTGGCTCTCTATTTACTTCATGATCAGTTTTCTCATGAAGAAAAGAAAAAAGATCTGGCATATTATGAGCAAGTGACGACCCATGACTCTTCTCTTTCAAGATGCATCTTCAGCATCATTGGAGCTGAAACAGGCGATATACAAAAGGCTTCAAGCCATTTTCTGGAAACCGCCCGGCTCGACTTGGATAACTTGCAGGGCAATGCCCACCATGGAATTCACACGGCCAGCATGGCAGGTACCTGGCTCAGTCTGGTAAGTGGGTTTGCGGGGATGCGCATCTCAGACGAAGGAGTTCGTTTTTCACCTCAGATTCCTGTTGGTTTGATAGGATACAGTTTCCGCATTAAATACCGGGGTAACTGTTTTAAAGTACATGTTTCAGAACAAGAGACGACAATGAAGTTGCTGGAAGGTGATGGATTTGAATTTTACTACGGAGACGAGAAAATATGGCTGCTTCCTGAAAAACCCATTCAATTTCAACGAATAACAAAATAACATAACATGAGAGAATCCATTTTGGAAGGACAAATTTGGAAAGAGGTGATGGATCAATGGCAGGATTAAAGCTGGTCAATGTGAACAAGGTGTATCCCAATGGCTTTCATGCCGTGCACGACATGAATCTGGATATTCAGGACAATGAGTTCATTGTATTTGTAGGGCCCTCCGGATGCGGCAAGTCAACAGCGCTACGCATGATTGCTGGTCTTGAAGAGATAACCAGCGGTGAAATATACATCGAGGACCGCCTGGTCAATGATGTTTCTCCGAAAGACAGAGACATTGCCATGGTTTTTCAAAACTATGCCCTTTATCCACATATGACCAATTATGAAAACATGGCTTTTGGTTTAAAGCTACGCAACATGCCTAAAAAGGAAATTGACCAGCGCGTACAAAATGCTGCTGATATTTTGGGGTTGCAAGAACTTTTAAAGAACAAACCAAAAGAATTGTCAGGTGGACAACGTCAGCGAATCGCCCTGGGAAGAGCCATTGTTCGTGACCCCAAGGTCTTTCTGATGGATGAACCACTTTCAAATCTGGACGCCAAACTGAGGGTGCAGACAAGAGCAGAGATCAGCAAGTTGCATCATCGTCTTAAAACAACGTTTATTTATGTCACCCATGACCAGACTGAAGCAATGACCATGGGAACCCGTATCGTTGTTTTAAAAGACGGTCATGTGATGCAGGTGGATACACCTACCAATCTCTATGAAAAGCCGGCCAATAAGTTTGTAGGCAGCTTTATTGGGTCGCCGCAAATGAATTTCATCGACGGTGTTTTGGAACGCAGTGAAAATTTACTTAAAGTCAGTTATGAAGGAGGCAGTGTAGCTGTCAGTGGAGACCGGGAAGAAAAGTTGAAGCAAAATGGATTAGAGGGAAAAAAGGTTGTTATGGGGATTCGTCCTGAGCATATTGAAGTGGAAACAGGGGAAGTGGGGGATAATTCGTCCAACCGAGCGCTGGTTGAAGTGACAGAATTACTGGGCTCTGAAACTTATCTTTTTCTTAAGCTGAAAGAGAGTACGCTGGTTGCCAGAGTAGATCCTTCGGTGAAAGCAGTTGTGGGTGACTGGGTTACCATAAAACCAAGAGTTGATCGGGTGCATTTTTTTGATCCTGCGACCGAATTATCTCTGTTGTTGTCATAATTACCATGGGAATAATAAACGAGGGCCAGTGCTAAATAGCACTGGCCCTCGTTTATTAATTGAACTCAAAAGGCTAATCAGTGAAAAGCTGCGTCCAGGTGATACCGCCATAAGGCCCGCCATTGACAGCTCCGATACCAATTTGAGTGAACTCTGGATTTAAAATGTTTTGTCGATGCCCGGGAGAGTTCATCCAGTCACTGACGACTTGTTCTGCAGTGCGTTGACCCGCAGCGATGTTTTCGCCGGCCCGACGATAGTTGACATTGAAAGAATCCAGCATGTCTCGCATTTCACCATAAACAGGCGAAGTGTGAGAGAAATAGTTGTTATCCACCAAGTCTTTGGATTTCTGTGTTGCAACATACATCAAATGATCATTCTTGCTGAGCGGTTGAAGATTTTCCTGGTGGCGTTTCTCATTAATTAATCGCAACACTTCAAGTTCAATGCTGCGTTCATCGTGAGAAAAAGGAGATCTGCCAGTTGTCGTATTTTTCTGTTCGTGGGTCTCCTGATTAAGATGTTCATGATCTCGACTTTCAAGCTGAGACATGACAGAAGCCAGTTCCTGTGTATCAGAAAAGCGACCGGCAATGGTCACTGTTCGTGCCACGGCATCCCAGGAAACAGAAAAACCAAGCACTTCACTGACAAAACGCAAAGGAACAAAGATGCGGCCATTCACAATGACTGTCGGTGTACTCAACTGAACACTACGGCCATTCACAAGAGCTGTTTGACTGTCATTCTTCAAAATAATCTGCTGAGAGTCATTGGTGACAATGACCTGTTTTTGTGAAGCAATCCATTCAACGTGGGCCCCCAAAGCTTCAGAGAAAAAGCGAAGTGGTACCAGGGCACGGCCATTGCGAATCATGGGAGGCGCTTCTAAAGAAAAAACTTGATTGTTTATGTATGCCTGTTGTTCATTGATAGTCATCCTAACAGCAATAGATGCATCAGCTGCGGGAGAATTCCCATATACAGGGATTATTGAGAAAAATGTCAGGAAAAGTAATGGAATCATACTAAGCATTTTTTTAGTTGCTTTCATCGCACCAACTCCTTTTTTTACATCATATACATTATCCGTCTTCAGTGAAGTTATGTCTACCAAACAGGAACATATATTTTCTAACAGAGCCAAAATAGAGACTATAGACCTAATTAAATCACTAAACTCTTTGAATATTTGCCCTGCCCCATGAAGTCACTCTTGACCAGGATTCCATTATAGATTAACATATAGAGAATCCATACGAGGTTTTCTGTCAATATAGATCCACTGGAGAAGAGGTGTGTTCTTGAGTTCAACTTCTTTAAACGACATAGAAATACTGCGTCATGCAATCCTGGACCAGGGCCGGGTGATTGGAAATGATATTCTTAAAGTAGACAGCTTTTTAAACCATCAACTGGATGTTTCTCTTTTGAACACCATTGGCAGGGCTTTTTATGCTCACTTCGGACAGCTCAAAATAGATAAAATTCTGACTGCAGAAGTATCTGGCATTGCCATAGCCGCCATAGCCGCCCAATATTTTAACGTACCGGTAGTTTTTGCAAAAAAAACTCTTTCAAAAAATTTGGATCCTGATACATGGGAAGGTTCAGTCTATTCTTACACAAAAGGCCAAACTTATCAGATTCGTGTTGCCCGAAGATATTTGAAGGCTGACGAAAAAGTGTTGGTGCTTGATGACTTTTTGGCCAATGGAGAAGCCATTAAAGGCATGAAAGAGATTATTGATCTGGCAGGTGCAAAAATGGTTGGTGCGGGCGTTGTGATTGAAAAGAGCTTTCAGCCAGGTGCAGAAAAGCTGCGTGAGTTGGATGTTGATGTCCATGCGTTGATTCGAGTTGTCTCGTTGGAACACGGTCAGATCAACCTATAAAAAAACCGCCAAAAAGTTGAGATAAGGTCTTTACATTCATCGCCCTATCAGGTATAATCAATTTCGTGGTCAAAAACGGTAACACGCTGTTGTAGCTCAGGCGGTAGAGCACTTCCTTGGTAAGGAAGAGGTCCCGGGTTCGAGTCCCGGCAACAGCTCCAGTAATTCCAATGCTTACGCCAGTCTGAAGACTGGCGTTTTTTGATTCTTCTAACCCCTTAATTTAAAATGGTTACAAATTGAATTCATTCCACGAAAAAAGCCCCGCGTTTGGGGCTTTGCTTAATGTCCATTCATTCATTCGTTCATTTGATCATTCGGTCATGTATTCACTGATTATCATAACTTCATACCGGGACGGAGGTACTGTAACTTTCTCGAAGGAATTCATAAAAATGACCACTGGTTACTGGCCCAGTGGCCGAGGCCTTTGCTCGTCCTAAACCGTAGGTAAAGGATCATGCTACTTGTTACTTGAAAAGCGAAACGCATCCTATTAATAACATACCACTTAATCATCCGATCAATCACATCTTATGCACTACTTGAAATCGCAATGCCAGAACAGTATAGTATGGTCAACAGTACCCGCCACGCCTCTTCACAATGCGTACCAAGGCGGGTCAGTTTGTTTTTTGGTCCCCCCCTACCATTCTCGTCACCAATATTGTATAATATTAGTGACGAAAGGTGGTGATGAGCATGATCAGTAACAAGGTAATGGAAAGTATGATCCAGAGAATAAACGCTTCCCCGAAGGGCAAAGCCTTTGTTTTGTCAGACTTTGCAGATCTGGGAAGTTATGATGCGGTTAAAAAAGCCTTTTCCCGGTTAGCGGCAGAAGGGAAACTGATCCGGGTGCACAGGGGCATTTATCAAAAACCCAACTATAATGAGTTTTTGCAGCAAGAAGTGGCGCTATCGCCACGGGAAGTGGCAGAAGCCATTGCCCGGGCCTATGGATGGCATATTGTGCCTTCCGGGGAGGCTGCACTAAATCAGATGGGGTTGTCCACCCAGGTGCCGGCAGTGTATGAGTATGTCACTGATGGTCCTCATAAAACTATTCGTCACGACCAGTTTGTGATCAAGTTTAAAAGGCGAACCAACCGGGAGATCAGCGAGATTTCTCCTAAAAGTGCCTTGCTCATCGAAGCCATTAAAGCCATTGGCAAAGAAGAAATGAACAATGAAATAAGAGCGAAAATGATGCGCAAGTTTAACCAGGCAGAAAAGAAAAAGTTATTGAAAGAAGCCCAAAGAACACGCTCCTGGGTTTATGAAGAAATCAAAACAATGACATCGGAAAGAACCTTTTGAGTTAGCCATCGATGAGGCCGACAAGCAGACCATTCGGTTTATTTATCCCCAATTGTTCAAGGATGAAGCGTTGAGACAAGAAATATAGCTTGAAATTGACCCTTTAGCGGCATGGACACCGGTTGTCACCAAGACGGTTGAACCCTATGCAGCATCTTATAAACCGGATCTTTTCGAAAAAAAACACACTGAAATTCGCATGGTGAGTGCTGCAAGGACATTTTGGGAAAAAGCGACCATTTTGCATCAGGAAGCCAACCGCAGCAAAAAGAAGATGCCAGCCCGGTATTCACGACACTATTATGATCTTTACATGATGGCCCAGACACCTGTGAAGAGTGAGGCCATTAATGATTTAGCGTTGTTATTGAGAGTTGTCCAGTTTAAGCAAAAATTCTACGCTTGCGCATGGGCTCAGTATGAACATGCCACGCCAAAAGAAATCAAGCTGCTGCCACGCGAGGAGCATATGAAGCAATTGAAGGATGACTATGCAAAAATGGAAGGTATGTTGTTCGGAGAAATACCTGCATTTGAAACGCTGCTTCAGGGGCTTAAAGACTTAGAAGATGAAATTCATGCCCTTGAGTAGAACGTGACACTGCTTCAACAAATGATGATGGTTGGATTTGTTTATTAAAATGCAAGGCATATAACCCAGCGGCGATGTTCGTCAGGAGGAGGAGTTCTCTCTTGACCCTTGACTTCGTCGCTGGGTTTTTGAGTCCCAAAACCTAATCCCGATTTCCCACCAGCACTGTAATGCTCTTGGCCAATTCGTGACGTTGCATCAACATGATTGATTAGCCAAAAGCACCTAAACAAAGCAAAACAGAATAACATTAACACGAATAGATACAAAATGTATCGAATATGAAAAATAAAATTACATTTTGCGTGTTTTGTGATATGCTTTGTTGTAAGTGGAGGTGTATATGATGCAAGATGTGATGATTCGCGTAAGGGAAGCAGAACTTCTTAATATAAAAAATGTTGAATATGGAAAAATTGAGATTTCAAATGACAAAGCATCGCCACATAAACGGATGAGTGCCGATATGATTGGCATCTATGGTCAAAATGGTTCGGGTAAAACAGCATTTGTGGATGCGATGTGGCTCGTCAAACACCTGATCAGTGGGAAAGAGCTGCCTAAGAACGCCGGCGACTATATCTTTGAAAATGAAGAAACGGCCACGATTAAACTGGGTTTTGATTTGAGTATGGATGATGACCATTATCAGATTTTCTACGAAGTTGAGATTGAAAGAAGAGATGAAGGCAAAGCCAAAGTTGTTCGGGAGTATTTGGCTTACAAAGAGTTTGTTGATAATGCCTGGAAAAGCAAGGCAGGCATTATTGACTATCATGTGAACGACAAAGAATATGCATTTAAGCCGACAAAAAACTATCGTTTACTGGCATCAAAGAATGAAGATGTTCAAATTGATTTGGGTGTTGCGAAAAAAATGTCGGCCAAAAACAGCACTTCTTTTATTTTTGGCAGTGAGTTGGAAGAGATCATTAAGAAAAGCCATGGGTTTAAACGCTACACAGACATAATTGTTGCCTTAAAGCACTATGCCAATGTGAATCTGTTCATTATTAAAAATCATCATGCGGGAATGATAAACATGAATGTGTTGATTCCCTTTAGTTTCAGGTTGCTGGAGGAGAAAAAAATCACACAGGGGGATTTGGCAATTGGTCTTTTGAAGCCATCAGTGGTGCCGGAAGAAGTATATAATGTTGTGGTGAAGGTGCTTGAACAGATGAACGTTGTCCTAGAAACCATTGTGCCAGGTCTTACTATCGGACTGAAAAATCACGGCAAACAACTGAAAGAAGATGGCAATGAAGGCATTCGGATTGAACTGATCTCCATAAGGGATGCTATTCGTGTGCCATTAAAGTATGAATCCGATGGGATTAAGAAAATCATCTCCATATTGAGTACATTGATCACCATGTTTAATCACCCTTCAGTCTGCATGGTGGTTGATGAGTTGGACGCCGGCATTTTTGAGTATTTGCTGGGTGAAATTCTTCAGATTATCAGTGAAAATGGAAAGGGTCAATTGATCTTTACTTCTCATAATTTGAGGCCGCTGGAAATGCTGGATACTCGTTCAATCATTTTCACAACAACCAACACAAAAAATCGCTATCTGCGATTTGCCAATGTGAAGAGCAACAATAACCTGAGAAACCTGTATTATCGGAGTATCAATCTGGGCGGCCAAAAGGAGGAGATTTATAAAGAGACCAACAGCTTTGATATCAGTCGTGCCTTCAGGATGGCCGGGAGGGTGATTGATGAAAATTAAAAAGGTCATTCTGTTTATTGTGGAAGGCATCGCAGACAAAACATCTTTGGGTGGCATCATTGGTAAATTGGTTTCTTCCAACTTGATCAAGTTTTATATAACCGGGGGCGACGTAACGAGTGACCAATATACTCATGGCGCTAATGCCGTTAAGAAGGTCAATGAGCATGTTAACAGATTTCTGAAAAGAGAAATTGGCATTAATAAGGGTGATATTATTCGGATCGTACACCTCATTGACATGGACGGCGCCTATATTGAAAGTGCTCAAATAAAAGTGGAAGAGGTCGAGGGCTTTGTATATTCGGAATCATTCATCGCAGCAAAGGCAGCCAGTCGTGTTACTGATAGAAATAGTAGAAAGCAGCAAGTCGTTAATCGATTATCGCTGTGTCCCCAAATAGCGGGCATTCCGTACAATATGTACTATTTTTCGTGTAACCTTGAGCACGTGTTGCACAATGAGATAAATCTGGCTGATGAATTGAAAATGGAATATGCTGCAGCGTTTTCAGATTCCTATCATCAGCTGTTCAAAAGATAGCCTGAAATTGATTGGAAGGGGCTTGGGTTATCCTGAATACACTCCCCTGCCAGGCCCCAGCCTGGCCACCTGGACCCCAGCGCTTGACCCGTGAGGCTTTTCCCCCAGAGCCTTACCCAGCCCCCACTATTTGCTAAATGCTCCTTTAAGGAAAACCGGCGGTCTGCCCACGGGGTTTGGGCAGTATGCGCCGGTGATAGTTGCAGAAGAACTATTTATTAAAGACGGCATTTAGCGAAAGCGACTTGTCTGCCGACAGGCAGGAGCATTAGTTGGGGCGGAAGATGGTTTTCAGGCTGCGGGGGTGGTGTCCCACCGCTGCCTGGCAGTGAAAGTGGATGAAGCGATGAAGGTCGAGGCTGTGGTGCGGCTTTTCAGGCTGCACGGCAGCCGTTTGCCTGAAAACGGGAGTGGCCACCAAAGCGAGGGGGAGGGATCTGCCAGATTCGAGAGGAAGGAGTCATTTGGCACCTGACCCGAATCTGGGAGATGCCGGAGCGAGCGTTTAAAATGGAAGCCATGCGGAGCATGGCTACCCCCGATAAATGCATCTATTGCTTCCAACGTGGCGGCGAAGCTGCTATGGAATAGGGTTGCCTGTTTCTGCAGCTTTGCCGCCATTTTTTGATGGTGCCAAAAACCTACTCCCGGTTGCCAAGCACTGTGATGCTTTTGGCCAGTTCGTGAACGCTGTCTGATAAGCTTTCAATTTTACCCTCCAGCCTGACCAACAGGTAGATGGATAGCACAATGGGAAAACCCACATTGGCCACTGGTGTTAAGAATTCGTTCATGGGAACCTCCTTTCATTTTTTCATTTCTTTGTCCTTTTGTCCGGTTATCCTCTATCCTTTCATGCTGTCATTTTTCCTTCCTGACATGGGGGAGCCCATCTGTTTGTGCCTTGATGTTGAGGCGTATGATGTACCCATGATGGCCAGGTGATGAGCAGATGGTGGGCAAATGGTGGGCAAATGATTATTAGATTCAATCAATGTCTGTGCCACCACAGTTTAACGCATCTCGGGTCATCGTGATTAATAGATAATTGACAAAAGAAGAAATACTGTAGTATATTGATAGTAGATATATCTATTATCGATATAGATGCGATGGAGGTGATTCGATGGCTAGGGAACAGTTTAAAACCTTGACGGAGCCGATGTACTATATACTTCTGACTTTGATAGAGCCTCAGCACGGCTATAGTATTATGCAGGAAGTAGATAGGCGAACTGATGGAAGGGTCAAGATTGGAGCTGGGACGCTATATAATCTTCTATCCAGATTTGAAGAAGAGAAGATAATTGCACAGGTTTCAGAGGAGAATAGAAGAAAGGTATATACAATAACAGATAAGGGATTAGATATTTTGAAGGATGAATACCATAGATTGGTGCAATTGGTTTCAGACGGCAGGCATCATCTAGAGAGGGGGCGGTGATCTGGTGAAACATAAAACGAAGAGAGTTTTTTGGGGATTCTTTTCCTTGGACTATAAAGCCATAGGCATCTATCTGGAAGAAATGGCTGCGAAAGGGTGGATGTTGGAACGGGTTGGGCGAGTGGTGGCAAAGTTTAGGGCGATAGAGCCTCGGAGATTAAAATTTTATGTTGATGTGTTTAAAGATGAAGGCCCGCTGACGCCGGCAAACACAAAAGAATCAGAGGAGTACAGAAGCCTGTGCCAAGCATCGGGATGGACTTTCATCACTTCACAGGACTACCTACAATATTTCTATTCTGAAGATGATGATTCTGTTCCGATTCAAACTGATGAAGTGCTGGAGCAGAAAATTGTAGAGACCACACTTTTTAAAGGTGAGATACTAAATACCTCACTGATTTTGATTGTTGGCATAGTGGCATTGGCGATGCATTTTCCCGTCAGACATCATCATTTATTGAGCTTTGCAGGTGTTGCGGTAACAGTATTATTCCCCATCCTTTTTGGGGCTTTACTGGCTTCCACTGTCTATAGCGTGACAAGAGTATTCAAGGCTAGAAAAAATATCAAAAGAGGTTTGCCTTTGGATAAGCCCACCCTGAAAAATGCCCAAAAGCGTATTATGGCTTTTAATGGCATTGCAATGACGATAGTATCTCTAATCATGGTGGCATTTTTGGTAGATGCATATTTTAAGCCCAGCAGCGTGATCCCCATCATAGGGCCAGTTTTGGGAACGATCATTGGACTGGGCCTTCGATACGTCATTAAGAACAAATCAACCGATAAGAATAGTGGTATTGCCTATATCACCTTGGTGGTCTTGGCTGCTTTCTTTTCAATGGCCATTGTCAGCTCGCTGCTGAGCAATCGACCCTTTGATGATAGCAATCGAATTGACCCTGTTCCAGAGGGCTATCCGTTAGTTACCATGATGGAACTGATCGAAACATCACAGCAGGGGAGTCTGGCAATCAGAGAGTTTAACCGCGGTATGAGTCCTCTCACACCATTGCATTATGATTACCTGGAGGTCTGGGACTTTGAAGAAGAGAGTCAGGGAGTACGCGTCCGCTATTACAACACCATACATCCATTGTTTGCGCAGATGATTTTTGATGGCATAACAGAAGAATTGATGAGGGGTGTCAAATTTAGAGGCAACTATTATTTGACAAAAACCATTGTCTCAGATGAGGCAATGAAGTCATCCTGGCGGATGGATCATCTGGCATTAACAGAAGATCGGGATGAACTCATCCTCCAAAAGGGAAATAAGGTGGTGCATGTGTCCGGGAAGGTAAATTTTGATGATGGACAGATAAGAGATATAATCGTTAATCGTTTGTTTATGGATAACCAGTGATAAATAAGGAAAACCCTTGAATTATAAAGCTTTGCAGGTATGGATAGAACGAAGTAATCAGAGTTCTCACTTTGTCAGCGTTACTTGACACTTGTCGTGCATAATGCTATGATGAGTTCGTGGTCGACACTTGTCGTTCAAAGGAGGATTGTGATGGCAAATAACAATAGTACGCTTGGAAGAAGTGAGTGGTACATCATGGAGAAGCTTTGGGAAATTGCCCCCCGCACTTATGTGCAGCTTTGCCATGAATTAAAGGAAAATCCGGGCTGGAGCCGCAGCACAGTACAAACGATGCTGGAACGCATGACGGAAAAAGGTGTTCTTCGCTATGAAGTGGTGGGTCGCGCAAAACACTATTATCCTAATATAGCACGGGATGATGTTGCCATGGCGGAAACACGCTCTTTACTCGAACGTGCATTTGAAGGTTCGGCCAGCTTGATGATGAGCACATTGGTGCGCAAAAAACAACTTACCAAAAAAGAAATTGATGAGTTACACGCTATTTTGGAGGAAGCGGAGGTGCCGAAATGATTGAAACTATCATCACATCTTCGGCTTTAATCCTCATTTTGATGGCATTGCGATATCTGTTGCGGAACAAAATTTCTTCACAGCTGCAGTATGTATTATGGGTGCTTGTTGCCATCAGGTTGTTACTGCCGTTCTCTTTGTTTGAAAGTCCTGTCAGTATAATGAATGTGGTACCAAATAATCAGGGATATCAATTGACAAGTACACGGCCCAGCACACCAGCAAACCCCGGAACAACAATGCTGAACGATTTACAAATAATCCAAAACAGTGATCTGGCTGCTGATATCAAAACAGAAGCGGTCGGGTTAAAAGTGATTGTGCAAGTTGTATGGCTTAGTGGCGTTTTTCTCTGCAGTTTGTTTTTTGCGGTTTCAAATAAGCGACTAAGTCGGAAACTCAGACAAAGCAGAAAACAGATTCAGATGAAAGATATTCCATTGGCTGTGTATAAGGCCGAAGGATTGCCTTCTCCCTGCCTGTTTGGATTTTTGAAGCCTGCTGTATATCTCACGCCTGAAAGCCTGTTGGATGAACATAAAGCAACTTATGTGATTGCTCACGAACTGACGCATTATCGCCAGAAAGACCATATTTGGTCATTCGTGCGTGTTTTGTGCCTGTGCATTTACTGGTTTAATCCATTGGTGTGGGTGGCCGCTGTATTGTCCCGCAGAGACAGCGAACTTGCCTGTGACCAGGGAACACTCCGCAGACTTGGTGATAGTAGACGTATTGAATATGGGAGAACGCTGATCGATATGATGACTGCACCATCAAAGCCTTCCGATCTCTTTTGCTGTGCTACGATGATGACTGGTGGCAAAAGAGAAATGACAGAACGCATCAAGCGCATTGCAAAACAGCCTAAAACGCTTATGGTATCGCTTGTTGTCGTTCTTATCGTTGGCACGGCTGCAGTTGCCGGTACCTTTGGTGGTGTTCGCAGTATCGCGCTCGCCGACGCTGTTGGAGGTAATGATGGAATCTCGTTAGAACCCCTCAATCAAGTTGCTTTCGGTACCTTAACTGATGGCAATGAAGACATGAGTTTTTCTGCGGCAAAGGCAGAAGAAATCATACCTTTTTTAGGGGAGCTTCGTGTCGGCAGGAAGGAAATAAGCGTGAGCAGAGAGGTTAATCGTGACAAAAGCAATCAAGTCCATTTTACATGTGAAGGTTTCTTGCAAGAGGGCACAGTAATGGATATTAGCTTTAACTTCAATGCCAATTATACTGCGGTGTGGGTAGATAACGGCATAAAACCCAGCTTTTCCTATCCAGTTATAAAACCCAATGAAGTGAAGCTCTTTTTTGAACAACACTTGGAAAGTGTCACGCAAGCTTCGGAGATCGGCTCTGCCGAAGCGTTATGGAAAGCACGCACTCTATATGTGGGAGACAACTCAGCTGTGAGCAAATTGCTTGGCCTGCTGCGTCTCCCGGAAGGATTGCGACATAATCACTTTATGCTGCACACTACTGGAAATGAACGCGGTGTGGAGTGGATTCTCGATGGAGATGAAACTATTACCTACGGGGCTGGTGAGTTTGATTTAAACGCGGTGCTTCTCTTTGCACTGATTGACAATTTAGAAGACTTTTACGTCAAGGTGGAATCTGTTTCAGGCGAAGGTATGAAGCACCATTATGACCGGAAATGGGCAGATGGAATGGTTGATTACGACGTGCGGGTCTATGCAGAGAGTCCTGAAAAATTGCAGGAACTAATCGATCTTTTTGGGACAGACGATGTTTATGTTCAATACAGCATCACGAAGCTTGTAAAAAATGGAGAGGAACCGATTACTTATTCCCATGAAAATGAACAGCTTGCGCAAGCAATTTTCATGGATTTTATAGTGAAGTCTGCTGCATGGGAAGGTGTTGATGTTGCTACTCTGGGAGAATGCTATCTGATTCGCCAAAAATTCTCGAACGAAAACGAAAGTCATGATTTTTACGCTTATTTACTGGAGGATGGTACAGCGGTATTACAAATGGGTCAAGAAGGAAGATATAGTGTGCTTTCGCAGGAGTTATATTCTGAACTGGTTGAATCTTTCTAAATCACCAGTGGATACAAGGCTGAAAAACACATATACTAAAAGAGTATTCAAAACAGTACAGAAATGTTAGGGGGTGTTACCATGTGCGGACGCTTTCAGTTGATGACAGACCAGGAGTTGAAAGAGATCGACTGGATCATCAGCCACTTGGAAGATGGGCAGCTGAAAAAGACCAAAACAGGCGAAATTTTTCCCACTGATATGGTGCCGGTGATAATGGTTCGAGATCGCAGTATTCGACCCTGGCCAATGACTTGGGGATTTCCTCATTTTAAAGGAAGTGGCGTTATTATCAATGCCAGGTCAGAGACAGCAGCGGAGAAAACCATGTTTTCAGGGAGTGTGAAGCAGTACCGGTGTGTGGTTCCCGGCACCGGTTTTTTTGAATGGAAAAAACCAGAAAAACAAAAATACCTTTTCCGTTTACCTGAAGAACCAGTACTTTACATGGCAGGTCTTTACAGGGAATACGGAGATGAGAGCCGATTTGTGATCCTTACTACTAAAGCCAACGTAACTATGAAAGGCGTTCATGACCGCATGCCACTGATTCTGAGAAAGAGTGAGATTAAGAATTGGATGGCGAATGATAGAATGGCGCGACAGCTACTGGCGAATCATCGAGATCGACCGGAACTCATCAAAGAATTAGCGTAATGAAAATCATACAAAAAATCCGAACAACGCTTCTGTTGGAAGACGATTGTCCGGATTTTCTGCATTTCTTAGGATGATTAACTGGCTTCCTTTTGCCGATCCAGGAATTGGAGCAAAGCGGCTTTGGCATCACCTACAAGGTATAGCGAACCGGTAATCACAAGCACTTCATCCATAGAGGTCTCAAGATAGGCAGCTTCCACAGCTTCGGGAAGTGAGTCCACTACATAGACTTCTTTGCCGAAAAACTGAACATTTTCAGCCAGGAGCAATGGATCGACTGCTTTTGAGTTCGCAGCTCGGGTGAAGAAAAGTTTGTGGCCCAAGGGAAGTAAAGTGTTTAGAACGCCTTGAATGTCCTTGTTGTTGAGCATACCAACCAGGAAGTTAATTTTTCGGTCAGACAGATGTGTGTTGAGGAAGTGCTGCAGGATTTCAGCTCCTTGAAGGTTGTGGGCACCATCAATGATCACCAGTGGTGATTGATGCAATACTTCAAGGCGGCCAGACCAGTGCGTGTTTAAAAGACCCCGTAAGATGGCTTCATTGCTGATGGTAAGATTTCCGTGGTCACGAAGCACCAGAAGGGTCAGGGCTGCCAGTGCGGCATTACTCATTTGATGGTCGCCCAGCATTCGAATATGCAAGTCTTGTAAACCATACCGGGGATGATTTAAATGAAAGTGCTGTTCAAGTAAATCAGAGTTCATTGGAAGAATATGACTCGATTCCAGGCAGAACAGGGGGGCGCTCAAAGAAGCGGCAACTGAACGTATGGTTGTTTCAGCTTCGGGCAACTGGTGATGATAGATAACTGGTCGGTCATGTTTGATAATGCCTGCTTTATGTGCAGCAATACCTGAAAGGCTGTTGCCTAAAAGATCAACATGATCGATGTCGATGGGGGTAATGACGGCAGCAAGGGGAGCTTCTATCACATTTGTGGCGTCCTCCAGCCCACCCAGCCCCACCTCTAAAACAACATAATCGAGGTCTGCATTTCCGAAATAAATATAGGCCGCAAGTGTCATCAGATCAAACATGGCGGGATGCGGACATTCACCGTTATGAACCATGGGGGTTAAGAGGGACTCAATTTGTAATAAAATACGTGCCAGTTCCTCTTCTGGAATGTTGACTCCATTAATGCGGATACGCTCAGTATAGCAGTGCATGTGGGGGGATGTGAAGAGTCCGGTACGATATCCTTCAGCAGTCAGCATACTGGCCAAAAAAGAGGAGGTTGATCCTTTTCCGTTGGTGCCTGCCACATGCAAAATTTGTAGTTGCCTGTGGGGGTTTCCCAAAAGATGAAGCAGATGATGAATGGTGTGTAAATGTAGCCGTGTTCCAAAGGCATGTGAGGTCTCCACATAATGGATGGCAGAAGCAAAACTCATGGGTGCGCCCCCTTAAAATATGATCATAGCAGATCAATTATAATCGGTTAAAAAGAGAAGTGCAATCATTATTTTTGCGAAAGAGAGCGTTTTTGTGAAAGCTTTTATTTTAAGGGCTTTCAGCGAATAGAAAATAAAAAAAAACCTCTCGGGCTACAAGAGGTTTGCGAAATTCGTGATTACAAGGTATTCTGGTAATAGAGATTCTTAATAGATGATGCTGCAAAATGGGTTGACACCGGGCTGACGTTCCTGAATCAACAAGTCTGCCATTTCATCAGCCATGGCGATGCACTTTTCAAAATCCTGTTCTTTGGGTGAGGATTTTGCTTCCACAGATTCTCCAACTTGCTGCCATTTGATCTTCTCAGCAAACTTATTCAGGTTAGAGACTCCGCCACCACTCCAGGAGGCAGTACCAAAAATACCCAAGTAGCGATCTTTCAACTGATAATTTTCAAGTTTGCTCACCAAGCTTTCCATTGAGGGGAAGAGGCCGGTGTTATAGGCGCAGCTTCCAAAAATAACACCTTTAAATCGCCAGATATCACTGATAAGGTAAGAGACATGCGTTTTGGAGGCGTCGTATATTCGAATGTTTTTAATTCCCTTGTCTGCAAGGCGACGGGCAATTAGATCGGCCATTTTTTGTGTATTGCCATACATGGAACCATAAACAATAACAACGCCTTCTTCGGTTTCAGCCTTTGACCAGCGATCATAGTAATCAATGATGCAACCGGGGGCAGTACGCCAGACAGGACCATGGGTGGGGGCGATGATGTTAATGGGAATACCGGCATTTTTAAGTTTGGTCAGTGCCTTTTGAACCATGGCACCATACTTGCCTACGATGTTGGAATAATAGCGGCGGATTTCATCCATATAAAACTCTAGATTCACTTCATCGTCAAAAATACCGCCGTCCAATGAACCGAAACCTCCAAAAGCATCCATGGAAAAAAGAATTCCAGTTTTCTTCTCATAAGTCATCATGGTTTCAGGCCAATGGACCATGGGTGTCATATAAAATATCAGTTCATGGCTGCCGAGAGAAAGGGTATCACCGTCTTTTACAATATGGTAGTTTGCCATTGGACCATAAAAGTTCTCAAGGATTTCAAAAGTTTTGGCATTGCCAACGAGTTTCAGCTGTGGGTATCTGTCTTGTAAAGCTTTGATTGATCCAGAGTGATCGGGTTCCATGTGATTAATCACCAAATAATCAAGTGGACGATCTTTCAGAATCGAGCTTATTTTTTCGATAAAGTCGTTCATTTTAGTATTTTTGACAGTGTCAAACACAGCTGTCTGTTCATCGTTGATAAGATAAGAATTGTACGAAACTCCTTGGTCCAGAGGCCATAGATTTTCAAAAAGATACGTTTCCCGATCGTTGACACCCACATAATGGACATGTTCGGTTATACCGACGGTGGTGAGCATAGTAACACTCCTTCATAAAATTTGATTAAACTATGAAATACATCATGATGGCGGCACAGCAGTATCTGATAGAATCATACCATCAATCAGCTCAATTAATCAAGAAACTGATTCGATGAGAGAAACAAATCATGACCTGCAGCAAAGAAGAATGTTAACAGACTATTGGGATGATTTCAATATCATAGAACGCTCTTGTGGTCTTGTCACAGATGCTATAAGATTAGAGCGGGATTCAATACCACAGAAGATGAATAAGGGGGAGAATAAACATGCTTGACTTACTGATGAAAAGGCGCAGTATAAGAAAATATGAACAAAAAGCAGTGGAGCCTGAAAAGATAGAACAAATCATGAAAGCGGCACTGTTGGCACCCTCGTCTAAGAAATCACAGCCCTGGGAGTTTGTGGTTGTGACAGAACCCGAGTTACTGAAAAAGCTATCCCAATCCAGGGAAATGGGAGCCGCCTTTGTCAAGGAATCGCCCCTGGCCATTGTCATTCTGGCAGACCCGGCTAAAAGCAATGTGTGGGTGGAAGATGCCGCCATTGCCGCCACATTGATTCAATTGGAAGCAGAGATGCTTGGGTTGGGCTCCTGCTGGATTCAGGTGCGTAACCGATCTTGCGATGAAGTGCGATCAACAGAAGCTGTTATTCGTGAAATGTTCAAAATACCCCAACATCTTCACGTGGCCAGCTTTATCGCCATGGGATACCCTGCAGAAAATAAGCAGCCTTATTCAGAGGATGATTTGCCTGAAAATCGTGTTTTTGTTAATCGCTATGGAGTTGGAGAATAAAAGTGAAAGATATCTGCACAGACCTTCTTGAAAAAGAAAAGGCCGGCCTCTACAGCCGGTCTTTTAATGTATGATAGGCGATGCCCACTGTGCCTGGCCCAACATGGAGACCAATCACTGGGCCAATGGGAACAACGGGAACTTCTTGATTGATTTCTTTTTCAAGAACTGAAGCCAGTTCATGACCGGCAGTCTCATCATCTATATGGTGGACCGCCACATTTCCCTTTCCAAACCTGGAAAAATCATCCAGCAATAAATGGGTCATTGCCTGCAAGGCTTTTTTCTGCGTACGGACTTTATGAAGCACAGCAGTTTTTCCATTCTCAACAGTTAACAAAGGCACAATACGAAGCATGGAGCCTAAGAAAGCCGAAGCAGCACCAATACGTCCTCCTTTTTTTAAGTGGTCAAGGGTTTTGGGCGCAAAAATGAACCGACTTTTTCGAATAAAGCCTTCAACCTGAGGGTGCACTGTGTCAAGGCCAAGACCATCGGCAATTCCCTTTGCTGCCTCCAAGGCTGCAAAACCCATCTGCATACAATTGGTTCTGGAATCAATTAACTTGATCTGAGCCTGAGGGTATTTTTCGCGCACAATTCGACTTGCCAGCATAGCTGATTGATAGGTGCCGCTCATGTCTGATGAAATAAAAATACCTAAAACGGCTCGTCCTTTTTGGATACAAGCTTCAAAAGATTTCACAAAGCCTTCGACGGGCGGTTGTGAAGAAGTGGGCCAGACTGGGTCAGTTTTCATGCGTTGATAGAAATCATGATGACTGATCGAATCTTCCAGAAAAACCGTTTCTCCAAAATGAACACTTAGTGGAATCACCTGAATTGCATACTTTTTGACCAAGGTTGCTGGAAGATAGGCGGTGCTGTCGGTGATGACCTGTATGGACATGTTATCCCTCCTGGGTGACTACTGCTTCAAATGGTTTAATTTTTTATTCAATGGAGTCATTCATTCCTAAATGGTGAAATTTAGCATAAAATGAATCGGGAGTTAGCTTTTTGAAGGTATATCCCCGCGATTTGAGATGGGCAATAATGTGAGGGAGTGCTTCAACTGTTGTTCTTTTAGGGGAGGAATCATGAAAAAGAACTATTGCATTTTGGTGTCCCGCCAGGTTATTCAGTGTATTCGATATAATAATATCTGTGTCAAGAGTGGTTGCTGCCGCATCAGTTGAACTGACATTCCAGTCAAAATAAGCCAATCCTTTATTTTCAAGTGCCTGCATGATTTCTATCATGAAATAGGGGTTATCAGATGATTGAAACTGCTGATAAAATCGATTATTAGAGCCTGCAGGAAATCGAAATACGTCAGGCCTTACGCCGGTAATGGCTTCCAGATGATCCTGTAAACGCAATACATCTTTCATAAAACCATCGACAGAACTGTAGATTTGCTGGTAATCGTGGGTATAGGTGTGATTTCCGAGAGCGTGGCCTTCGTCGACGATTCGACGATACATACGCTGAGCAAAATCACTGTCGCTGCCAACCACAAAAAAAGTAGCCGGTATCTGATGCTGCTTCAGCAGATCCAGAATACGTGCTGTATTGGCACTTGGTCCATCATCAAATGTGAGATAGACGGTGCGTGAATCATCTCGGTTACCTGAAACCATGCTTCGCCCGTGTCTCAGTGCAACTTTTTTTTTAGAAGTTCATTTTCAGCCGCCAGCTCGCTAAGCCAGCCGTCGGCCTCCTGTAAAAGTTGTTGCTGGCCCGTCATTTGAGCATATAAGTCGGCAACGGTCTCCTGCAGTATCTCAAGTTCTTCATATTGACGTATGCTTGTTGTTTCAGCATCCAGCATAAACTGCTGGAACCAGAGAGCCTGCTGCTGTTGTTGGCGGTGTAGCAGGATGACAGCGATGCTGTTGATAATCATTAATGCAATCAACACACCTGCAAGAAGAGGGTAGAATTTGGATTTCGTGGCGATGGGTTCCAACTGCGAGGGGAGTGCATCTGATTTTATAGGTTTATCAACAGTGTTATGATGGTTCATGAAATCGTCTCCTTTTCAAACGTCTACTAATCATCATAAACTGACGATCGTTGCGTTGTCAAGGGAAACAGCCTCTTGGCAGAGTGGTCTGATCAACAGCTTCGATTGACAATTGAGCCTGTTTGGATAAAATGAGAGCATAGGTACATCACAACGAAAGTGCGATCATTACAGCTTGTGAAGGGGAGGATCAATGATGGTATCATATCGAAAAGAGCTTTGGTTCAGTACTTCAAACAGACGTGAATTTATCAACATAACATCAGAAGTCGAATCTTGTCTTCGGGAGAGTGGCATTCAGGAAGGGATGTTACTGTGCAATGCGATGCATATTACTTCCAGTGTTTTTATTAATGATAACGAGAGTGGACTGCATCAAGACTTTGACCTATGGCTTGAAAAATTGGCTCCCGAAAAACCTTATTCCCAATATCAGCATAATGGATATGAGGATAATGCAGACGCACATTTAAAACGAACGATAATGGGAAGGGAAGTAGTAGTTGCGATTACCAAGGGAAGACTCGACTTTGGTCCATGGGAACAAATATTTTATGGTGAGTTTGATGGAAAACGGGAAAAACGCGTATTGGTTAAAATCATTGGTGAATAACTTCATGCCTTAAGAATTTCACCCTTTTTGAGATTCGTGTGATTTGCAAGCAAGGTACTGATTATAACGACTGGAAGTGATGGAAATTCTACTTCAATACCGTTTCTTATTTGGATCAATTTATTTTGCCATTGGAGCATTGTATTCATTATTGGCTCTCTATTTGGAGAGAATTGGCTTTAGCGGAACACAAATTGGCTTAATCATGTCATCTGGGTCTCTAATGTTAATTTTCTCACAGCCGTTTTGGGGAATTGTTTGTGACAAAACCAGGAAAACTGTACTGGTTTTGAAGGTTTCACTGATAGCAGCCGGTGTTCTGGCATTATCACTGCCCTTTGTCAGAGGGTATCTACTTTTTCTGATTTTGTATGCTGCGGTTCATTTTTTTCAGGGGGCGAATGCTCCCATTTCTGATACACTTGGAATAACTGCGGCAAATCGTCTGGGACTAACTTTTGGTGACTTCCGGCAATATGGGGCCATTGGATTTGCCATTGCCGTCTTCACGGTTAGCAATATTAGTGAAGTAGTGGGATTATGGATCATTTTCCCCTTTTATTTTCTCGCATATCTTGTTGCGGCCATTTTATTCCGTCAAGAAGAACCTGAAATAACAGATATGCATGTGCCGTTGATTCCAGGACTGAAACAACTCATTGTATTACCACGGTATCGTTTGATACTGGCAGCTACCTTTTTTATTTTTGGACCCGTTGTGGCGAATAATAATTATTACGGACTTCTGTTTGAGTTTACGGGAGGCACAATTGCCGGTATAGGATTGGCCTTTTTATTGTTCTCTGGAAGCGAAGCACCGTTCATGAAATTATCAGGCAAAATGATTGCTCGTTTGGGTTTAATTAACACGATGATGATGGCCACCAGCATTTCTGCAGTACGCTGGTTTTGGTATAGCACCGGGCCAGAGCCAAAATGGATGCTCATATTTTTTGTTATTCAGGGTTTGTCGGTGGGGCTGTATATTGTCAGCGGAGCACAGTTTGTTTCAGAAAATGCCTTGCCGCATCTAAAAACGACAGCAATGACCCTCTATGCGTCGGCAGGAATTGGAATGGGTGGTATTTTCTGCCAGTTTGCTGGAGGAATTTTGCTGGATTTCCATAATATTTTAGCTGTCTATTTCTTTTTTGGTGTATCAACAGTCATTGGATTCCTGATTTTGTGTTATCTGCGTTATTATGCCGGAAGAGTGAGTTTAGACGTTAAAAAGCCGCCATTTTTATAGCTGATGGCGGCTTTCGATTAAACAGAGTCATTGTTTGGATTTTCAGGAAAGGGGAGAATGATGCGAAACTGGCTTCCTTCCCCTGGAGTGGAAGAAACATGGATTTGTCCCTGATGAATGGAAAGAATTTTTTTGACAATTGAAAGACCCAAACCTTCTCCTGCTGCATGGTTTGGATGCAATCGGTGGAAAATGTCAAAAACCTTTTGGTAATAGTGTGAAGAGAATCCGATGCCATTATCTTCAACAAGGTATTCAACAGAGTTTTCTGATCGATGGCCAGCAATATGAACATGTGAAGGTCTATCTGAGTGGCGGTATTTGATGGCGTTATCAATGAGGTTAAAGAACAATTGGCCAACAAGCATTTTGTCTCCGAAAACGTTGGGCAGCTCGCCGATCGTGACTTTAATATGATGTTGGGAAATAATATACTCCTGTGAATTGAGTTGTTCATGAATCAGTTCAGTCATATCAACCTCAGCCATTTGAATACCTTGTCTGCCTGTACGGGAATATTTAAGCAATCCTTTGAGCAATAGATCCATTTTTTGGGTACTACTGTTGATAAAGGTCAAACACTCGGGAATCTCCTCGTGAAGCAGAGTTTCAAGCTGCGTTGAACCATGATGGCTTTGATCGGAATTTGCCGTAGAAGAGAGATGCTCTCGGAGTTCATCAAAAGCAAACCCCAATTCTTGACTGAAACCTTGCACATTCACCAAAGGTGATCTCAGGTCATGAGATGCGACATAGATAATCTGCTCCAACTCATCATTTTTGCCTGACAATTCGAGGTTGAGGCGCTTAAGTTCTAGTTCTTCATGTTCTCGCTGGCGAGTCATCAGCATGACAGAATCACTAAGCTTTCCAATTTCATCCTGGCGTTGCAGAAACTGGTTTGGTATGTTGATATTAGCATAATCGCCAGAAGCTACTTTCCCTAGCTCCTGAGAAATATGCATCACGGGGTGCGTGATGCGCCGAGTGGCCTTTAATGAAACGAAGGTTACCAAAATCAATATAACCGCAAGAAACAAGACTGATTGCATGACATCCATCATGAGTTCCTCATGAAAGAGCTCTCTTTTTTCAGCAATGAGATATTCAATGTCGTCAACATAGGCACCAGTACCGATAACCCAGTTGAAAGGCTCGAAGTAACCGGCATAACTTCGCTTGGGGAGAGGTTCATCTCCTCCAAGACGGGGAAAGAAATATTCTTCATAGCCATTGCCATGAACTGCGGTTTGAATCATTTCCTGCACGATAAACCGACCACTTTGGTCCTGGAAATCCATTCGGTTATTGCCTTCAGAAGGACTTCCGTAAAGTACAACATTAATACCTTCTGTGGTATCAACCCAAAAATAACCATCGTATTGACTGGAAGCGTCTGTATAGCGCATTTCGCGGATTAAATCTGCAGCCAGTTGTTGCCCCTCGCTGTCAGTCAGTTCGCCTTTCAGTATTTTGCGGTTAATCTCATCAAGCATGGCAATTACAGATGTGACTTGTGCTTTCGTTTGTTTGTCAACTTCCTGATATAGAGACTTTTCCAGTTCATTTATGGCTCTTTCATTCAGATCAACACTGCGATGAATGGAAGCGCCACTGATGAGTAACAAAGCAAAAAATGAAATTGATAGAATCATAACCAGCAATTGTTTTGAAAAGCTGTTTAATCGGAGATAATTTGACATGACATCACTCCCTGACAGTTGCTTCCGATGCACCTATTATAGCTTAAAATAGTGAGTGATGCCATTCTGATTGGTATATTATAGCGATTAAATGGCTTTAGAAAGGATTGGATAATCATGAAAATAATACTAACAGACAAACTGGTGAAGTTCCTTAAGAAACGGCGGGTCAGTGTACTGACCATTCAGCTACCAAAAGCGAATGGTTGTTGAGGTGTTCCCAATACATCATCGGTGATGATGTCGATACCAAAAGAAAGGTCAAACTATGTCACGATTGATACCGAAAGCGGCATTCAAGTGTACCTTCACCAAGGATTGGTGGGGAAGAAACCGGAAATGATTCTTACAGTCAGTCGGTTTATGATATTCTACTCTATATACGAGTTGCCTGCACCTAGATAATAGCTGCAGGAAAAGGAAAAGGAGATCAGAAGCTCACGTTTGATTAAGTGGTATCATAGAAATGCTTAAGAGAAACCGTTATCGCAGTCAGGAGAATTTAATAAATGCCTTTGTCATTCAAAAATGTGCCATACTGACTGTCAACCTCCATTATGTGTTTTTGTATCCAGTCAGCTAAAAAAGCAAGCAACTCCATGGATACCTCGGCTTGGTTTTGGTCCATGTCTCGATCAAGCATTTCCTGTACTTTGGCAAGAAATCGTTTGTGTTGCATTCGATGTGACATCAACTTGGGATAGCCGTAGTGTTCCATAAGTGATTCTTCAGCCTGAAAGTGGTGGATTGTATATTCTTTCAATGCATACAAGGCTGCGATAATTTCATCGTAGTGATCGGCATCCCGATCGCTTTTTATAGTATCAAGAAGCGCGTTGGCCAACGAGAAAAGCTGGCGGTGCTGTTCATCAAACCTTGCAATTTTACAACTGAATACTTCATCCCATCGAAACATAGTAATACCTCCTTAGATTGTCGGGTCTGCAGTAACTGCAAACACAGCTTTTTGATAGATATACTTATCTATTTATTCTACGCTTTCTGTGAAAAAAAACAAGTCTGCAATTGTCAAGATAGAGATAATCCGTTTGATTTGCTGTCTGTTGGCTATGAATAGTACGTAATGAGTACGGAAGGAGGAAATGGATTGAGCTGGAGAAAAACCATCCTAATTGGTGGTGTTCAGGGTGAGGGGGTTGCCAGTACAGGCATAAACCTTATGAGAGCACTTGCAGGCATCGGTTATCACGTTTATGGAGAGCGTAAGTTCTCTTCCCGCATTAAAGGTGGCAATACCCATATGATCATCACCATTGGCGATGATCCGGTGACATGTGTGGAGTCTGTCATCGATATAATTCTTGCTTTTGACGAAGAGTCGATCAGTTTAAATCAAAGCAAAATGAAGGATAATGGCATTATTCTGGTAGATGAAATATTGACAGAAGGAACTTCTTTGATACAGACATGTAACGGCGTTGCACTTCCTCTGACACTGATGGCCAAAACACACGGATCTCTACTGATGAAGAACACAAGTGCCATCGGTTATCTGGGGAAAATGTTGGGTGTACAGCGTCAGGTGCTGGAATCATCTCTTGCAAAAACATACCTTTCCAAAGGTGAAGAAATTATAAACAAAAACCTCAAAGTACTGTTGGCTGCCTATGATGATATACGCCCGGAATTGGAAAAAATAGACCCGTTGCCAGATGCTCCACAAAGGCAGGATGATGTGATGATGCTCATGGGGAATGATGCGATCGCCTTGGGTGCACTGATGGCAGGTTGTCGCTTTATGGCAGCCTATCCCATCACACCGGCCTCTGATGTAATGGAGACGATGAGCAGAGTGTTCCCAGATGAAGGGGGATTAATGATTCAGACAGAGGATGAAGTGTCTGCAGTCACTATGTGTATTGGTGCAGGCTATGCTGGTGTGCGAAGCATGACGGCCACTTCAGGGCCCGGCCTGACATTGATGATGGAAGGACTTGGACTGGCCGGTATGACAGAAACGCCACTTGTTGTGATTGATGCCCAAAGAGGAGGACCAAGTACTGGCCTTCCCACACGAACAGAACAAAGTGATTTCAGCGCTCTCTATCATGCTGGCCATGGAGAGTTTCCTCTGATTCTATTAACACCTTCCACAATCGAAGAGTGTTACGAACTTACCAAAGAAGCATTTAATCTTGCAGACCATTTTCAATGCCCAGTAGTCGTCATGACTGATTTGAATTTAAGCTTATCGCCCCAAACAATTCCGGCTTTCGATTACGTTCCGGCGGCCATTAACCGCGGTGTACTGATGTTGTCAGAAGATGATCGATCGGATGCAACGAGGACTGAACCATTTGCCAGGTATGAATTGACTGAAGATGGTCTTTCTCCCCGAAGTTTTCCTGGAATGCCTGGTGGCATTCATCAGGTTACCGGTCTTGAACATAACGAGTGGGGAAGGCCTTCCGACCAGCCTGCTAACCGCCAGAGAATGATGGATAAACGCCTGCGGAAACTGGAACCCCTTAAAGATCAGTCTGCGATTCATTTGGAACAACGTGATGGAAAGTTGTTATGCCTGACCTGCGGATCTTCATGGGGTGTGTTGCAGGAAGCGGTAAAAGACACCTATTTATCTGTTGATATTGGACGAATCTCTCGCATACGTCCGTTGCCGAGACGGCAACTACAACAATTATTGGCAAATTACAAAAAAATAATTGTGATGGAACAGAACCAGCAAGGACAATTGGCTTTGATTTTGCGTCAAGAGTTAAATCATCAAGATAATATTGTCAGCATGACGCGCTATGATGGTGAGTCATTTCAACTTCAAGAAGTTCGCCATTTACTGGAAGGATGGTGTGCAGAATGGAAATGAAAGACTTCAGTAATGGAATTAAGCCTAACTGGTGTCCTGGGTGTGGCGACTTTTCAGTTCTTCGTGCAATTCAACTGGCTGCAGCCAGTTTGGAAATCCCTCAGGAGCGAATGGTCGTGGTCAGTGGCATCGGATGCTCAGGACGCTTATCTGGCTATATGAATACTTACGGGTTTCATTGTGTTCATGGACGTAGTCTGCCACTTGCCCAAGGCATTAAACTAGCAAATCGAGACTTGACAGTGTTGGCAGCGGGTGGCGACGGTGATGGTTTTGCCATTGGAGCAGGGCACACGTTACATGCCATTCGCCGCAATGTTGATTTAACTTATGTGGTGATGAATAATCAGGTATACGGACTTACAAAAGGGCATGTATCTCCGGTGAGCCTGCCAGGTCTCAAAACGAAAACAACCCCTGCTGGGTCGGTGGATCAACCAATACAACCAGGATTATTGGCTGTGGGAGCGGGTGTCACTTATTATGCACAGGGTTTTTCAGCACAACAGGAAGAACTGGTATCGTTGATTGCTGAAGGCATTCAACATAAAGGATTCTCGCTGGTGCAGGTATTCAGTCCCTGTATCACTTACAATAAAACTAACACATATAGCTGGTTTCGTGAAAACTTAACGAAAGTATCAGAAGTGTCGACTCATCAAACGGATAATGTGGATTCGGCGCTTCGAATACTGCGAGAGACAAATGGACTGATAACAGGGTTAATCTATCGCCAATCAGATCAACCCACATTTGAAGACAGACACGGATTAAATCAACACAGTCCGTTGACAAAGAATATGACAGAATCAACAGAAGAACAGTTTTCGCGCTGGACGAATCGATTTCTCATTTGATTGAACTGCTTGAATCACAGTTGTACCCCTTAGCCCTCGACAAGTGACAGGGACTGCTTCGTGGTGAGAGGGATTGAGAGGAAGTCTGGAAACGTGATCCAAGCTAAAGGGGAATAGACGATAATAAGGCATGAGCCAATGCGTTACATTTATGAGTCATACTTTTAATGAAACACTGATTGAATGATTTTTAGGAGGTGAATATGTGAAAGGCTGGATTAAGATAATACTCATTGTAGCAGTACTGGCAGCAGTTACTTTTCCCTTTGTCAACCGAGGTATTCTATATTACCAGTATCAACAGCAAATCGAAGCAATATCAATACAAGACATTGATCTTACAAAACTGGAAGATGGGGTCTATACAGGTACATATGATGTAGGGTTGATTCATGCAGAAGTGACTGTGGTGATCATCGATGAAGCTATCCATGATATACAACTTATCCATGAACATGATCGTGGTCAACGTGCTGAAGGAATTATTAGTGATGTTTTACATGCTCAAAGCCTTGACGTTGATATGGTAACAGGAGCTACTGACAGCAGTCGGGTTATTTTGAAAGCCATAGAAGTGGCTTTATCGGAATAGGGGAGACTTAATGGAATATATTTGGTTTATGGTAAGTGCACTACTGGTTATTCTGGCAGGAAACCGCCTTTCTGCCCACGGTGACTCCCTGGCGGCCCACACAAAGCTCGGGCATGGTCTGGTGGGTGGCATTTTAATAGCGAGTGTCACCAGTCTGCCAGAATTAGCCAGCAGCATTTCAGCCACTATGATTGGCGCTCCAGATATTGCTTTTGGTAATGTTTATGGCAGCAATGCCTTTAACTTGATGATACTTGCCATCGTTGATTTGTTTCAGGGAAAAGGCAGTTTACTTCAAATTGTCAGAGATAGTCATATTCTAACAGCAATGTTTGGGATATTGCTTACAGGAATCAGCATGCTTGCCATATGGATCACACCCTATGAGGTTTTTGATATAACCATTGGATGGGTAAGTGGTTATAGCATTTTGATATTGTTTCTTTATCTGTTTTCTGCTTTTCTAATGGTTCGCTATGAAGAAAAGACAAGACAAAGATTACCTGAAGAATCAAAGGCCAACTCAGAAAAAGATCGGAATCTGGAGTTGTCTGGTTGCAATTTAGATAAACAGCAGGCAATCCATGGGAAAAATGCTTTAAAAAAAGCAGTGAAAGGCTTTATCCTTTCGGGAATAGTTATTGTGGGAGCAGGTATACTATTATCTGTCAATGCAGATGTTATTGCAAAAAATACAGGATTAGGACAAACTTTTGTGGGCACATTACTGGTGGCAGGAGCAACCTCTCTGCCAGAATTGGTGGCAGCCATTGCAGCCATTCGCATCGGTGCCTATGACATGGCAGTGGGAAATGTTTTAGGGAGTAATATCTTTAATATTCTTATTCTAGTAGTGACAGATCTGGCATATGTGTCTGGATCTGTGTATCAAGTTGTCAGTATGCAACACATTTTAACTGCCGGTACTGCGATGATCTTGAGCAGCATTGCGGTGATCGGACTCTTTTATCGTTCCAAGCGAACAATCCTTACCCTGGGATGGGATACCGTCGCAATACTGATAGGATATGTTACCATGATGTTTGCGTTGTTTAAAATATCAGTAAAGTAGTTGGACAGGCGAGACGATGCCAGTGATTGCGGAGGTAATAACTGTGAATATTCTGACTAACCAGCAGATGCAACAAGTCGATAATAGCGCCATTAGTGAATATATGATGCCCAGCATTCTGCTCATGGAAAGGGCAGCAATGGCAGTAGCAATCGCAGGAAAAGAATTATTGGCACTTGAAGGTCTTGCAGGCGTACTCGTATGTTGTGGGTCAGGCAACAATGGTGGTGATGGATTGGCTGCAGCCCGACACTTTCACGAGATGGGTATTCCCGTTCGGATCCTATTATTGTCAGCGCCTGAAATGTTTACTGACGATACCCTGGCAAACTATCACATGGCTTTGAAGTGGGGATTGGAGACTGAGTTCTATGAGGATCAGAAGGAGCAGTTGGAAGCGTTGGAAAATTGGAAGTCGGGCCGGTTTTTAATTGTTGATGCCATCCTGGGCACTGGCATATCCCGTCAAATTTCCGGAAGAACCTATAACGTCATTCAATGGATCAATCGGCACCCATCGCCTGTTCTTGCGGTGGATATTCCCTCGGGGATACATGGAGATACGGGGAAGGTGATGGCAATAGCAGTAGATGCCGCTAAAACCGTTTCTTTTGGACTGCCAAAAGTGGGGAATGTGAGCTTCCCGGGAGCTGAATACAATGGCAGTCTTTCGGTGGCAGACATAGGCTTGCCGCCTGACCTGCTGATGAAAACACCATATATTGCCCGTCGTCTTTCAGAGTCAGACATTGCAGATTTATTACCGGATAGACCCAAAAACGCACATAAAGGAACTTTTGGAAGCCTGCTTGTCATCGCCGGTAGCATCGGCTATACCGGCGCTGCTATCATGGCTGCCCGGGGAGCGCTGCTCAGTGGAACTGGACTAATTAATATAGCGGTTCAGGAATCTCTGAATCACATTTTTGAGCAGACATTATGGGAGGCCATCACAACTCCACTGAAAGAAGGGGAGGATGGCGGGTTTTCCGCTGAAGGGATCAAATGGATGCATGATCAAAAGTCCAGGTCTCAAGCAATAGTTGCAGGGTCTGGCTGGGGAAACGGGAAAGGATGGGCTGAAGTGCTTGAAGGTCTGTTGGCACAGGTGGATTGTCCTATGGTGCTGGATGCAGATGCACTGAATTTACTGGTGAACCGTCTTCATTTGTTAAAAGAGCTTAAGTTGCCGGTGATCATCACGCCGCATCCTGGAGAAATGGCACGGTTGACTGGTATGAGTGTTGATGCTGTCAATAATAACCGGTTACAGACTGCTCTGGAAGCTGCTAAAGAATGGGGTGTTCATGTGGTTTTAAAAGGAGCAGGCACTATCATTGCCTCGCCCGACGGCGAAGCTGTGATCAACTCAACGGGCAATGAAGGAATGGCAAAAGCAGGAAGTGGTGATGTACTTGCCGGGATAGTGGGTTCTTTATTGGCACAGGGAATGCAACCCTTTCAGGCAGCGTCAGCTGCCTGCTGGATCCATGGAAAAGCGGGTGATGTGGCGGCAGATGCCATTGGTAAACGATCAATAACTGCAGTCGACATCATAAACGCTTTACCCGAGGTCTATCGCCGACTGGAAACGAAGGAGGGATTTAATGAAAGCCATGCAGGATAATATCATCAAAGAGATAGATCATTTGATCAAAGATCAGATGTATTATCGCGATATTCCTGGCCTGTCTATTGGAATTGTATTGAATCACGAACTAAAACTGCAAAAAGGTTATGGTTGGGCTGATCATGCATGTAATAAAGAAATGTCAGCAGATGCCATATTTCATATGGCATCGATATCCAAGCTTTTTACTGCAACTGCGGTCATGCAGTTTGTGGAGCAAAGAGTTTTGGATCTCGACGAGCCCTTCATCAGGTATCTTCCAGATTTCAAACCAGAACAACCCATGGTAAAAGAAATTACATTGAAGCAATTGTTAAGCCATACTTCAGGCATGCCCGATTGTGATGATTACGAATGGGAACTCGCTCGAGATGACGAGGCTGCTCTCCACGAATATGTGATGAGCCAGACTGACATTTCCCTGCTGTCACGACCAGGCGAGCGGTTTAATTACAGCAATATCGCCTATGAAATACTGGGTGATATTGTCAGTTACCAGTCGGGCATCTCATTTGATGATTATTGTAAGCAATATATATTGAATCCACTGGAGATGAAATCCAGTCATTTTATCATGAAATTGGTTGACCAGCAACGCCTGGTAAGTCCGCATATAAAGGATGGTGATAATAAGATAAGGGTGAGCCCTGTTTTTCCTTACAACAGGGCTCATGGGCCAAGCTCCACTCTCTACTCCACGGTTGAAGAGCTAAGCCGGTTTGCCTGTTCCATGATGACTTTGTGGCAGAATAAACCATCACCCGTGTTGAAATGCAGTACATTCATGACAATGATGACACCACAGGCGAAAATAAAAGAAGCGGAACAGATTGGTCTGGGATGGTTTATTAGTCAGTATGACCAGCAAACATTCTACGGACATGAAGGCAATGATATTGGCTTTCGCACCACTTTTGCAATGATTCCCTCCAAAGGTTTGGCGATAATAGTGTTGGCAAATTTGCAAACAGCGTCAACCCGTAAAATCATGAGAGGAATCTATGATATTATTTCATAAAACAATGCCTCTGATCATGAGCAAAATTACAACCGCTCATTTTCAGAGGCATTGACTATTAGTGGCAGGTTTTTAAGATCGCATGCGGTCAATTTTAGCTGCAAAAACGAAATCTGCATCACTTAAACCATCAATCTTATGTGTATAGAGAGTGAGAACCACCTTGCCCCATGACAATGAGATATTGGGATGATGACCTTCATCTTCGGCCAAATGGCCGATTTCATTGGTGAAATCCAAAGCCTGCTGAAAGTTTTTAAATGTAAAGGTTCGTTCCAAATGGTGATCATTTACCAGTATCCATTGAGAGTCAAGCTGTTCGAGAAAAGTTTTCAGTTCATCACCGGCAAGGGGAGGAGTCCCTAAACTGCAAGGTAAACATTTGAGGTCAGCAAGTTCGGGCACCAAGTAACACCTCCTTAAATCATACCAACGGATAGGTGACTTTTATGGTTAGAATGGAAAAAATCCTTGCTCAAACCAATTCGATTCCATAGCTTTTCGATACTCGTTGTAAAATGTTCGTCTGTGTTCATTTTCCCATTCAAAAAGCGTTCGGAGTGTCTGTTTGCCAACTTCGTCAGATACCTGATCCATGGCCTTTTTATAAAACTCAGCAAAATCATTCTCAATAAGATAAGCCATTCTCAAGACAGATAAGTCTGATAAACTGTGTTTGGCATCACCTGGTTCAATCTGTTCGCGTTGGCTTCTACTCTCGAAAAGACCAGGATCCATATCAGCGGTAAGGCTTTCAATAGGCAGCCAAGTGCCATCATTGTCAAGTTGCTCATACTGTTTCTCGAGAATTTCGTAATGTTCTCTTTCTGTCTCGGCTAATACTTCAAACCATTTTTTGGCTTCAGGATGATCCACCTGATCCGCAAAACTTTCGTAGAATTTCTGCCCCTGTTTTTCCATGTTCATTGCAAAGGCAATGATTTCTTTTGAGCTCTTCATTAAATAACCTCCTGTCAGTATCGAATAAAATATTGATTGAATCATTGCACTGTGATCCTGTCAAGAAAAACGCCTTTGGCGTCTAAGCCCATGTCTTCTGCCAAAACTGATCGAATAGAAGCTTGCATTTGATCTAACACCAATGGTTCCAGTAAGGAACTGGGAGAATAACGATTCAACTCACCGGAAATCAGAGAACGGATCTGAGCGTCATTGTATTCAGAATCGTGAAGGTGCCGTCGTTGATTAAAAGACAAAACGAAAGTCATTTTTACATAAGCAGTCCTTCCGCCGTTGTCGGGAGCAGTTTGAGTCAAGATGGTGATGGGTTGGCTGTAATAAGTGATGGATCTGTCATTTGCGGATACGCCTGTCAAAAAAACAATAATGCCAGCCATGAATGTTATCAGGAGCGCAATCACCAACACCATTATCGATTCTTGCTTTTTTTTAAGTTGATCAGATCTCATAGGTTTATCTTCCCTTTAGAGTACTTTAAAAGAGGGTTCCTTTTTTTAACAGCATTTCAATATATTGAACACGTTCGTAAGCCCATGGATCCTGTTGTTTTTTCTTGCTCATCTTACCTCGAAAATCGTCAATCGTTTGATAACCTTTCAGCTCCATCCACTTTTCAATACCAGTCACCATCTCCTGCACATAAGGGATACCATTTTTATATAATGCGCTAACAATCTGCACAGAAGACGCGCCAGCAAGAAGTGCTTCAATAATGTCTTCATCGTCTAGCACACCTTTACTCAGTGTGACAGGACACTTAATTCGATCGCTTAGCAGTGCCGTCCATCGAAGAGAAAGCAAGTGGTCTCCGGGTTGACTGAAGGAAAAAGTCGCAGATTCTTGTTCTGATATTATATCAATTTCAGGCTGAAAGAAGCGATTAAACAACGTGACTCCATCTGCTCCAGCTGCTTCAAGAGCGGTGACAAAATTTGTCAGATGTGTGTAGTATGGGCTGAGTTTGACACCCACGGGGATCGAAATGGCTTCCTTGACAGCTTTAAGAGCATTGAGTTGAGCATTCTCCAACTCTTCAGCAGAGACTTCAATGTGTATTGGGAGAGAATAGAAGTTTAGTTCTAAACCGTCTACGCCAGTGGCTGCAATATCTTTTGCATACTGTACCCAACCTTCTGTTGTAACCGCATTTAGACTGGCAATCACAGGAATAGTGACGTTTTTCTTTATCTTTTCCAACATTATCAAGTGCTCTTTATCTCCGGCGTGTTCCAAGTGTGGAAAATGAGTAAGCATTTCAGCATGTAAATTATTATAACGCTCAAGCGATTCATCCAGCTGGAACTTTTCAAGTTGGATGGCTTCCTCAAATAAAGATTTGACTACGATGGCAGCAACACCTGCATTTTCCAGCTCTTTAACCTTCTCTGACCGAGCGGTCAACGAGCAGGCACCAGCTACAAGGGGGTTTTTGAGGGGAATGCCGTACAAATTACTTTGAAGCTGACTCATTAATATCCCTCCTAATGGATGATCCTTGTTTCACAGAAAAACATGTCATATCAGAATACTACCTCAAAATCAAAGTGTTAAACAGGCGATGGATTTTCTGTTGATTTCACCGAAAATAATGATATAATATAAGAAAAGGTCAAAGATAGTCAATAAAAATTGTCGGTTTAATAAGGAGGTGGATCAATTGCAATATAAAGACTATTACAAAATTCTTCAGGTTCAAGAAACGGCAAATCAGAGTATGATCAAAAAATCATATCGTAGTTTGGCTAAAAAATACCATCCGGATGGGCATCATGGAGACGAACACATGGCAAATAAGTTTAAGGAAATTAATGAAGCCTATGAAGTGTTGGGTAATCCTGAGAAGAGGCAAAAATATGATTATATTAGAAATCAATCCTCTGGAGTACATGGGACAGCATTTGATCCATCTCAGTTCGGTTATCAGTTTTCAACAAAACGAAATAAGCAAAACAATGGAAATGATTCAGGATTTAGTGATTTTTTCGAGGCGTTTTTTGGCAATGAGATGAGTGGTGGATATCCTTTCGATAGCTTCTTTTCGTCAGCACCGTTCCAATCCTATGGCACGGCAGATGAGAGTAATAGAAAACAATTTGCTGGCGCTGCAACTGATACGATGGCAGTTCTTCAGCTGACGTTGGCCGAAGCCTTTCATGGCGTCAAGAAGAATATTATTCTTCGCAATGGTTCGGATGAAAAAACGTTGAAGGTCAGTATTCCTGCAGGGGTTCTACCTGGAGAAAAACTGAAGCTTGAGGGAGAGGGAGGTCTTTCTGAAGATTCTCTTCAACAGGGCGATCTGTACCTTCGGATTGAATTAAAGGAAAATGATGCCGAAAAGCTTGATGGATTAAACATAATTCAAAAACTTCCGGTAACCGTTTGGGAGGCTGCACTGGGTGGCAGTATAAAGATCCCGACACTTTCTGGCCTTCTGCGTTTTACGCTCCCCCCATCTACTTCAAGTGGGAAAACATTTCGGGTAAAGGGAAAAGGATTCAAAAATCGCAAAGGGGAAACCGGTGATTTGCTGCTGGCGGTGGAAATCAAATTACCAACGACATTTTCTTCAAAAGAAAAAGAACACTTTGCTGCACTGAAAGATATTTCGACATTTAACCCCCGTTAGTAAAAGGAGAACAATTTAAACTCAACGAAAGATCATTCAACACTATTAACCCGGAGGAGGTTTTGATGATGCAAGTCGAAAAATTGACACAAAAATCCAGAGAAGCTCTTGGTCTTGCTCAGGAGATTGCATTGCGGCATGCCCATCAGCAAATCGATGGTGAACATTTGCATATGGCACTTTTAACCCAGGAACATGGTTTGATTGTAACTATTCTTAAAGAAATGAATATCAACTGCCCCAAACTAATTGGTGAACTACAGCAACAACTTGATAAACTGCCTTCAGTTCATGGGGGCGATGTTCAGCTCTATGCATCTCGCAGATTAAATACACTACTGGTTAATGCCCAGGACCATGCGCGTAGATATCAGGATGAATATGTTGCGGTGGAACATTTGTATCTGGCTCTTCTTGATGAAGCGGATACCCCATCGGCTCAAGTGATTTCTCGGGCAGGCATTACCCGGGATGGTTTTCTTAAAGGATTGCAAAATATGCGGGGAGGTCAACGTGTCACGAGTGAAAATCCTGAAGAAAATTACCAAGCACTTGAGAAATATGGCCGTGACTTAAATGACCTGGCTCGACGAGGAAAACTCGACCCGGTTATTGGACGTGATGGCGAAATTCGTAGAGTGATACGCATCTTATCTCGACGAACAAAGAATAATCCTGTGTTGATTGGCGAACCAGGGGTTGGGAAAACAGCCATTGCAGAAGGTCTGGCTCAACGAATTGTCAAAGGAGATGTACCGGAAGGCCTGAAAAATAAGACGATTTTTTCCCTTGATTTAGGTGCTCTTATTGCAGGAGCCAAATATAGAGGTGAGTTTGAGGAGCGGCTGAAAGCTGTACTAAAAGAGATCTCTGAATCAGATGGACGCATCATACTTTTTGTTGATGAAATCCATAACATTGTTGGTGCCGGAAAAGCAGAAGGAGCCATGGACGCTGGTAATATTCTTAAGCCAATGTTGGCCCGGGGAGAGCTCCATTGTATTGGAGCAACAACATTGGATGAATATCGACAGCACATCGAAAAAGATGCTGCCCTGGAAAGACGATTTCAAAAAGTGGTGGTTGATCCACCGACTGCAGAAGATACAATTTCAATTCTGAGAGGATTAAAAGAACGATTTGAAATACACCACGGTGTGCGTATCACCGACCAGGCCATTGTTGCCTGCGCCTTGCTTTCAGACCGATATATTTCAGACAGGTTTCTTCCGGATAAAGCCATTGATTTGATGGATGAAGCGGCTGCCATGATTAGAACAGAAATTGACAGCATGCCTTCTGAACTGGACGAACTACAGCGGCGTACCATGCAGCTGGAAATTGAACGGGAGGCGTTACTAAAAGAAAAAGACACAAACTCCCGTGAACGGTTAAGAGAACTGGAAACAGAGATCGTACAAGTGAAAGAGCAATGTGAACAGTTGGATCTTAGATGGAAACAGGAAAAAGAAGTGCTGCAGCAGGAAAAACAATTAAAGGAAAAAATAGAAGCAACCCGAATGGCGGTGGAAGCAGCTGAACGGAAATATGATCTGGAAACACTTGCTCGACTGAAATACGGCGAACTGCCCGAGCTTGAAAAAAAATTAGAAATACAGCAGCGCAAATTGGAACACTACGAAAATCAGAGGATGATAAAAGAAGAAGTAACAGCTGAAGAAATCAGTCAGATCGTTTCCCGCTGGACAGGAATTCCTGTGACGCGTTTGATGGAAAGTGAACGGGAGAAAATATTATCTCTGGATCAGGTACTGCACCAAAGAGTGATAGGCCAGAATGAGGCTGTGGAAGCAGTCAGAGATGCAGTGATTCGGGCACGAGCCGGTTTAAAAGATCCCAAACGGCCCATTGGCTCTTTTTTATTTCTTGGTCCTACAGGTGTGGGGAAAACTGAGTTAGCCAAAGCCCTTGCAGCTGCACTTTTTGATACTGAAAACAATTTAATTCGAATCGACATGAGTGAGTACATGGAAAAATTTGCAGTCTCAAGACTGATTGGAGCTCCTCCTGGGTACGTAGGCTATGAAGAAGGTGGACAACTAACAGAAGCAGTGAGGCGCAAACCGTATAGTGTCATTCTTTTTGATGAAATAGAAAAAGCACATCCTGAAGTGTTTCATATGCTGTTACAGCTGTTGGATGACGGTCGATTGACTGATAGTCAGGGGCACACGGTAGATTTTAAAAATACGATTCTGATTATGACATCCAACATTGGAAGTCAGCTAATTCTTCGGGATTTGGAAATGAATGGCAATCTCACAGATGACACTCGAGAAGCGATCCATCGAGAGCTGCAACAATATTTTCGTCCTGAGCTGTTGAATCGTATCGACGAAACAGTTATCTTCAAGGCCCTTAGCAAAAATGAGATTGATGCAATTATCGACATGTCAATAAATGAAATTGAACACAGGCTGAAGGAATACCATTTAACGATTCATCTTGAAGAATCTGCCAGGAAACACATTATGGAGAATGCATACTCTCCCACATATGGTGCGCGCCCCATCAAACGATATATTCAAAAACAGTTGGAGACTGGTATTGGCCGTGCTCTGCTTGACGGAACAATTATTCCCAAAGATCAGATATTGATTCGTGAAAAGGAAAATCGGCTGGTGATCGAAAGCACAAGAGGATTGGAAGAATAGATACATGCTGCAATCTGCAGATGATCTGCTCAACACGAATAAATGGTGATCATTTGCGGGTTTTTGCAACTCAACCACAATTCATCTGAATGAAAAGGCAGTGAAAGGGAATGAATATGGTAAAAGGAGAGGGTGAAAATGAAACCCGCCGATTTTTCCAGGTTTATTTCCGGGGATGTTATGTGCATGCTTTGTCCCCATCACTGCCGTTTAGCTCTGGGCGAAACAGGAATTTGTCGTGTGAGGCGTCACGAACCCGAAGGGTTGGTGAGTCTCAGTTATGGCAAAATAAGCAGTGTCCAAATTGATCCAATTGAAAAAAAGCCTCTTGCACGTTTTATGAGTGGAACTGAAACTTATTCGATTGGCAGCTATGGATGTCAGCTTCGATGCCCTTATTGTCAGAACTATCATTTAGCCATGGAAATACCAAAGCTTTGGAAAATCACCCCGCAAACCATCATTGAACAGGCTTTGCAGGCTGGAACTCCCAGCATCTCATACACATATAACGAACCGCTCATCAACTACGAATTTGTCATAGAAACTGCCACACTTGCCAAAGATGCAGGCTTATACAACATACTCGTCACAAATGGATATATCGATCCAGAACCTTTGAAGACACTTTTACCAACAATTGATGCCATGAACATAGACATCAAGTCTTTTCGAGATCGAACCTACCGAAAAATGTGTGGCGGCAGTCTGAAACCAGTATTGGAGACAGTTAAAACGGCAAACAAAAGCTGCCATGTTGAAGTTACCACATTGCTTGTAACAAATATGCATACAATGGAGGAAATGGAAGAACTGGTGGATTGGATTGCTCATATATCTGCTGATATTCCACTGCATGTAAGCCGTTACTTTCCCCGCTATCGATGGCATGAGCCCCCGACAAACCTGAACTGGGTGTATGAGATTGTTGAGATGGCAAAAAGAAAGCTGACTCATGTATATGCGGGTAATTGTTGATAGAAATACTGATAATGATTCGATGACTTGAAAGGAGCATGGAGATGCCCCCTATTATTGGGACAGCTTTTTTACCTCACCCTCCCATTATGATACCTGCCATTGGAAAAGGTGAAGAAATGCTGGCACATAAGACATTGACAGGGATCAAGCAGATTGCAAGCATTATATCTGATTCAGAGTTTGACACCATAGTTGTGTTGACACCTCATGGAACAACTAATCAACAAACGGTTACTGTCAATGTAGGGCAACTGCTCTCTGGAAATCTTGACACTTTTGGTCATGCTGAGGTGGAACTGCATTATCAGAACAATCTTGAAATAGTGAAATTGTTAGAATCCGCCCTTCGAAATGAAGGGTTGTATTTCGAAAAAACGATCATGCCACTCGATCACGGCGCAGTGGTACCGCTCTTTTTTATTGGACAGCCACCGGTAGTTAATACCCATCACATAAGGTTGATTCATATGGCAGTAAATAGCATCGACTATAATGAATTGTATTGCATGGGAAAAATAATGGGAGCAGTGCTTCAACCTCACGCTTTAAAAGTGTTGATTTTAGCAAGTGGCGATTTGTCACACAGACTCAAGGAAGCAGGTCCTTACGGATATCATCCGGCGGGCCCTGTTTTTGATCAGAAAGTGGCAGAATCAGTTAAGAGCAATCGGCTGAATGACTTGTTGAGCATACCTGGTGATTTAATAAAACGGGCAGGACAATGCGGACTAGGACCTTTTATTATGGCAACAGGTATGATGAATCACCTTGAACTTGAGACGACCCTTTATTCCTATGAAGCGCCTTTTGGAGTTGGTTATTTGTGTGGAATGGCAGTTGTTAAACCGCAACTGGTACACCCTGCTGTTTGGCTTGCCACTGAAGCCATCAAACATTGGTTGACAAAGAAAGCCAAGCTTGATATGAACCGGGCGTGGAAAGCAGAAAAAACGTTGCAGCAGAGTACGTTCTGGATAGAAGCCAGGCAACGTCAGGCTGGCGTTTTTGTTTCGCTTCACCAGAATGGAATTCTGAGAGGATGTATTGGAACCATTCAGGCGACTACGAACTGCATTGGGGAAGAAATTATTATGAATGCTATTCAATCAGCCACATCTGATCCCCGGTTTTCTCCATTATCACTGGAAGAGTTAGAGGGGTTGGAAGTAAAAGTGGATGTTTTGGGAGATTTGGAACTGGTAACAGATGATATGGAGCTGAATGTTCAAAAATATGGTATCATGGTAGAAGCAGGTTATAAACGTGGCGTACTGCTTCCAGCTCTTGAAGGAATCAACTCAGTTGAGCAACAACTATCCATAGTGCTTGAAAAAGCGGGGATTCTTAAGGGAGAGTCTTATGTTTTAAAACGTTTTATCGTGTCACGATATCAAAAACACCACGGGGTGACGAAATGATTTCTTGGTTGAAAGGTGTTTTGCTTGGGTTTGTCATGGTACTGCCTGGAATGAGTGGCGGTACCGTCTTTGTTATTTTTGGGATATACGAGCAACTGGTTCATGATTTAGTGCATCTAAAGTTGAAGCCCTATCTGCCACTATTAGGTGGTGTTATCGCAGGAATTTTCATTAGTGGTTCACTGTTTTCTTACTTTTTTGAGATTTTCAGAAACGAAACAGCGGCTTTTTTGCTGGGATGTTTGCTGGCCTCCATTCGGGCAGTACTACGCTGTTGTCCTATTGTGACCGAGAGGCGCATCATCTCCATGGGCCTTGGAGTCATTGCTGGTTTTGCCCTTGGAGCAGATCCCATCGGCTATGCCACATCTGTGGAAGAAGTTGGAATTATCTACCTGTTTATTGCGGGTGCCTTGGCAAGTGCAACAATGGTTTTGCCTGGACTTCCCGGGAGTTCAGTGCTTATTTTAATGGGTATTTATGATACTGTACTGATTTATTTGAGCGAGCTGGTATGGGGACGATTGTTGGTATTTGGCGCTGGTAGCCTTGCGGGCATGTTTTTATTGGTTAATATGCTGGAAACTTTCTATGCCCGTCACCGTGCGATCATTTCATATTTTTTTGCCGGACTAATACTGGGGTCTTCCAGAGCGTTGATTCCAAATACCTTTAACTGGTTTATTATTCCTCTGTTTTTATCGGGGTTTGTGAGCGTATGGGTTTGGAGTGGCAAATCTTGACAAGTTGGTGAGGCAGATGAAAGAACGCATTAGAGTACTGCAAGAGGATCATAATATTAAGAGGAGCCGCCGTGGACCAGTGGTTTTCTGGATGAGCAGAGATCAGAGAGCTGAAGATCATTGGGGGCTCCTTTATGCCCGTGGACAGGCAGATATTTTACGCACCTTCTTAGTGGTTGTTTTCTGCGTAGCACCAAACTATCTTCTGGCGAATCAGTCCCATTATCATTTTATGATTCAGGGATTAAAAGAAGTTGCGGTCGATCTTGAGAATAAAGGGATTCCTTTCCATGTCATTCAGGGTAAGCCACAGGTTTGCATACCGAAATTGATTTCCGAGTGGGATGCTTCCATGCTGGTGATGGATTTTAATCCTCTGAGAATAAAGCGAGACTGGGAAAATGAGATCATAGAAGCGGTTGATTGCGCAGTACATCAGGTTGACAGCCATAACATTGTCCCTTGCTGGAAAGCGTCAGAAAAATTGGAATATGCAGCTTATACATTCCGACCACGCATCATGAGTAAACTAAAAGAGTACATGACGGACTATCCGCCGGTTGCTTCTCAAAAAGTATCTCCCGAGTGGTTTGTTAATCAGAACTGGGAGTGGATGAAGGAAGCGAAAAGCCCAGAAAAATATACTTTTCATTTCCAATCAGGTAAAAAAGCGGCTACAACTCAATTGAATCGATTTCTCGAGCGTGGTATTCATCAGTACGGCACAGAAAGCAATCAGCCTTTGAGTGATGCAGTATCGCGATTGTCTCCATATATTCATTTTGGGCAAATTTCCACTCAAAGAATTGCGCTTGAAATTATCAAAAATGAAAATCATAGCATTCATCAGGAGGCTTTCCTTGAACAACTGATAGTTCGTCGTGAACTATCAGATAATTTCTGTTATTATCAGCCTTTCTATGATCAGCCTGCAGCGTTCCCGCGATGGGCCAGAGAAACGCTTAGCCAACATGAAAATGATCAACGTGAATATCTTTACACAAGAGAAGAACTGGAGTCGGCTGCCACACACGATATGCTCTGGAATGCAGCACAACTTGAAATGAAATGGACAGGTTATCTCCATGGATATTTGCGAATGTACTGGGCAAAAAAAATATTGGAATGGTCTCCTGCTGCAACAACGGCACAGCAAGTGGCAATATACTTGAATGATACTTACTTGTTGGACGGAAGAGACCCTAATGGCTACGCAGGTATTGCCTGGAGTATTGGCGGAGTGCATGATAGGGCATGGGCAGAAAGATCAATTTTTGGAAAAGTACGATATATGAACAAACAGGGTTGTCGCAGGAAATTTGATGTAGATGCTTACATCGACGGCGTTTTAAGATACAGAGGAAACGAATGAAAAGCAACGGGGGAATCATGATGAACCAGTTTGTTGAAAATGGGTTGTTGCGCCATATTCTATCAAATCTTAATGTATTGATATATTCTCGGGATGGGAATAATGACTGGTTCTATTTCAGCGATCAATGTGAGCAATACACAGGTTATTCACCTGATATTTTCTTTCGAAGAGATCATTTTTGGTTGGAATGCATTCTCTCGGAAGATCGAGTTCAGCTCACTCAGCAATGGCAGGAACTTCATAAGGGGGAGACGGCCACAGTTGAATATCGTTTTCAGTGTGCAGACGGTACTGTGAAATGGTTTTCTGATTCAGCAAAAGCTGTTCTTGATGAAAATAGAAGACTGGTGCGGGTTGATGGCAGCATAAGGGACGTCACACGGCATAAAGAAACAGAGACTGATCTTCATTTGGTCCGCTCAGCTGTTGAGAGTGCAAACAATGGAATGATCATTGTCGATGCTCGAAAAAAAGAAATGCCGATTATATATACCAATCGGGCATTTGAAGAATTGACAGGCTATAAGCGCGACGAAGTTTGCGGTAAAAACTGCAGGTTGTTGCAGGGAAGCGACCGTCAGCAGGACGGAATAGAAAAAATCAGGCGTGCAGTTCGTGATCAAAATAAAGCAAATGTGGTGCTCCGGAATTATAAAAAAAACGGCGATCTATTCTATAATCATATTTACATTTCTCCTGTTAAAAATACGATGGGCGAAGTGACTCACTACATTGGCGTGCAGTATGATGTGACAGAAAAACATCGTTTGCAGCAAAAATTGAAAACATATTACGAAAGAGAAAAGTATCTTCGGACGATTCTTGGGATCATCGCTGACTTAAATAAAATGATCGGGACAGCAAAAAATGAGTCATTTTTATTCCACAATCTATGTCAAAAACTAATGGTCAATAATCATTATCAGTATATATGGGTTGGGCTGATGAGTAATGGAGAAATATCCAAATCCTATTCTTTGGGGCAACCCACGATTTCTGTTGATAGAAAACAGCAGTATCACGAAAATATTCAGGATAGAATGATGACACAGCCTCATTTGACGACGCAACTTTACAGTCGGCACCGCAACCTTGGATACTGTCTGGTAATACCCATGAAGCAAACGGTGAAAAAAGAAAAACTAATGGGTCAGCTGGTGATATATTCTCATTATGAGCATGGTTTTATGGAAGAAGAAGTGGCGATGATTGAAGACTTAATGATGACGGTCAGTAATGCCATAGAGTATCAAAAGATGGACCAGCTGATGTTTTATCATGCACGTCAGGCGGCACTGGGTGAATTAATTGGTAATATGGCTCATCAGTGGCGTCAGCCAATTAATGAACTGGGTCTGATCCTTCAGGATTTAAGAGAAGCCTATTTTTACGAAGAGTTAAATGAGGCATATGTGAGTCAGAGTACTGAATCGGGCATGGAACTGCTGCATCAAATGTCTGCCACAATCGACGATCTTCGGCGCTTTTTTACGGGCAGTCAGCGCAAAGAATCTTTTTTGCTGTCAGAAGTCATTCTTCAAAGCCTTGCCTTGGTACAGCCCCATCTGAACAAGTTGTCAATAAAGGTGGAACTTCAGGAACTTGATGAGATTCATCTATTTGGTTACTCAAGAGAGTATGCACAAGTGGTAATCAATCTTTTGAATAACTCGCGGGATGCATTGTTAAGACAGCAGCCATCGCATCCACAGATTAGCATTCTTTTAAAGAAAGAAGGATCGTTGGCGATAATGACAATTGAAGACAATGGCGGAGGAATTCCGGAAAACCTGATGGACCATGTTTTTGAGCAGTATTACACAACAAAAAAAGATTTCCAGGGTGCTGGACTGGGTTTGTATATAAGCCGCATGATCATTGAAAATGGGATGGGCGGCAAAATATCAGCCAAAAACATATCTGAAGGAGCTTCCTTTAGAGTGGAGGTGCCGCTATGAATGGAAAAAAATACGATCCTTTAAAAATTCTGTTTGTGGAGGATGAAAAAGGAACAAGGGAACGTGTCACAGGACTGCTTCTCAGAAGGGTCAGTCATGTATTTGCCGCTGAAAGCGCACTGCAGGGTTTCGATATTTTTCGTGAACATCAGCCACAGGTCGTGTTAACAGATTTGAACTTACCCGATATTTCCGGCCTTGAGTTGATTAACCGAATAAGGGAAATCAACTCAAAAACGGCGGTTTTGATTATTACCGCTTACAATGAAACGGAGTATTTGCTGGAGGCTATTGAACTGGGAGTCTCTCACTTCCTGATTAAGCCCCTTAGCATCGAGAAATTGGATCGTGCACTGGAGAAAATTCATAGTGAATACATGATGGAGCAAGAAATCGAGAGACAGCGCCATTATACGCGAACGGTATTGGATTTTCAGGATAGCCTCGTGATGGTAACGGATGGCAAAGTCATTTTTGATGCGAATCAACGATTCAGGAGTTTTTTTAAACTGAATGAACTTCCCGATCAGGGATCATTTTTGGAACGGGTTTTGCTGGAAATACCAGACGCGCCGGATTTCTCTCGATACAATGAAGAGGACTGGGAGCAGGCAACAGAACTGGTAAAAAAAGTGGTTATTTTTGATCATGAGGAAGAAGAAAATAAATATTTCAACTTGAAAGTAGCGATATTTCCAGGAGCTGAAAATAAAAAAATAATCTCTTTAACAGATGTAACCGAGTTGGAACATGAAAGACAGTATTATAAGCGATTAGCAATCATTGATCCGCTGACTCAGATATATAACCGCGTTCAATTCAATCGGTCATTGACAGAAGAGATTCAGAAGGCGCGTCGTTTTCACTCTCATTTTGCCCTGGTGATGTTTGACATTGATCACTTTAAGAAAATCAATGACACTTATGGACATCAATTGGGAGACAAAATACTGGTGGAATTAACAAATACAATTCGCGATAACATCCGTGAAGTTGATATATTTGCGCGATTTGGAGGGGAAGAATTTATTATTCTTGCACCGGAAACAGATCTGGAGGGAGCAGCGATACTCGCTGAAAAGTTGCGTCAGGCAGTGGAAGAGGCCAATTTTAGTCATGGTGAAAGACTTACCTGCAGCTTTGGAGTTTCATCTAACAAAAAAAATGATCAGCCTGACGACCTGATTAAACGGGTAGACGACAGGCTGTATCATGCTAAACATAGAGGCAGGAACCGGGTGTGTTCGTCAGTAAGCTGTTGATCAGGGCATAATGCGGCGGGAAAACACATCGAGAGAATCTTCCAAATAGTCGTCGATAATGTTTCTAAGCTGATCATCTTTAAGAATGATGGCAATTTCAATTCGTCGGTTTCTGGCTCGGCCTGCTTCAGTTTGGTTAGATGCAATGGGACGAAATTCAGAGTACCCACTGGCAGCAAAGAAATCTCCGTATTTTCGTTCAAGATTGGGATTATTGTCCATCATGTATGTCACAACAGCAGTAGCTCTTTTAGTTGACAGATCCCGGTTATAGGCGGCACTTCCTGTGGAATCAGTGTGCCCTTGAATGCTGATGGCATCAATGTTTGCACGAGTGGAGGTGTCATCCAACACGCGCTCAAAGGCGACGGCAAGCTGGTCGAGAAGTGCTCGACCTTCAGGCTTTATTGCATAAGAGTTGTAAGCAAAAACCAGCCCCTCATTAATGACGATATTACCGTTATCTGCAATTGTCACCAGTTCCTGGCCAGCTTCATTGGTGCGGCCCAACTCGCTTTCGATGCTATCTTTTACCCGTTCAAGCACTTCCAGTCTCAGTAATGCAATTCCGGTAAGTCGGGTACGAAGTTCACCCAGTTCCCGGTTACTTTCTGCAATAATCTGGCGCTGTTCATCGATTTGTCGTTCAGAAAGAGTCAATGCAATTTCTCCTTCTTCAACTTCGGCCTTCACTTCTTCAATTCGATCCATGAGGAGACGCAAGTTCTTTTCAGCCTGGCTGATTTCAGCATTTGCTTCTTCAAGCCGTCGTTGGGTATCAATCACCTGACGTTGAGCAAATTCCAGGTTTTTACCAGAAATAATATTTTGAAGATAGGCTAAAAGCATGAGAAAAAAGAGCACCAATGCAATCGTGGAGATTAAATCAGTAAAAGAGGGCCAGAAATTTTCGGTCTCAAACCCGTTTTTAAAATTTCTGCGTCTGATCTTCATGGTAAACCGCCTTTCCAACATTTTTGCATTTACATCAGTGGCTAAACCGAAGTGTCACTGTTTCGGCGGGTCGTTTCTTTTAGTGTTTCTGTCAGATCCGCAAAGCCAACATTCATACGATCGATATTTGTTCGAAGATGATGATTAAACTCCGAAAAATCCCGGGTGTTCTCGCGGAAGTTTGAAAGAGAACGATCAAATAATGCAATGCTTTTCAACAGCTGGTCAGAAGCGTTCCCAATTTCTGCAGTAGCAGCTGTCAATGGCCCTTGGAAGCTCTCCACCACATATGCAAAACTTTTTTCCATGTTGTGGGAAAAATCATCAAGTGTACTTTTCAAAGCCTGGTTTAATATTTCATATTCGCTGTCTACTTCTTTAGATATTTGAAGAGCAACCACATTGTCAAGGTACTCTTCTACATCAACGAAGAGTTTTTCCCGTGCTGTCTCAATATGACTAAAAACAGAAAAGAGCGTTAACAAAATGGCGCAGGCAATGGCAAAGAGAGAAGTTACAAAGGCCACAGACATGCCTCTCACTGAGTCGATCAAACCACCGATGATGGAATCCATGCTGGTGAGCATTTCAGTGTGCTGGCCTGCACTTAATAATTCAACAAGATTGCCAATAGAGAGAGTCAGTCCGTAAAAAGTTCCCAGTAATCCTAAAATAATCATAAGAGAGACAGATGTTTTGACGAAACGTTCTCCCAGGTTCAGAGAACGAAAATCATGGTTAAAGTGACGTTCTATGATGGCTTGTGTGTTCACTTCATGGTGATTCCCTTTGGCAGCAGTACAATAGCTATCAAGAATACCCTGCAGTACGGGGTGACCAGTTCTGCCATCTTTTAACTGCTGAAGGCTTTCACCCAGTTGTCGGTATTTGCTCCGAATCGTGACGGATATAACAAGTGAACTGAAAAAAACAGTCAAAATAAAAAGGATGATGATGACGGCAAATGGATTTAATTGTGACAAGATATTCATTGAGGGATCCCTCCTGATATAGTGATAAATGGGTGGTAGGCGAGTATCAAACAGATTTTCATTATAACATAAGGATAACACAATGGAACAGTTTTGAAAAACCTTTCACGCACTTGATGCATAGGAGTGAATTTGAACCGGGAATTTCAATTGCAGCTGAAAATATGATAAACTGTACCATGTTTCATGTTTTACAGAAAGCATAATAGAATAATCAGCGCATTATATTTTGCATCTGATATGGAAAGGAGCGACACCAATGAACCAGGAGCATACACCTGAAGAACAGGCAGCAGCCTGGATCAAGGAATCGTCTTCGACGGTTGTTTTCACAGGAGCCGGCATGTCTACAGAAAGCGGTATTCCGGACTTTCGCTCAAAAAACGGTTTGTGGACTAAAACTGATCCAATGGAGGTAGCTTCAGCAGAAGCTATGAATCAACAATACGACCTTTTTCATGAATTTTATACACTGCGGTTTAAAACCCTTGAACGCTGTCATCCACATAAGGGGCATGAAATACTGGCGGCATGGGAACGCAGAGGACTGGTTGATGCTATTGTCACTCAGAATGTAGATGGTTTTCATCAGCAGGCAGGCAGTCAAAAGGTGTATGAGCTTCACGGTGCATTAAAAAAAGTGTGTTGCATTGACCATGGACATCAAGCCACTTCGGATGATTTCATCATGGGAAAAAGATGCGTCTGTGGCAGCAGGTTGCGTCCAGGGGTGGTTCTTTTTGGAGAAATGTTACCACAAGATGCATGGAAGAAGGCTATTGAAGTGATTCAGCAAGCAAGCGTTCTATTGGTCATCGGTACAAGTTTGCAGGTATCGCCTGTGAATCAGTTGCCTTTAATGACAGCCGGAAAGACGATTTTCATCAATCAGGAAATGGTGCCAGCCGCTTCGGGGTATGACCTTGTGATTAAGGGAAAAGCTGGCGATATAATCTGTCACTTAAACGATTTGCTTTGTGGAGGGAGTTCATGAAGGCGTGTTATGAAACAAAATGGATATCAGCTAATCATCACGAACTTGGTGAACTGCCTGGTCGGTTTCATCCGGTGATAGAAAAAATACTCATGAGCAGAGGTGTGAAAGAAGCCGCCCAAATGGAAGAATTTTTGTCAGAGTCCCCACAACTCACTCATGATCCCTTTCAAATGAAAGGAATGGACAAAGCGGTTACGTTAATTATTGATGCTCTGAATAAAAAACAAAAAATCGTTTTTTATGGAGATTACGACGTTGATGGCATGACATCGGTTGCACTATTGCTGGATTTTTTTTATCCGATGACATCCAATATTGAGTTTTACATTCCTTTGCGAGAAGAAGAAGGGTATGGACTGAATCAGGAAGCGTTGCTGGAGATAAAAGAAGATTATCAGGCTGATTTAGTAGTGACGGTGGATTGTGGTATAAGTGCGGTGGATGAAACAGAATATGCCAAGAAAATAGGTTTGAAACTCATTATTACCGATCATCACATGCCGGGTGATCAGCTGCCAGATACTGTGGTGGTTAATCCGAAGCAGCCTGACTGTGATTATCCCTTCAAAGAACTCTCGGGCTGTGGAGTCGCCTTTAAACTGGCGCAGGCGCTGCAGAAGAGACTACATATACCCAAAACACGACTGACAAACCTCCTTGATTTAGTCGCATTGGCCACAGTATGTGATGTTGTGCCGCTTCGGGATGAAAACCGAACTATGGTAAAATATGGAATTCAAAGGATGCGTACCACACAGAGACCCGGCTTTCAAGCTTTGTTGGAAGTGCTATCCATTCCAAAAGATCAAATAGGCGTACGTGAACTGGGATTTCGCATCGGGCCACATTTTAATGCTTCTGGCCGTATTGATGATGCCAGAATGGGAGTACAGTTGCTGGTGACGAGAAAACGTCAAACTGCTTTGATGTTGGCAGAGCGGTTGCGGTATTTAAACGATAAACGCAGAAAGATTCAGGAGATGGGAATTGATATTTGTCATCAGTTGGTTGTTGACAAGTTTCACCAGCATTCGTTTCTTGTGGTTGATAGCGAGGAACTCCATGAAGGGGTCATCGGAATTATTGCCGGCCGTCTGCGGGATGCTTTTTATCGACCAACGCTGGTGTTAACACCGGCTAAAGAAAAGGGAGTATACACTGGAAGCGGGAGAAGTGTTGAAGGCTTTCACTTGTTTAATGAACTAAAGCCGGCATCCCATTTAATGGAGCGCTTTGGGGGGCATGCCAACGCCTGTGGCCTTAAAATCAGGCAGGAAAATATCCATCAACTGAGAGATTACCTACAGCAAAGGGTATTAAAAGTTCAAGAGCAGATGCCGGACTTATTGCTGAAGAAAATCAAAGTGACAGATCATATCTGGCCAGAGGATCTTACAGAAGAGTTCATTGAAACTATGAAACGGCTGGAACCTTACGGCATGGGCAATGAAAAGCCATATTTTTTAATGAAAAATATCCAGATAGGCGCTGATAGTCACATTAATTTCATGGGAGAAGAAGGGCAACATCTGAAAATATCACAGTTCATGCAAGCAGGAAAGAAAAATATTTCCAACATCGAAATCATTAGCTTTGGGATCTCGGATGAACATCGGAAGCTGTGTTCGAAGCCAGATGCGCCTTATGACCTTGTTTTTTTCCCGCAGGTAAATGAGTTCAGGGGAAATCGACGCATTCAAATGTTGATGCTGGACGTGAAGCAAGCGGTGAAATACCCTGATAAAGCTTAAGATGATTGACATAAAAAACATGAAGGAGTGGATACGGCTTGAAAACACTAATTAGCAAGGCGCAAGTAATGACAATTTGGGATCAAACACTGGCACAAAAGTCAATTGGAATTGTTGATGATATGATTGCTTTTGTCGGCGAAGTCCCTGAAGATTTTAAGGCAGATAAAATCATTGAAGGGTCTGGTTATCTGGTGATGCCGGGACTGGTCAATGCACACACACATAGTGCCATGTCACTGCTGCGTAACTATGCAGATGATATCCCATTCTGGGAATGGCTGACAGAAAAAGTATGGCCGGTTGAAAATCAGATGGGTGCCTCGGAGGTGTACTGGGGATCAATGCTGAGCATTGCTGAAATGATAAGATCAGGGGTGACTGCTTTTGCAGATATGTACTTTTTGTCGGAAGAAACTGCCAAAGCAGCAGCCCAAAGTGGTATTCGCGCTTCCATTGCCAAGGGCTTGGTAGGTTCTTCTGAAAATGATACCGAGCGCTTGTCTGATACAAGAATGCTGGTCAAGAATTGGCATCAGGCAGAAAACGGATTAATTACAGTCATGGCAGGGCCCCATGCGCCATATACCTGCGACGATGCATTTCTTCGAAAGGTAGCAAATCTGTGTGATGATTTACAAATACCAATTCACATCCATTTATCAGAGAGTGTGAAAGAAGTGGAAGACAGCCTTTCAAAACACGGACGCACTCCAATTCAGCATATGGATGATTTGGGCATTTTCAGGCACCACACTTTGGCAGCTCATTGCGTGCACCTTCATCCTGCCGACTTTGAGATCCTCAATGACAAGCAGGTTAATGTGGTGCATAATCCGGCCAGCAACCTTAAACTGGGCAATGGGATTGCTCCTCTTTCACAGCTCTTGGAGGCAGGCATACCGGTATCTCTTGGAACTGACGGTTCTTCAAGCAACAACAACCTGAACCTGTTTGAAGAAATGAATCTGGCAGCATTGCTTGCGAAAGGTTCAACCTGCGAACCGACAGCGGCACCTGCCTGGACCGTATTAAAAATGGCTACTACCCAAGGAGCGCAGGCATTAAATCTGCAGCAGAAAATCGGTGACTTAAAGCCGGGGATGAAGGCAGACATGATTTTAATAGATCTTAACAAGCCTCACTTGTATCCTCGTTTAAATCTGGAAGCCTCTATGGTTTATTCGGCCCAAGCTTCAGATGTTGATACAGTTATTATCAATGGTAAAATCATAATGGAAAAGAAGGAAATGAAAACGTTGGATCTTGAGCGCATCTACTTTGAAATCAATCAAATTACCAAATCTTTATTGGGGAAACCCATTGACCCAAGCCATAACAATGCACCGCTATAGCAATGCCTTGCTTCAAGATCATGACTTGGAAGAGTAATGCCAGTATAAGTATAATGGCTGTTATTTGAAACGGTTGTTACAGGTAATAAATAAGAATGAGGAGTTGTCACATCAATGAGTTATTCTGCAGGACAAGAATTACATGGATTTCGTATTGTAGAAATCACTAAAGTGAATGAGGTGGAAGGAACTGCGTATGAGATGGTGCATCAAAAAAGCGGTGCCCGTCTTTACTACCTTCAATCGGAAGATGATAATAAGGTCTTCTCTGTTAGTTTTCGAACGCCGCCCGGTGACAGCACGGGTTTGCCGCATATTCTAGAACATTCAGTACTCTGTGGCTCGCGAAAATACCCTTTGAAAGATCCTTTTGTCGAGTTGGCGAAAGGTTCGATGAATACATTTTTGAATGCAATGACATTTTCCGATAAGACCATGTACCCAATTGCAAGTCGAAATGAACAAGACTTCAGGAATTTAATGGATGTCTATTTAGATGCTGTTTTCTTTCCAAATCTCCACAATCAGCCCGAAATATTGCAACAGGAAGGCTGGCACTATGAAATAAAATCAAAGGAAGAGCCTCTGACAATTAAGGGGGTTGTCTATAATGAAATGAAAGGGGCATTTTCGTCTCCTGAGCAAATACTATTTCGTAAAATTCAAGAAACTCTTTTTCCAGAAACGCCATATGGTTTTGAATCGGGTGGAGACCCTGAGATCATTCCCCAACTGACACAAGAGATGTTTACCCGGTTTCACCAAACCTATTATCACCCATCAAACGCATATTTATATCTGTATGGGAACGGACCAATTGATAATCATTTGGCATTGATCAACGAAGAGTACCTAAGTCATTTTGATAGAGTTCTCGTTGATTCTGCGATCCCTCTTCAGCAACCATTTGTTCCAGAAAAAAATCTGTTAATAGAATATCCGGTAGCTTCAGAAGAATCAGTGATAGAAAAAACATATCTGAGTATGAACTTTGTCACCGGTTTGGCCACTGACCCTGAACATCAATTGGCAATGGAGATGTTGAATTATCTATTATTGGGCACGCCGGCTGCTCCGTTGAAGAAATCTCTTATAAAAGAGGGATTAGGTAAAGATGTATTTGGCTCATATGACAGTAGTATTCAACAGCCGGTCTTTAGCGTGATTATCAAGAACAGCGAAGCTGACAAGCTGGTAAGCTTTACCAAACTGGTTCGAAAAACGTTGCAGGAGCTCATTGACGATGGCATTGACAAAAAGTTGATTGAAGCTGTCATTAACATTCACGAGTTCAAGTTGAGAGAAGCTGATTATGGTCGCTATCCCAAAGGGCTTATCTATGGCATGAAAATAATGGAGAGTTGGCTTTATGATGAAATGCCATCCATTCATTTAGCGTACGAAGGTCCGCTGCAACGTATCAAAGAAGCGCTTACCACACCCTATTTTGAGAATTTGATAAAAACCATGTTGTTGGAAAACAAGCATTACAACACATTGGTCTTGACACCAAGCCCGGGAATGAATGAAGTAAGGGAGACTCTACTGTCAAATCGGCTGGAAAAAATGAAAAAGCAAATGTCAGTGGAGATGTTGGATGAGCTGATTCTGAAGAATCAACAACTGGAAAAATGGCAGGAAACGGCACATACTGAAGAGGAATTAGCGGTGATGCCTTTGCTGACCAGGGAAGATCTTCAGGCGGAGCCGGAAATAATTCCAACCAGTGTTATGTCCGGATATCCAACAGAAGTACTTTTCCACGATCTTTTTACGAATCGCATCCAATATGCAGGAATCTATTTCGATATGGCGCCGCTAACACAGGAAGAGCTGCCTTATGTGGGGCTTTTGGCAGCCTTGCTTGGTCGAATCAGCACAGATAATTATTCATATGAAGCACTGTCCAATGCACTCAACCTTCATACGGGAGGCTTCTATTTTAAGCCGGAAGTTTATCCAAATTATTCAGGTAAAGACGACGGCATTCATCGTTTCACCATTAGAGGGAAATCATTGACTGAAAAGAATGGGTCATTTTGGCATTTACTTCAGGAAGTGTTGTTGCATACTCGTTGGGATGATCGACAACGAATTCGGGAAGTTATACGTGAAATTAAATCCCGATTAGAAATGAACCTTCTTCACGAGGGGCATTTAGTGGCATCCAAAAGAGCACTGGCATACTTTTCTCCAGAAGCTGCTTTTCAGGAAGCTACCAGCGGTCTTCTGTTCTACCACTTTATTGTCTCCCTTGAAAGGGATTTTAATGAGCAAATAGATGCTGTTATTGCAACGATACAGTCAGTTCTTAAGCGGATCTTGGTACAGAAGGGCAGCTTAACCAGCTTTACAGGAGAAAAAAAGGATTTCGAAGCTTTTTCACATGAAATGGTAAAGTTCTTTTCGCAACTGCCGGATTCATTGGAAACGGTTGATCCATTGGCTTTAAAATGTGTCAACTATCAACGAGAAGGCCTCTATCTGTCAAGCAAAGTACAGTATGTTGCCCAGGCATCAAATTTTAAAAAATTAGGCCATATTTACTCCGGAAGCATGCAAGTGCTTAAAACTATTTGCAGCCTGGATTACCTGTGGAAGCGAATCCGGGTTGCTGGCGGCGCATATGGTGCAATGACTGGCTTGTTTCGGAATGGTGATGCTTACTTTGTCTCATATAGGGACCCGAATCTGGAGGAAACACTAAAAGTGTATCAAGAGTTAGCAGATTACCTTGAAAAATTTGATGCCAGTCACCGGGAAATGACAAAATACATCATTGGAACGATGAGTCGGTTAGATGCCCCCTTAACCCCCTCAATGAAAGGTGAAAAGGCAGATGCCCGTTACTTAGCAGGTTTAACTGTGACGGATGAGCATCGTGAACGACTGGAAATCATCGAAACTGGTGCAGACACCATTCGCGGTTACAGTCATTTGATACGGCAAATGATGGCCGAAAACCAGTATTGCATCATCGGGAATGAGAATCGCATTAAAGGTGCGGCTCCCCTTTTCGACAGGATGGCTCAATTGATTGACTGATAAACAATGAATCTGTTATTTGAGCGGCGTAACTTGCCGCTCTTTTTTTAATATCATCGGCTTCCAGAATGCTCCCCGGATCATAGGCGATTGCAGATAAGCAGAATTTTGGAGGAAGCTGAAAACCCTTATTTATGCAAAGGGCATCAATAAGCTGTCTGGCAACGGCATCTCCGCCAGAGTTCCCTGATACAACAATTGAAAACAGCTGTTTTCCGTTAAAGGAATGTGTGCGATAGTAAGCAGTTAAACGATTGATGACAGCCATCAAATTGGCTGAAACGGCATCGTTATAGTTGGGGCATAGCCAAAGGAGTGCATCAGCCTGTTCAATAGCAGGTATGAGCTCCCGGATCATATCACCGCCATAAAAGCAACTTTTCTGGCGGCCATAGTAAACGCATGTTTGGTATGGGCATCCGATGCAGTCAATGATGGTGCCGTTGGCCACATGAAATTCCTCTATGTCAATTTGCTTTAAGTGCTCCTTAACCAAGTGCCATAGCATGAACGTGTTGGAAGTTTTTCTTGAACTGGCATGAAGCACGGCGAGCTTTGGCTTGGGTGATAAACAATGGTCAAATGACATTAGTCTTTCGACTGCTTTTTGACTGAAGTCATGAAGCAACTGTATTTTTGCAATGTTTGTTGTTTTTTCCCAGCGGCCAAGATTTTCAAGGTTGGGAATCATTTCTACCAAAGGGTGACCAATAAAACGACACCCCCACTGATTGAGATTGAATATGAGCCAGGACGAGAAGGTTTTTGTATGCCATTCATTAGGACTTTTTACCATTAACATGGCCACCGAATGTTTCAGTATTGCTGACCAGTGACGCTTCATAGCATAAAGAACTGGTAATAAGTCGCCGTTACTGCCGATGTCATCAAGTTCAACGGCAAGAATGATGAACAAAGCGGGCGAGTTTTCCTTAATTGAGGTGGGCAGGGGGACCACTTGTGTAGCTTCATCGATGATCAGGTTGGGTGAATAAGGGATTAACTGATTAATTAATTGGATGAAGTTCTGCGTAGCCTTCGGTCGAATAAGCACTAACATGGAAATTGCTCCAATCGGGCATAAGTATCTTGCAATCGTTGATAAAGCGCATCTGGAAATATGAGCGTTTCCCATTCCTGGCCATAAGTCAGCCAGCGATTGCGGCACCCAAAATAGACACCACCGATGAAAACAGTACTGTAGTGCCACTCTCCCCGCAGAGTTGCCAGCAACGGCAGGCAACCGGATGAAAGTGCCGGAGCGACAAAAGGCTTGAAGCCGATTTCCCGTATCACCAGATTGGCACTCAGCGTTTGGCTGGTAAGCAGATCAGAGAGGGCTGGATCGAAGTGGTCAATACTATCGGCGACAATCAAGCCTTGGCCATGTGGTCCAAAAACGCGGCCTTCCTGGTTGAAGTGGATTGTGTCTGGATGTTGCTTCGCGTAAAAGTGTGCCCGGGCGTTCATGACTCCCAGTCCAAACCCTTTCACCTGTTCTGGTATTAATCCTTCACCATCGTAATTACCGTTGGCATCTTCGTTACTCTTACGGTAAGCGGCGACACAAAGCTGATCAACTGGATCTGATACAACTGCAAAAATTCCCTGGTATTTCGCGGCTCTTGCTTTGAGGGCATACTCTTCAATAATAATTCGATTAGCATCAAACTGAGCCATGCGAACATCGGTTTTCTTTACTTCAAGGCCGGGTACCTGACGGGCTATGCAGAAAATAAACAAATCACAATTAAACAGTTGTGGTTCAGTCAATGGCAAAACAGGAGGGTAGTCAGGAAAGTTTAAGTCTCCTATTTGGTTGGTTTCATTGATCCATCGTTGCAATTTGCTTTCTGATAAATCAAAGATGCCAATGCAATCAATATCATCTTTCCCCAGAAGTCGAAGCCCGGTGAGCAATGTACTGCCCACATCTCCCAATCCGGCTAAATGAACTCGTTTTTTGCGGGGAAAAGAGAAAGCGAGTCGATCTTGCCAACGGGGATGAGCGGTGTTCACCAGGAATACCTGCTGATGTTTGATCTTTTGAACCAGCCACTCTGGAAGTTGACTAACAGATTCATTGACTATATGTTCATTATGCACATTTGACTTTCGGCAAAGAAATGCCAAAGATTCTTGATCTAAAAATAGATGATGAGGCTCATGCAATAAAGCACACACCTGACTGTTTGCGGCCGATCTGGTTATTAAGAAAAAGAGAGGTGACCGGTGGATTACTGCATCAAAATCTGCCTTTGGCAAATCAGGGAAGAATAGGAAAGATGCGGCCACACCTTGAGACAATTGGTAAAAATATATCATTGAATCACCGCCTATGAAAAATCGTTATACAATTATACAATTAAGATGTTATCACCATTAATTCAAGTCTTTTCAGTAGCTCAAGATCTTTTTTCAGATGCTCTGAAGCTGAGATGCTGAAATCATATTCCATGTAAGGCCCATTGTCGGGATAACGCGGATAAATAAAGACTTCTCCAAGAAGTGCCAATGTCAGTTTTCGTTCATAGAGTTTTTGATACTCTTTCTCCAGAACAGTTAGAATTTCAATCGCGTTGAGAATGGATACTTCGGACATATTATACAACTGGCGATTGGTAACCCCTTTGATAAAGGCTGGTGATGTATAGGGTAAAATCAGGTTTATGGAAGGCAATAGATTGCTTTTAGGGTATTCACCTCTCCATAAATAATCACCTCCAATATAAGGGTAAAGAAGCGCTTCATTAAACCAGAGACGCAGCTTGGGTATGAAATAGGCGCTGTCAACAGCCCGGTTTTGAATTTCCATCAATTCTTTTCCTCTGCCTGACAAAATACCCACGATGATTTTTTTGACCTCTAGTTTTTCCTCATTGAGTAATGGATCCAGGGCTCGAATTCGATAACCTTTATTAAGCAAATCATCCACAAGAATGACCGGACGATTAAATGACTTGATCATTCGAATTTGATGTTTGAGATCTAGGTAGTATGGAAAAGAGCGAATAGTAAAGTGCTTCATGTCGGGATCAAACATTTTTTCTGTATGCAGTGATTTGGTGATTGTGTTCGGAACGATACTGCGATTCAACACATTGCCAAAAGGAACACACATCGATTCACCCATGCGCTTGGGCGTTAATGGCACCGGGGGAATCTCATTTTCATGGCAGATTTTTTTGATGAGCGTTTCGTCAATAATGCTGCGATCAAAGGACAACAATAAGTGACCAGGATAAAGTTCTGTGAGTACTTGTTGCATACGGTGTCGCGTTCGATTAATCACATTTTGAACATGCTGATTACTTTTAAATGGCTCTTTGATGATTGTCATAATATCCAGATTCAGGGTGCATGGATTTGACATGTCAACCGTATAGACAGGCTGAGATGTTGGTGTGAAAGAAAGATCAGAAAAACCGTGAAGTTTGAGAATTTCATCGACTTCTGTCGGAGTACTCTCGTCGATTTTGTTTTGATAAATCGCATAACCGTAGTCGTTTTTCAGGCAGTAAGTGAGCGTTTCTGTCAGTATAACTTGATTTAGATTTTCAAAAGGATGATCCTTTACTGAAAAAATTCCGTCAATAAGGATAATGCGCCCACTGTAATGCTCGCGAATATGTTGAGAGATGTTGCGGTCTCTAAACTCCTGGAAAATCTGTTCAGAGGGGATCCAGTGAAGGGCTGCGTAAGCCAGAATGCGTCCATTTTGATTGACATCCCGAATTAATATCAATCGACCGTTGGGTTTTGCAAACACTTGCTCAATATTTTTAAATGAGTATGTGTAATTTTGATGGAATGTGGAAACGATGTTGTTGATCAGTTCATAAGTGACATGATCGCGAATATCCACATCAAGAGAAATCGTTTGAATCATTGACTTATACTGGGGTTCATTTCGATACAGGTTTCTCTTGTAGATCAAGTGCTGCGCTAAGGGATCAATCATTCGAGAAATATCCCGGTTTTCATCAATATAGTTCCGAATCTGAGTAGAGCTGATCTCTTCATATTGTGTCGGCAGATTCAATCGGACCGAAGGGTGAAGCAGCGCTTCCAACACCTTGTTTAGGCGAGCGTGACTATCTGGCGAATAAGAAGCATTGCGTCTTTCAAAAACGATGTGGGGAAAGCTTAAAATATATTCATTGGCAGGGTCACTATAGGCAGAGGCATTGATGAGCACATCGCTGCCTGCTACAAGGTAGACACTGGAATCGGGAAAATTATTGTTCAAATGGCGTAAGTCTACGGGGTTGGCCAGATTCACAGGCAACTCTTCAGGATAGAGATAAATATTCAACTCGTCGGCTATAGACATGTTGATAATATTTTTTCGGATTAAGTTTGGTTGTGTTCTCTTAGACCATGAAAATTCGTCGACAGCTAAGTAGACTTCATAACCAAGGTTGCGAATGGCTTTTGTGATTGCTTTGTGTCCAAGTGTAAAGGGGTCAAAGGAACCAGGAAAAAAAGCGACTCTTTCTGGCGTTGGAATTTCGATGGTTTTATGAAAAAAAGCATAGTCAGAAATGAATCGGTACAGATGATTTAAACCAGAAGAATTAGTGAGGAATAGAAGCTCATGATCTTCTGTCTCTTTAGAAAGAGTAAGTATTTTTTTGGCAGTCATCAGAAATAACTGATATTTTTCTGGTAACGAGAGTTTGTTGGAACCAAACACATCTTTGCCAAGGACACTGAAAGAGATTTGTTGAATTTGAAGTTGGTGGTGAACCAGCCCATTGAGAAGGATACCGAGCATCTTTTGAAGCCGATACTCATAACCTTCATCAGTTTCTTGAAAAAATTCCCTGTAACGGGGGTAGTTTTCGATGAAAACGCCAATTGTCTTCATCAGTAGTGAGTTTATTTCTGTATTGCTTTGTTTCAGTTTTTCATTTAGATCAGTGATCATTTCATCAAGTTCAACGGGCTGCAGATATATGATAATCTGACCAAGGTAATCAGGAATGTATTTTGTATGCTGAGCTCCGTCAATTTCAAGAGCGCGAAGAAGCTCAATGGCTACGTCATTCCGTTGTTCGAGAGGCAGGTGTGGAAAGAGCTTTACCAATGATTCTCCAGCTTGAATTCGAACACTCTCAACTGAGCTGACTTTTAAGAGATTGCAATAATGCATAGCTGTGTACAGTTTATTTAATGTCGGGTTTTGTTCCAAATATTCCTGCAGTAATTCAACATGGATTCTCTTGGTAACCCAATTTGTTGCAGACTTAAGATTTGTCAGATGGATATCCGGAACCTTGTGAATATCCAACTCATAAAACTCATGATACGGTGTAATCATCTTTTCTTCAGCAAACAATTTTTTTGCGAGTTTATACATCAGGTAGTTTTCTGCAGGCACCTGAGATTTGTTGGGTTTATCTGTAAAAAGGTGTCGAATTCTTTGGACAGCTTCACTGTCTTCGGCAAAAAAATCGACCAGATAATAGATTGATTCGAGGATGGACATGCGAAGGTCAACATTATCAAGATCTTCCAATCGATGGTTGGAAAGAGAGAAGATAACGTAGTCAAAGAAAATGGTCAGTGAAGGGTCACCAGGATACACAGGAATCCCTTTAATAATATTCAGCAAATGAATATCTGGCTGGTCATGTATATTTTTTGATTCTTCAAAGAACTCCAGAAGGATTTCCTTATAGAGACTGATAAATTTCTGCTCGCAACGGCTCAAAAGTTTCATAAGCATATGTTTAAGGCTGTATCGAATCCAATAAGCATGTAGTTCGGTGATCTTGTGGTCTGGATATAAAAAGAGTTTCATATATTCCCGTAAAAGGTCAAAACTGGTGATATCTGGCATTGGAAGTTTTGCATCTTCGGGCACTTCTTTGCGATAATTTTCATCAAAGCAACTGATGATTTGTCCAATCAATTCAGCACATTGTCTGCGAATGTCTTCTTCAGGATGTGTCAGTTTTTCATATAAAAATCTCAATGTAACAATTTTTTGCTTTTGAGTTAAATAGGCAGTGTACTCTTCAAACAGCCCGAGATACTCCCTGAAAATCTTGTCATTCTTCTCGTTTCGAACAATTTCAATAATCTCGCTCAGGGAATCCTCATCACGAAATTTATATAGCAAATGAATATTATGCTGTATGGCCAAGTATTTCAAGTTCTGGGTGATTTCATGACCCTGCATCAAAGAGAAATACTTTTTTCGACTTCTGGCAGAAATTCCGATTGGTTTGTCTGGATCCACTTGGACACCGAGGTCAATCATATAGTCTTCGAAATCTTTTAACTTGGCATAGACACGTATATAACGCTTTTCCTTTTCAGCATCAACATTGTCAAGTTTGCTCAGAATGACAGAAAAAGAGTCGGACAAGCTAAAGAATGACATTTCGTATTGATTATTTTTGTTTTTTGAGTTTTTAACCCTGAAATCACTATAGATTAGAATTAATGACTCGAGAGGTAAGTTTTCCAGCTCCAGATCCCAAACTGAGTGGTTCAGAGCAATATGACCGATATTGAAGATGTCTCGTGATTTGAACCATTGTTCGGTGTAATAATAATGGAGGTATGCAACACGCTTATTTTCAAAGCTGCGGCAGCCATATTTTCCCAAATCATGACCTGCGGCAGCGCCTGAAATTTTCCCTAAATCCACCGGGGTGCCAAACTCATGCAGTTGCTTAGCAATACGCATTGCTAAAAAATGGACGCCGCTAACGTGGTCCATCGTGTTATGTTGGGTGACTTCAAAGTTGAGTTTCATCATTTCAATAACATATTCATTTTTAAAAGCGTGAATGAATCTGCTATACTCACGCGAGTATTCGCCTTGATCGTCATCGCTCTGAAACTCAAGCTGGAGGGGATAACGGGCCTGAAAAGATTCGCTGTCATGTTCTTGCTGGATGGATAAGGTAGCCCGCAGTGCTTCCAAGTAAAACAGGCAACCTGAGTCCAGTCGGGGATCCAGTTTGGTTTCAACTGCATCAGGGAAAGATTTGGACAAGGCAAATTGATAAATGTAATATAAGGGGTCTTCAGGGAAAGATTCAGCCCACATTGTCTGAAGCATAGGTTCACATAATTTCTGCACTTCCCGGCATGTAAAATGATTCTTCGAAATCATTGCTTCCAATTCCGTTGAAAATGCCTCGCTTTCCAAGAATGAAAAGATCAGATCAATTGATGAGTCTGTTTGCAGAAGCAAGTCGCGTTGCGTCCAATGCTGTTTAATGAGCTGGTAGAAATCGTGGCTGGTTTTCATCGTTGAAACCCCCTATTGATCGTTTCTATGATGCAGTTTACAATCTGTTAGAACTGTCACTGATTATTATACTTTAAGACAGTGGTTCTGGCGAATGAATTTCCACTGTATCAGGTCAATCACTTATATACATTTATATCTCTGGGTGGATTCGGTGAAACATAAAGATTCAGTTGATGATTAGAGAAAGGGGGATGTTGCTATTTGAATATACCTATATTTTGTGATACAATTTTGAATAGATGCTTACGATCTATTTTTGAATCAGTCACATTAACATCTGTTTTACTGGTAATTGGTATGAAGTCGATGGGTTAATGAGATGTTGCAATAGACTGGAGGAATGCGAATGGAATTTGTGAATCAGTTGTTGGATATGATTCCGGCGGGTATGGTGATTATTCGAGAGAATGGTCAGATCATCTATCAAAACAAAAGGGCTTCCTTTTTTCTCGATTTATATCGCAAAAAAATTGGAAATGAGCAACAAATTGCTGCATTTATTGCAGACTTACAACAGAACCGACAGGAAAACTGGAAGGTGCTGGAAGACAATGATGTTCTCGTACAGACATATCTGATGGCAGAAGACCAGGAAGGATACATCTTCGGAGCTATGTTTTTTGATATTGAAAATATGGCCAGCGTTATTTCAAATGCAAGCACAGAAGAGTTCAAAATGATCTTTGATTCTGCCCAGGACGCTATTTTCATTGACAATAAAGACGGGATCACTCAATGGATGAATAAAGCAGCCAGCCAACTGTATCAGGTCTCGAAAGAGAATGTTATTGGGAAGAATATTGATGAGCAGGAAAAATCAGGGCTGTTTTATCCATCTGTTGCCAAAATGGCTTTTACAAAAAAAGAAGAGGTAACCATTCTTCATAATAATCGACACGGAAAAAAACTAATGACAACAGGGACTCCCATTTTTGACAAAAGGGGCAATATACAAAAAATTATTACCACTTCCAGGGATATGACAGAACTCATATCCCTTAAAAACCAGCTTGAAGATGTGCATAACACACTGGAAGAACTGAAGGAAGAGCAACAAGAACGCATCGGCACGTTGATTATCAAAAGCAAGAAAATGAAAGATGTTATACAACTCTCGAAACGTTTGGCACAAATTGATTCGACAGTTCTTATAACGGGAGAGTCGGGTGTCGGAAAAGGAGAAATTGCCAAGTTTATTCATCTTTTTGGCGAAAACCAGGACAGGCCCTTTGTTAAAGTGAACTGTGGGGCAATTCCGGAATCTCTCTTGGAGTCAGAGCTTTTTGGATATGAAGCAGGTGCTTTCACAGGTTCTAAAAAGCAAGGCAAGCCTGGTCTCTTTGAAGTTGCACAAAACGGCACTATTTTTCTTGATGAAATCTCTGAGTTGCCGATTAACTTACAGGTTAAGTTATTACATGCAATTCAAGATAAAGAAGTACAGCGTGTCGGGGGAATCAAACCAATACCCGTGAACGTACGTATTATCACAGCCACAAATCAAGATTTAAATGAGATGGTGAGAACACATCAATTTCGTGAAGATTTGTATTATCGACTTAATGTTGTTCCCATACATCTTTCTCCGTTAAGAGAAAGAAAAGAAGATATTTTTCCGTTGGTAACCTATTTTTTAAAAAAGTATAATGAGAAATTTGCTGTGGAGAAACGCCTTGATTCAAATACAATTGATGTGCTTTTGCGTTATAGCTGGCCAGGAAATGTTCGAGAGCTGGAAAATATAATTGAAAGAATCGTTATTACAACAAAAGGAAAGGAGATTCTGCCAGAGAATTTGCCGGGATTTATTTTAGGAGAAGACCATCGCCAAAAAGATATGAGACTTTCTGTGAAAAGCACATTAAAGCAGACGGTGGAGGAAGTCGAAAAACAGGTGATCGCGGCTGCTGCCCAAAAGCACCGAACAACCCGCGAGATTGCAAAAGTGCTGGATGTGAGTCAGCCCACCATTGTTCGAAAAATGAACAAATATCACATCAAATACCAAGGCAGTTAAGATCAATAATGATACATTTTTAAATCAAGCGATTCAAAGACTGCTCAAAGAAGTGGACACTGACATTGTTGATATCATTTAGACATTTTCAAGCCCTTTGCCATTAGATGAGTCATTAATGAATCGAAAGGAGGTGCTTGATGATGCCATCATTGCAAACAACAGAAGAATGGCGGAATTTATCATAGGAAACACCATGCTTTAACGAATTAACCTTCTTTCATCTCAGTTTTTGCTCGTCATCGCGAATTGTGGCACAGTACTTGCATAATAATCGCTGTGTTGAAACAAACAGATCGATTCACTATTTATTGCCCCGGCATTTGCCGGATCATAATTTAATTCTAGGAGGCGTTCAGATGGATCAAATGAATCAAGAAGCTGTTGAGTATGTTGCCGGGTTAATTGAACGAGCTCGAAAAGCTCAGGAAGCCATTGAGTATTATTCGCAGGAGCAAGTGGATGAGTTGGTTGAAGCGCTGGTATGGAATATCGTGAAAGATGGACCGGCGCAAGAAATCTCCAAAATGGCTGTTGAAGAATCGCGAATGGGGAACTACGAAGGAAAATACAACAAGTTAATGGCAAAAGCAAAAGGCGCTGTCCGTGATATGAAAGGCAAAAAATCGGTTGGTGTCATTGAGATTGACGAAGAAAAGCAAATCACAAAAATTGCAAAACCAATTGGAGTGATTGGAGCACTGATTCCATGCACAAATCCTGAAGCTACACCGACAGTCAAAGCTGCACATGCCATCAAAGGTCGAAATGCGATTGTTATGTCTCCCCATCCCAGAACTAAAAGAACCAACACATATATTGTGGGTTTAATGAGAGAAACATTGAAGCGTTTTGGCGCTCCTGAAGATCTGGTTATTGGGATTGAAGATCCTACACTTGAAATCAGCAACGAACTAATGAAACAATGCGACCTGGTAGTAGCCACCGGTGGTGCGGGTCTGGTGCATGCTGCTTATTCTTCGGGAACACCTGCATATGGTGTGGGAGCAGGAAATGCTGTTGTAGTCATTGATGAAACTGCTGATATTAAAGATGCGGCAGAAAAAATCAGAATCAGTAAAACTTTTGATTTCGCAACCAGTTGTTCTGCTGAAAACTCACTTATTATTCAAAAAGATATTTATGATGAGTTTTTGGATGCATTGAGAAACGAAGGTGGATATGTGGTGAATCCTGAAGAAAAGGCAAAACTTCAGGCTGCGATGTGGGTTGATGGTCACTTGAATCCTAAGATCATTGCTCAATCACCACAGACCATTGCAGAGGTTGCTGACCTAAAAATTCCAGAAGATGTCAAGTTCTACGTCGTTCCTGAAACTGGAATTGGAGCCGAGTATCCTTTCTCAGGTGAAAAACTGTCAGTTGTAACAACGGCTTTCAAGTATGATCAATTTAGCGATGCAGTTGACCTTGTAAACACCATTACCAAATTCCAAGGCATGGGTCACTCCTGCGGTATCCACTCATTTAATGAAGAACACATTATGGAACTTGCTTTGAAGACGAAAGTAAGCCGCATGAACATCCGGCAAGGAATGGCGCCTGCCAATACGGGAAACTGGTTCAATGGAATGCCATTCACCACTAGTCTTGGTTGTGGAAGCTGGGGAGGTAACAGCGTTTCAGAAAATATCACCTGGAAACATATGATCAACACAACTTGGGTATCCAGACCGTTTGCTCCGGTAGTTCCCACTGATGAAGAACTTTTTGGAAATGTGATGAACAAATAAAGGGAGGCGACAACATGCAAGATGCGGCAAAGGTCAAAAAAGATGACTTGACGTACAACCTTCATTCCTGGAGTGCTCAGGGAGCATTAAACCCGCTGGTTATTACCAAGGCAGAAGGCATTTATTTTTGGGATGCTGACGGCAAAAAGTATTTTGATATGTCATCACAATTGGTCAATATGAACATTGGACATGGTCACAAAAAAGTGATTCAAGCCATCAAGGATCAGGCTGACAAAATGGCATTCATGGGACCTGCGTATGCCTTTGAAGCCAAGTCTGAAGCTGCCCGAAAAGTTATCGAAGTAGCTCCTGACAATATGGGTAAGGTCTTCTTTACTAATGCAGGTGCAGAAGCAAACGAAAATGCCATCAAAATCGCCCGCATGTTCACAGGCCGTCACAAAGTGTTTTCCCGCTATCGCTCCTATCATGGAGCTACTTATGGAGCTGCCAATCTCACTGGAGAACCTCGTCGGTTTGCCAGCGAACCAGGTATTGCCGGTTTTGTGAAGTTCTTTGATCCTTATGTCTATCGGGCCCCCTTCCCCTTTAAGGATGACGCTGAGGCTACCAAATACTATATTGGTCAGCTTCGTGAACAAATTCTTTACGAAGGTCCTCAACATGTGGCTGCTATCTTCCTGGAAACAGTCACTGGCAGCAATGGGATTATCATACCACCAGAAGGTTATCTTAAAGGCGTGAGAGATCTTTGTGACGAATTTGGAATTGTAATGGTTTGCGACGAAGTCATGGCTGGCTGGGGCCGTACCGGTGAATGGTTTGCAGTGAATCACTGGGATGTGAAACCAGATATTATCACTTTTGCAAAAGGAGCCACTTGTGGATACCTGCCGCTGGGTGGTACCATTGTCAGCAAAGAAATTGCAGCTTATTTTGATGACAATGTGATGTACTGCGGTCTCACCTACAATGGTCACCCCATGGGCTGTGCTACAGCCTGCGCCACCATTGACGTTTATCGGGATGAAAAGCTTATTGAAAACTCCAAAAACCTGGGCAAGGTATTGGGGAGCCTGCTGGAAGAGCTAAAAGTGAAACATCCATGTGTGGGAGATGTGCGCTATATCGGACTCTTCTCAGCCGTGGAACTTGTGAAAGATAAAGAAACAAAAGAACCTATTGTACCTTATGGTAAAGATCCTGAAAAAATCATGAAAAAAATCTTAGGGATGCTTCAAAATGAAGGCTTTGCAACTTACAGCCACGAGAACATTCTAATTATCGCACCACCATTGTGCATCACTGAAGCTGAGTTGCGGGAAGCACTGGCCATTCTCGATCGCGTGCTGGACTCTGCTGACAACATGATTTAAGCTTTCAATTATAACTGGGCTTCTTTCCTCATAATGGGGAGAGGCCCTTTTTTCGATGGGTTAGGCTTCTGTTTCTTCTCGTGCACAGGTCATCAAAGCTGGCTTAAGATGATGAACTGTGCTACAATAATGTCGGTAAATAGTGAATAGCAATATAGACATGCAGGAAAGGACATTCATTATGAATCAACGAACATTGAGAGTGCTCGAATATGATAAAATTATTGATATGCTTGGATTGGAGTGTCAGTCTCCACTGGGACAGCTGCTCGCAGAATCAACTACCCCAGAAACTGAACTATTGCAGATTCAAGAATTGCAGCAAGAAACAAGTGAAGCCGAATCACTGATCATGCAAAAAGGCCCCATACCTTTATCGGGACTCCAAGATATCAGTATACTTTTGCGCAGGGCTGATATAGGCGCTGCACTTGACCCGGGACAACTCCTTGTGGTGGCGCGGCAGCTGTCTTTGGCACGAAAATGTCGTTCACATATGCAGTCCATCGACCAGCGCGAAAAATTGCCCAGGATTGACAGTCTGGTATCTCAAGTTCAATCAGTTAAAGCACTAGAAGCGCGAATAACAACATGCATTATAAGTGATTCTGAAGTTTCGGATCAAGCCAGTTTGCTTTTGCGTCAAATCAGGAAGCAAATTCAGCAAAAAAATGAAGCGGTTAAATCAAAGCTTAATCAAATGATACAGTCAGTCAAAACACAAAAATATTTACAGGATCCTATCGTCACGATCCGTCAGGGAAGATATGTTATTCCTGTTCGGCACGAGTATCGAAATATGGTGCCAGGATTGGTGCATGACCAGTCTTCCAGCGGAGCGACACTGTTTATTGAACCGATGGCGATTGTCGAATTAAATAATCAGCTTAAAGAACTTAAACTAAAAGAAGAGCTGGAAGTTGAACGTATTTTAATGGAGTTAACTGATGAAGTAGCCATGTATGCATTGGCACTGAGCGATAATCAGCAAAAACTGCAGTATCTGGACTACTGGATGGCGAAGGGACTCCTTTCAGTCAAAATGAAAGCTGTCGAACCTTCTGTGGTGGAAAATCAAGTCATTCACCTTCGAAACGCACGTCACCCATTGATAGATCTGAAGCAGGTGGTCCCGAACAACATCTCGATTGGTGAAAAGTATAATGCGCTGGTCATTACAGGTCCGAATACGGGCGGGAAAACCGTAGCTTTAAAAACGGCAGGTCTGTTTATTCTTATGGCTCAGAGTGGACTGCATTTACCAGCTGACTATGGAACGACTGTGGGAGTATTCCAAGAAGTTTTTGCCGACATAGGAGACGAACAAAGCATCGAACAGAGTCTGAGCACTTTTTCTTCTCATATGACGAATATTGTTGAGATTCTGCAACATTTTACAGGAAGATCACTTGTGTTATTGGATGAACTGGGAGCGGGCACTGATCCCGACGAAGGAGCAGCTCTTGCCATGGCCATTCTTGATCATCTAATACGAGCTTCTGCAACAGTGGTTGCGACGACTCACTATAGCGAACTTAAGCAATATGCATTAACAAATGAACGTGTTGAAAATGCTTGTGTAGAATTCGATATAGCTACTTTGAGTCCGACTTACCGACTATTGATCGGTGTACCAGGAAAATCCAATGCATTTGAAATTTCTAAAAAACTTGGAATAAATGAACATATCGTTGAAAATGCAAGGAAATTATTGACGACAGAGAATGTTGCCTTTGAAGATGTGCTTCAAACAATTGAAACGAATCGTATACAAATAGAAAAAGAGTTAAAGATGACTTCTGAGGCTCGTTTTGAAGCAGAAACAATCTTGGGGCAAGTGAAGGCACAAAAAATGAAACTGGAAGATCAGCGAGAGACGATTTTAGCTGGAGCTCGAAGAGAGGCACAACAACTCCTCAAAAAAACGAAGACAGAGATTGATCAGACAATACTTGAACTGAGAAAAGCACAAGATGCGGCGCACCAACAGAGCCTTGGCCGCGAAACAGAAAAGATCAGAAATCGAATTCGGGAACAATTGGATGAGGTGCAGGGAGGAGAATCGGAACTCCTGCTGTCAAATGAATCTGATGATAAAAGTCAAAGTCGCGAGAAGTCGTTTAAAAAAGGCGATGAAGTACGCATTCCATCCCTTAACCAAACAGGAAGCATTATTTCTATAGATAGCAATAATGAAAATGCATCAGTTTTAATGGGGATGATGAAAATGACGCTCCCGATAAGTGGTCTTATAAAAGAAAACCGCAAACAGCAACACATTCAAAAGGGCGTCCAGAGAATTATAAAAAATAAAGCAGAAACCAGCAAGGCGGATATTGATATACGCGGGACTGATTTAGAAGAAGCATTGTATTTGGCGGATAAATTTCTGGATGATGCTTATCTAAGTGGAAGAGAACAAGTAACCATTATTCATGGCGTTGGAACGGGGGTATTGAAACGCGGCATTCAGACGATGTTGTCTGGTCATCGGTTGGTATCACAATATCGTGATGGTCAGTATGGTGAAGGCGGCGCCGGTGTAACGATTGCAACCTTCAAAAAGAATTGATTGATGGAAGCATTGGAAATGGAGGGAAATTATGATTGCAATCAGTGCATGTCTGATGGGAGTCCCCTGTCGCTATAATGGAACTGCAGCAAACTGTTTAGGACTACATTTATTGAGTGCAGATCATCCTCTTATGGTATTTTGTCCGGAGGTGATGGGAGGGTTGCCTACTCCCCGCGAACCTGCTGAAATTCAGAACGGAACAGGTGCTGATGTATTGTCGGGTCAGGCATTTATCATAAACTCAAAAGGCGCTGATGTCACGCAGTTATATTTATCTGGATCACAAAAGGTGCTTGCTGTGTTAAAAAGTCGCGATGTTCAGGCGGTGATCCTGAAAGAAAACAGCCCGAGTTGCGGCTTGTATCATATTCATGATGGAGAGTTTAGTGGTCGGTTAATTGAGGGTAGTGGGGTGTTAACACAGCTTTTGAAAAATCATGATATACAAGTATTCAATGAAAATCAGATCGATGAAATATCTCACTTGAATGGGTAATCTTCAAAAGTATTTGCTGTTGATTTGTCAAATAACGACTTTGTGAGGTGATTGTTTGTTTTTCTCCCAAAATAACATGTTGAAAAAGAGTGGATTTCTAATTTTACTGGGATTGGCATTGGTTTTTTCGACAGCATGTCGCCGGTCAATACCTGAGGAATCTCCTGTGGGGCCTCCCCAGACAGTTGAGAATGACGTATCAGAAGAAGCAGAGACGGATTCGCTGGAAGCAGAGTCGGTTGAACGGGTGTACTATGTTTTATACTTAAAACATCGTGATCAACCATATATATTTTCTGATACATACAGTATTCGTGAAGACGCCCCGGAATTAGAGGATCGTTCTCTGGCTGCCTTTGTTGTTGAACAATTGATTAACCAACAAGGTATGGGGGAGCTGGTCAATCCAATTCCTCCAGAAACACAACTCCTCTCCATTCTACAGGATGGTCGATCAACAACAGTTAATCTTTCAAGTGATTTTTCTGATAATATGACGGGATCAATTGAAGATACGGAGGCAACCATTGCGATGTTGGTGAACTCTCTTATCACGCTGCCGGGTATTGACAGGGTGATATTGCAAATTGAAGGTGAAATCCCTGCTGAAATTAACGGTTTAGCTGTTCGTGGTGTATACGAGTTTGTGACGGACTATTATCCAGATAAATAATCCTTTATAAGAGCACATGCATTAATCAGTTTGGATTGAAGCAGGACTACTTGAATGGAAGGAGCAAAATAATGAATCAATACAAAGAAATGGTGGCAGTGGCTATCGCTGCTCATGTGCCGGAGATTGATATGCGTGACATTTCAACTATGATTGAAACTCCCCCCGAAGCACATATGGGTGATTATGCATTCCCTTGTTTTCGGCTTGCGAAAACCATGCGCAAATCTCCGCAGCTCATTGCAGAAGATCTTTCCAATAAAATTACTTATCCCGATATCTTTGAAAAATGCATGAACGAAGGAGCTTATGTTAATTTTTTCTTTAACAGAAAAAAACTGGCAGAAGAAATGATAGACCAAGTATTGGCTGAGAAAGAGTTTTTTGGCAGCTCGAAGGAAGGAAATGGGAAGATCATTTGCATAGACTATTCTGCTCCCAATATTGCCAAACCTTTTCATGTCGGACATTTGCGTTCGACAGTCATTGGGAATGCACTCTATAAGATATACTCTCATTTGGGATACACATGTATTGGAATTAACCACTTAGGTGATTGGGGAACACAGTTTGGAAAAGTGATTGTTGCTTATCGAAACTGGGGAGATGCCAAAGCCATTGAAAAAGAACCAATACAGTCGCTACTGGATCTTTATGTGAAGTTTCATGAGGAAGCAGAAGATAATCCTGTCTTGGAAGATGAAGCCAGAGAATGGTTCACTAAAATGGAAAAAGGAGACGAAGAGGCTCTTTCTCTTTGGAAGTGGTTCAGTACTGAGACGATTAAAGAATTGGAAAAAATCTATGCCTTATTAGGCGTGAAGTTTGATTACTATACCGGTGAAAGCTTTTACAATGACAAAATGGAACCGGTTCTTCGTGATTTGGCCGATAAAAATCTCCTGACAGAAAGTCAGGGTGCCACAATGATTGATCTTGAAGCCTATGGAATGCCGCCGTGTCTGGTTCAAAAAAGTGATGGCAGCACTCTTTACGCAACCCGCGATATTACAGCTGCCATTTATCGAAAAAACACATATGATTTCTTTAAATGTCTGTATCTCACTGACTACTCACAAAAACTACATTTTGCCCAGTGGTTCAAAGTAATAGAGCTGATGGGATTCGAATGGCATTTGGATCTGTTACACTTGCCTTTTGGCCGTGTAACCCATGAAGGAAGAAGAATCCAAACGCGGAAAGGAACCGTTGTTTTGTTGGATGAAGTGCTTAATGGTGCGATTGATCGCGTTAAGGAAATTATCGAAGAGAAAAACCCAAACCTGGAGAATAAATTGGAAACGGCTGTAGCTGTGGGTGTTGGAGCCGTCGTTTTCAATGACCTAAGTAATAATCGCATCAAAGATATTTCTTTCTCATGGGAAACCGCATTTAGTTTTGAAGGTGAAACTGGTCCTTATGTACAATACACACATGCACGTGCTTGCAGTGTTCTGAGAAAAGCTTCTGAAGCCGCCATCGGCCAATCCAATCATCTGGATGGGCAATTTTTAACCGACGACATCAGCTATGAGGTGATTCGGCAGATCGAACAATTCGGCGACAGCATTGTTGATGCTAAAAACAAAAATGAACCTTCCATTTTGACGCGCCATATCATTGATTTGGCACAAGCATTCAATCGATTCTATCATGATCATCCGGTATTGAATGCAGAGCCGAAACAGCGAAATGCCAGGTTGGCACTGGTAGCAGCGGTCAAAGAAACGCTGAGCACGGGGCTATCCCTTCTTGGTATCCAGGCTCCAGAAAAAATGTAGAAGCGACAATAATAACCTAAAAAACCGGAACCATTATCGGAAATAATCCGATGGTTCCGGTTTTGTGCATTGTTCCGGGACTAGCTTTGCATTAATGACATTAACTCTGCCTCCGTGACATCCGACAATGCTGTTAACTGTTGGATTAAATCGTCCTTTAAATCAATAAAGGCCTGAATATGCATGTGTTCACCGGTATATTCCAGGGCCTGCAGAATCATTAAAAAGTCTTTCTTGGAAATGTTTTCGATAGAAATATGGTTAAAATTTTCCATGGGAAGCCTCGCTTTCTTCAAGGTTTTACTGAAACTATTTTATCCCAACCAGTTTGCAGATGCAACCCTAAATCAAATCAATCAGCAAGGCGGAATAATGATAGTGTGTGTGCACAATAAAAGCGGGCACATGATACCCGCTTACATATGTTGATAACATTATGCGGTTGCATGAAGAGCTTCGGTGTGGCACATGGACTGTTGCACAACCATAAGTCCAACAGAGCGAGAAGCATGAACAGAACTGTTCAAATCATTCAAGTAACTCTCGCTTCTTGATTGATAAACACTATGAAGATCATCTAGATAGCCCGTGACTTGATCAAATTGTGAAAAATCAATCCACTGGTTATTTCGAATATTATTGGGAGTGTGAATTGTGTGCTTAAACATTTGGTGAAGTTTGGCTTCGTATTGACAGTGATTAATGAAATGGTGTTGATAAGTTTTTCGGTCATTGTGAGGAACGCAGAAGTAATCAGCAATGTAATGTGTCACGATACCGATCTTTTGTGACAAGGCTGCAATGGCTGCCTTGTTGTCGGGAGTATGCTTCTGCGACAGCACAGTAATTTCTTGGCAGATAGTTGAAAAAGACTGTGGTTTAAAGTGTTTAAGTTTAGGCAAACCTGAATATAAATCAGGTTTGATACTTCCATAAATTAATTGGGTTTTGTTCAGCTTTATGCGATGGTGCCTAAAAACATCGTCATAGATGAGACTGGCTATGATTGCATGAGTTTGGGGAAACAAATAACGGCCACCTTTCCTGAGTAATCAATTGCTTTCCATTATAAACAATGTGGGATGAAATCGCAATAGGTTTACATAAAATAATTCCTGATTTAATTCAGACGTGCACTTGGCTGATGATGAGTCTGCTTAAGCTCTTATAATTGATGATATTTGTTTTGAAGGCTAGCCATGCTATAATAAAAGACATCAGGTACTAAAAACTTTAACAATAAGGGACGTACCTACGGGAGGCAGTTGATCGTTGAATATTATTTTGACAGCCATAAATGCTCGATATGTTCATACAAATCTGGCAGTTCGATACCTCAATACTCGATTAAAAAATGCTTTTGAAGTGTCTGTTGTTGAGTATACAATCAATCATGATTATCAGGAAATTCTTCGGGAGCTATATCTGTCAGAAGCGGATGTTGTTGCTTTTTCTTGTTATATCTGGAACATCGAAATTATCATTAAGATAGTGAACTCTTTAAAGAAGATTAAACCAGAAATGCAGATCATTCTGGGAGGACCTGAGGTTACATATGATGCGCAGCAAATCATGAAATCCTGCGATGCAATTGACTTTATTATTACAGGAGAAGGTGTTGAAGAGATTTTTGAACTGGTAGATGCGTTGGCGAATGATAAAGACTATACAAACATTCCGGGAATTAACTATCGAATACGTGGCCAAATATATTCAAATCCTGATGAACAGTGCTTGACCTCTGCATTACTGGAACTATCAGCCTACGAGTATGAACCAAACATGGAGCATGATAAAATCTATTATTACGAAACATCACGCGGTTGCCCGTTTTCATGTCAATTTTGCCTGTCGGGAAATGATTCAGGGGTTATTTTTTTTCCTTTGGAGAAAGTCTTTAAGGAACTTGAAATTTTCCTCGATGCACAAGTGAAGCAGGTGAAGCTGGTTGATCGCACTTTTAATGCGGATCATAACAGAACAATGAAATTATGGCAGTTTTTAAAAGAACATGATAATGGCGTTACGAATTTTCATTTTGAAATCAGTTCGAGATTATTGACCGAAGAGATGTTGGTGTTTCTTGAAACTGTTCCACCGGGCTTGTTTCAATTTGAAATTGGTATTCAAACCACCTGCAAGCAAAGCCTCAAAGCAATCGGAAGATCACAGGAACAAGAACGAGAGTTCAGTGTGATTCAGCGGCTCATCCGATCAAATAACATTCATATACACGTTGATTTAATAGCAGGACTACCTTACGAAGATATATTTCAGTTTCGCACGTCTTTTGACCAGGTGTTTCACCTGCAGGCTGATATGTTGCAACTGGGCTTCCTCAAACTTCTTAAAGGATCTGGCCTGCGGAATAAGATGTTGGATTATGGCTATGTGTATCAAGATCATCCGCCCTATGAGGTTCTTGAATCTCACGCCATCAATTACAGTGAAATCATTCAACTCAAACAGGTGGAAGAAGTATTGGAACGCTATTGGAATCATGGACATTACCGCGAAACAATACGGCTAACGCTGGATCTTTCGAAGAAATCACCATTTGCTTATTTCAGCGAGCTGGCATTATTATGGAAAAAAGCGGGTGGATGGCAGCGCCAAATTGGTCAGGCTGAACAGTTTGATATACTACGTCGGTATTTGCACCAAACCATTGTTGATGATCACATGTTTGTTGATCACGCACTTCTTTACGACTGTGCGCTTGCGGGGTATCGCGGGAAACTACCTGATGAAATACATGAAACGATGGCGCCAATTAACAAGGAACTAATACATGAACTTCTTCATCATGTTCGTTTTCGTGAGAAGTATTTTCCAGATATGAAACAGATGCCATCAAAAAAATACTTACCTTTTGTTAAAATGTTCAGTTTGCCTGCACAACTTAAAATAGAAAATGGCCATCTTAAAGTTGCTGCCTATGATTATTCTGCGATGGTGGAAACAAGAAAAGACTGGTTAATAATATATCCACGCAATAGAACATCCAGAAACCAACACATACCAGTTGTTAACGTGGAAGAAGAACTGGAACTTTGTGGAGTCTGGGAGGAGGGAATGATTTGAAAATCCAGTATCATATGTCCTCGCTTCAGGATGCGCCTGATATGTTTAACCTTTTTCAGCAATTAAAACAAGAACAACAAGAAGTTTCCTTCACTGATGCAAGAAATACTGAAGATGTCATTACGTGGATGAACACAGAAGGGAATTACTTCTATGTCGCTCGCACGAATCAGCAAGTCATTGGTGCATTGCGCGCGACAAGAGGGATGTGTGAACAACAGCATGCATGTCATGTGACGATAGCTGTTTCGTCGGACTATCGTCAGCAGGGTATTGCAAAATCACTTGTTTTATTTGGTCTCTCTGATCTGAAAACCGCGGGAGTGAAGATAGCAAGAGCATTGATTTTCAGTGATAACAAAGCATCTCTCAACACATTAATGGCAGCTGGATTCAGTATATCCGGATCTGTTGTTAAGCATCATTATCATCATCAGCGCAACACCTACATTGATGATATTATTCTTTTTAAAGAACTATAGCGTGGCTGCAATTTGGCAAGCAGTTGATGTGAAACTGAACACCTGGAAACAGCAATAGATTAAAGAATCAAAAGCAAGAAAAGCAGGGAGGATGAAATGGGAATTATTGATGATTGGGCTCTCAAAACAACTGAACAGTTAACTTTTATACAATTAAGACCTGGGTTGGTGATGGGAAACGAACAATTTGAAGTTCCACCAGAAGGACTCTACGTCCCGCTATTGACAGATGAGCTGGCGATACGCATTCAAATGAATGATGAAAATCAAATCATCAGCATTCCGACGATCCTTAGAGGCATGCTTCTGCTGTTGGGAGCCGATCCATCCTTTCGATATATGGAGACTTATCGGAGGTTTCTAAAAGGATTCCAGGAAGATTTAAAAACAGTAGTCTTTGAGTCTGTAAAACAATTTGAAAAACAGAAAAAGCTTAATGAGGCAGCCGTTATACTGAGGGGTTATTTGAAGTGTGAAAACATTGATATTAAAGCAGCGATGATGCTAGGTGGGTGTTATGTACGCATTGCCAGCTCTGACCAAGAACTTGAACCCCCTCTCGAAAAGGCTCTTATGTATGAAGCTTATCAACTATTGGAAGAATGTTCTGAAGTGTGTCAACATGAAATGGTATTGCATTATTACCTCGGAACTTTTTATTGTTGGCAAAAATCCTATGTGAAAGCACAAGAATCTTGGGAAACGGCGCTGTCGTTGACGACGATCCCAAAGCAGAAGAAGCACATCAACCAGAAGTTGAGTCAGATAACTTCTTTAGTTACATACGAGAAGGGGTACAAATTAGTATTGCAGGGACATTCACATGAAGGGATTAAATTATTGAGAACATTAGAGAAAACAAAAGATGACTGGTGGAACCTGTTTTTCTTCATAGCGCTTGGGTATCATCAGCTAGGAGCGCTGGACGATGCAATCAAGTATTATGGCAAAGTGATCAATATCCGAGGCTTCCATCAACAAACTGCTATTGAACTTTCGGAGATTTTTTATGCCAAAGGCGAGTTAGAAAAAGCAATACTTTGGATGGAAGAAACACTGTTGCAGCATCCCAATCAACCAGATCTTATGTGCCGCATGGCTGTTTTGACCACGGAGTCTGGGCGCTACTCAGAAGCACGCGATTGGATTGAAAAAGCACGGAGTAATGGCGCCGACCCTCATCTTTTGGCCAAAGCAGAGCTGCTTCTTCCTTGATCATTTAGATTTTTACTTTGCTGGTTAAAGACATTAATAACGAAGACACAAGGTGTGGGCTATGGTATAATTATAGTGGAAACAACTAAACAATTGAGGTGAAAGAATGATTCGTCATATGAAAGACTTAATCGAGAATGCCGCCAAAGGGAAGAAAATGACACTCGCTGTTGCTGCTGCGGAAGATAAGGATGTCCTGCTGGCTGTGAAAGCTGCCATAAAAAGTGATCTTATTTCAGCGCAACTTTTTGGGAATGAGACTGCTATCAGGCGTATTGCTGTTGAAATCGAGTTGGACCTTCAGCAATTATCAATTATTCCCTGTGATGATTTTTCCATATCAGCCAGAAAAGCAGTACAAGCAGTCAGTGATAAAAAGGCAGATTTTTTAATGAAAGGACTGCTTGACACATCAATTCTTTTAAAAGAAGTGCTGCATAAAGATTTTGGATTGCGCACAGACAGGCTGTTAAGCCATGTGATGATCTATGAACCTGCTGCATATCATAAGTTCCTTTTATTGACAGATGGTGGAATGAACATTACCCCTTCTCTTGATCAGAAACAAATGATTATTACTAATGCTGTTGAAGTTGCTAAAGCGCTTGAAATAAGCCCTGTCAAAGTAGCTTGCGTGACAGCAAAAGAAAAAGTGTCTGAAAAAATGGCTGCTACTGTTGATGCAGCTGCACTTAAAGAAATGCAGAAACAGGGAGTGTTCGGAGACGCTGTAGTGGTTGAAGGACCGATTGCATTGGACTTGGCTGTTTCCAAGGAAGCTTGCAGAATCAAAGATTTTGAGAGTCCGGTTGGCGGCGATGCTGATATTCTGTTGGTACCCACGATAGAAGTGGGAAATGGAATTGGAAAGACATTGACTTATATGGCGCAAGCACCATCCGCAGGTATTATTATGGGTGCAAAAGTTCCAGTGGTGCTGGTGTCAAGGGCAGACTCTGCAGAAACAAAACTATATTCCATTGCACTGGGTAGTGTTATTGCATCTAAAATGAGATAAACTTCGCCCAAACGTTTGTGCATAGGGGCCATATGGGTAAAAGGTGCAGGTTATTCTATCGGCGCCTTTTCTTTTTGGCAAAGTGGATTGACGCCATCTCTCAATTATGCTATATTAGGTGTTGCCCTTTTGTTTGCAGAGTGATGCAAGAGATTATCACCAGAAAAAACTTTACAAAATCTTCACAAAATGATTGACAGGCAAGATGAAAGATGGTAAAATATAAAAGTCGCACGGAGCAAGACAACATAAGGCAAGGCAAGGGATGCGACGAACACGTTCTTTGAAAACTGAACAGCAGGAAGAAGCGAAGAGAACCAAAAGAAGCCAGAATCTGAAAAGAGACTGGGTTTGGGAAAGAATTCTAATAAGAGTTTGATCCTGGCTCAGGATGAACGCTGGCGGCG